>NZ_JAMRYX010000058.1 GCF_024448135.1 Methylocystis suflitae
CCAAAGATTTCGCCCCATTCCGCGAAGCCGCGGTTTGAGGTGAGGATCATGGCGCCCTTTTCGT
This sequence comes from Methylocystis suflitae, assembly GCF_024448135.1. GTDB lineage: Bacteria > Pseudomonadota > Alphaproteobacteria > Rhizobiales > Beijerinckiaceae > Methylocystis > Methylocystis suflitae. The sequence goes on from NZ_JAMRYX010000058.1 coordinate 65, forward strand.
AGCGAGCGTTGACGAGCTGAAAGAACAGATTGCCGCCGCCTGGAGTGACCGGCAGATAGCCGATCTCGTCGACGATCAGCAGCGAGAAGCGGCAGAAGTAACGGATCTTCTCCCGCAGCGTCCCCTCGCGTTCGGCCTTGGCCAATGTTGCGATGATGTCGGCGAGGCAGGCGAAGTAGACGCTGCGGCCGGCTTTGACGGCCTCGACGCCGAGCGCCAGACTGAGATGGGTTTTGCCCGTGCCTGGCGGCCCTATGAGATGGACGGCTTCGGCGCGATTGATGAACTGCAACTCGGCGAGCGCCATGACGCGGCTCTTGTCGAGCGAGGGCTGGAAGGCGAAGTCGAAGCCGGCAAGCGTTTTGACGGCGGATAGGCGCGCCATCTGAAGGGCCATCCTGACGCGACGGTTCTCGCGCAGGGTGAGTTCCTCGGTGAGCAGAATGTCGAGCGCGTCGAGGGCCGTCGTCTCGCCACGCTCGATGCCGCGTAGGGTGACGTCGAGGATTTCGAGGGCGCGTGGCATCTTCAGACCGACGAGATTGCGTTTGACGCGGTCGATGATGGCGGAGGGCGTCGCGTTCATTGCGAGCCTCCCTGCATCGCCAGCCGGCGACCCACAGCGTCGTAGAAGGCCAGCGGACGCCTTGCGGCCTGATCGCCGGCGCGCAGCACAAGGGGCGGCGACGTGTCTGCTGGTCGACGGCGCGGCGTCGCCGACGGGGCTTTACGATGCGCCGGGTCGAGGCGTTTCTCGCCGCGGCCCTCGAGCGGCGCGTGGACGGCAATCAACACCCCGTCTTCGAAAATGCGGATGGCGTCGGCGAAGACATGGACGTCAAGGACGCGCCGGCGGGTGGTGTCCGGCACGCTGTAGAGATTGCCGCCGACGCTGACCATGCCTTCATGCGAGGCGCGCCGCTCGAGCCTCAGTACGGCCTGATAGGGCGTGAGCGGCAATGACTTGAGCGTTGTTCTCTCTTCGGCGAATGCCTCGGTGACGACACGCTTGGTCGTGGCGTGGACCCTCGGATTGGCGACTGTGTCGAGCCAGGTCCGGAGTTGGAGGTTCAGATCATCGAGATTGCGGAAGGCGCCGCCGAGGAAAAAATCTTCCCGGATGTAACGGAAGGGCCGCTCGACTTTCCCTTTCGTTTTGGCGCGGTAAGGCTTGCAGGCGCGTGGCTGAAAGCCGTAATGGCGCGCCAGATCGA
>NZ_JAMRYX010000059.1 GCF_024448135.1 Methylocystis suflitae
CCAACCGCCATGATGACCGCCGCCTCCCCAGCCACCGCCATGACCATCCCAGGCCAGAGCGACAGTCGGAAGCGTCAAAGCCGCGGCCAAAGTCGTAACTAGAGACAGTTTGCGCAACATGCTGATCTCCTTCTGCCCCTTGCAATTCATTCACATCGAGCCACTGAATGTTTGCTGAATGAGGAGGCGCTTCAGCAGACTGCCAGGAAGTGAAGGCGACAGGCACTGAGATTTTTTCGTCTGTGACGTGTCGAAACCGGAAGAAGTCGCGCCTGCGGTCGCGCCAAAATGGGATCATCGCCGACGGCTGGTGTTGAGCCGCGGCGAGACGATCCATTCCTGCGAGCGTCCTCCGCCGCCGGATGCAGGAACAATGTCGTATCAAGCGGGCAAACATCGCTTCGACCGCCGTTTGCATGACGCGCGACGGCGCGCTTTTTGCGCGGTTTGTGTGCCCGCGCATTCCGCCGCAGAATGGATATGCGCCACTGTCGGAGCCAGCGGCTGTTAGCGTGATGACTTGCGCGGCGCCAAGAAAAAAATGGGCGAACCTGGCAAAATTGCCGAATTCCCCAAATCCGACCATGCGGCCGCATCCCACGCACGTCGCCGATCTACAATATTTGGAAACAGCAAAACAAGACGGGAGGCTCAGGGCACTTCGGCAACAGCGGAATGAGCGATGAAGCTGAAGCCGCCATATTCCGGCCTCATCATGCCCGCTTGGATACTGGTGATACTTGGCGAGGAGATTGATGCCTATCGTCGCGAGCGATGCATCCTTGCGACAAGGATTTGTATGAGATCGAATATCGCCGCTCCCTCGCGACGCCTTTTCCTCGGCGCGATCGCGCCAGTACTGGCGGCTGTCGCTCTAGGACCCGCCGTCGCCAGCATCGCCGTCGTCGGCGATAGTCTCGCGGCCGGCTGCTCATTTCGCACGCTGTCGTGTCGCCCCTTTGAGGTGATAAACCTCGCCAAGGGGGGCGCGCGGCTCGCGGATATCGCCGGGCAGTTGGAGCGTGCGCAACGAAATCGCGCGCGGCGCTTCATCATCGACGGAGGTCTGAACGATCTTTTCGGCGCCGCGGCTCCGATCCGGGACATCGAACGCGATTTCCGCGGCATGTCCTCGATCCGGACGCTTCCGCGATCTTCACCTTGATGCCTTACATCGCCCAGAGAGAGGCAGCGCCGCGCATAGATGCAGCGAACGCAATGATGGCGGAGCTTTGCCAAGAGCGAGGCATCGAGGTGTTGGACCTCAATCCGCATGTCTCGCTCAATGGCGTGCGCCGCGTAGAGATGAGCGACGACGGGGTGCATTTCACGCCACGCGCCAATGCGGTGTGGATTGCGGCTCTTCGGGAGAAGTTGAGCGATCAGCTATTTCTCGACAGTGGGAGATTAGCGAAAATCTTGCTCGCGCCGAGCTGACCGCGGTCGAGCGCGACGAACATGTCGCCGAGTGGATCCGGGCTCGTTGATGGTCTCCAGCTTTGGAGGTCTTTACGCCAGCCGCTCCACCAGCACCGCTTTGGCGCTCTGCCGGACCCGGAACTTCATGCCATGGCGCTGACCGAACATTTTGGCGGCGCTGCGGACGCGCTCCAGCAGAACATTGTAGTAGCGCCACGCGTCGCCCAGACTGAACTCGCCGAAACTATACGTGACACGCTTATCGGCGGTCTTGCAGCAGTGTTTCAACACTCTAAGGTAACTTCGGCCGTTGCTCCGAAAAATCAGGGAGCAGAAAATTAAGGGAGGGTGGCATGTATCCTAAGCCAGCCCAAATATGTGGCTTCGTTTTCATGTCAAGCGCAATATCCCTATCCGCGTGCGGCAGTGGCGAAAAAGATGAAGCCCTCGGACGTTTAATTACGGATTGCCAGATGTCGGCTCATTATGCGCTGGCGGATTCGCCTCTAACGGACGAAAGAAAGCACGTTGCAATTGGAGAGTACGTTGAACGATGCTTGAAAGAAGGCGGGCTGCAACCGGAGGGGGATGAGTCTTGCGTTGAATCTCCTCAATCAGCTGAAGACGGCAAGAGTTTTGTCAAGCCTCTCAAAAAATGTTGGAAATACAGCAAATCCTCTAACTGAAACGGTCTTGCTTCAAGTTGTCATCGAGCGAGAGTGATTACGAATAGCTGGGATGGCGCGGCTAAGAATATCTCGGCTCGTGATCTCTGCGGCCGAGTTGAAACGACCCCACACGCCAACGTCCGCCTACGCGCGGCGACGGAGGCAGAGCGTCAGTAGCCGAGGTGTGAGAAACTTGCCGACAACCGCCGTAAGCAACTTTAATTTGCTCCCTACGCGTCTTGCCCGAAGTCGAGTCGAGAAAGCCCAGGTCAATCCTGTCGCCTTTGCGAAGGGCATGGATGCGCCAGAAGGGGACCGCTCCTGAAGAATTCCGCAATGCGCGTGATCCGGCTTTGCGGTTTCTTCCATAGGAGAATTCGCGGAAATTGACCGAGTCCGTCGGCGCGCGGCTCATAGACAGGATGAGTTCGTGCCTAAATGAGCTTTGCGACGAGCCGACAGATGCGTTGCATTCTTGTGCGTAACTTCTCGAAGCTTCGACAAGACTCAGAGCCAACTTCCTTCCGGCACGTCGATCGTCTTAGCCTCTCATCACGGCGTCACCGTGTAATCTCCGTCAACGAATGGCCGAAACATGCACCCCTCGGCGCCGCCCGGGGACAACCGCCCCTGGCCGATGAACTCAAAGTTCCGCGTGACCGGGATCCCGCCGATCGTCGGCGCGGCGGTCTCGGGGTCCATGCCGGCCGGCACGTCGTTCACCGTCTGCGCGAATAGGTGGGTGCGCCAGGGTCCCAGCGGGTCGATCGTCTCCACGCCGATGCGGCCATAGTAGAAGCACGCGCGGTCGGGATGCTCCAGTCCGGGGAAGAGACGCTCCACTTCCGCCAGCGCCTTCCCACTCACCGGACGCAGCACCAGCATGTGGGATCGGCCCTGCTGTCCCGGCGCGCCGGGCACCAGGTAGCAGATGGCGAAGTGCGAGCTGCAGGCGCGCTCCTTCGGCGCCACGAGTGTCGCCAGAAGGTGGATGATCTCGCCCCGCTTGTACTCCTTGCGGTCGGTCTGAAGGCGCTGCAGGAGGAGGACATGCTCATTGGTGTTCGCCTCGGCGACGGCATGCGAATAGGAGGCGCCGGTGGTCTCGCGCGTGTAACGCCAATCGGCTTTGACCGTGTGCGGCGTCCCCGGGATGGGGAAGTCGGGGTAGCGCAGCTCGACGTCGACGCGCTCGCGCACCGTCACCTCTCCCGGCGCCGGAACGGTGGCGTCCTGCCCGCGCCGCGTCGGGTCGCGCACGTCGGCGCACCCGACGATCGCGGCCATCCCCGCGAGCGTCGTGAGGGTCGAGGTGATTGGCCCCGGGGATTCGACGAAGATGATGCCGCCGGTAGGACAACAGTCCGGGGTGAAGTCGATGTCGATGAAGTCCGAGATCCGCGGCGGCGCGGGCTGGATCACCTCGTCGCCGACATGTCCCTTGTTGCTGTTGATCAGGACATGCTCGTTCGTCAGCGCCATCGGCTCCCCGGTGGCGTTGTCGAAGACAATCGCGCCGAGTGTCCCGTACCAGAAGTGAATCTGCGAGTTGCCGATGGCGATCCCGCCCAGCAGCGGGTCCCGCCGCTCGCGCCGCTTTTCTAGACCGGAGTAGAGCGCGTTCGCGCCGGTGGGCTCGACGTCGGTGGGGATCCCGTCCACCTCAGCCGGGACCGTTCGCAGCCCCCGCCGCGCGATCTCCTCCGGCGGCAGCTTGCGCCGGACGAAGAAGGTGATGATCAGCTCGTCGGGCACGGCGCGGCGGCCAACGATCCGCAGACCGGGTCCAATGGCGACGACGTTCGGGTCGTCCGCCCATTCATCGCGCAGGCGCGCGGCGACGTGTTCAACACGGTCGAGGTCGTCGGGATCGCGTGGGTTCAGAGGCATGGGGTCCCCCTCATGGCGTTAGGCGCACATCGAGCGCGGCCAACACATCGTTGATCGGGTTGGCGTCCGAGGAGCCGATCCGCCCGGAATGGGTGAGACCGACCACCTGGTCGCGCGTCGCCGGCTCGTCGCTCAGCCAGAGCGAGCCGGAGTCGCCGTGGTCGGTCGTCGGCTCGGAGGGAAAGTCGGCGCTGGTTCCGACTCGGATCTGGTTCGTCATGACCAAGTTCGGAGTAGCCGGGTCAGGATGACAAGTGCCCGTCGAGTCTTCAAACTCGCCGCGACACTGATTCGTCGTCGCGACGATGCTCGTGACGAGGCCGTGCGTGAGCCCGGTGCGGGCTCCCGACTTGTAGACTTTCATCCCCACGAAGGCCGGAGCGACGGCGCGGACGATCGGCACGATGCCGTCGATAGCAATTCGCGCGTTGGTGTTCGGCTCTCCACTCAGCGAGTCGAGCACCCCCAGCTCGACCCCGCGCACGCCATAGAGCGAGGCGATCGAGCAATCGACATTGTCCCGGGAGAAGCGGGCGACCTCTCCGATGACGATCTCCTCGTTCTCGTGCGCCTCGTCGAAAATGTCGACGATCGCCGCCGCGATGAGGAGCGCGGCGCAGATGATCCAGGCTATGACCTTCCACCAGGGGTCCTGGAAAGGAACTGGCCCGTATTGGCCCGAAAACGGCGCTTCCACCGTGTAGGAGAAACGGATCGGGAGCCAGGGGAAGGGGCAGCTATTGATCCCGCCCGAGCCGCCGCCCCCACCGTCGTCGCCAACACATTTGCAGCAGAGCTCACTCAGCTCCCGCAGCAAGCACGGGTCGCAGCGGCCGGCCCGAAGATCGCGCAGCAGCCGCTCCGCGCGGATGCGGAGCTCTCGCGCATGGACGCCGCGTGGGCCACCTGCTTTGAGCGCGCCTCGGATACAGTCGCGCATCTCGTTATAGCGGTGCGGGTCGAGCGAGATCTGCTTGAGCTGGAGGCGCAAGATTCCCTCGGGCGTCCGCGCTGTTACCTCCCGCGTCGCGGGATCGTAGCCCACCTGGGTGACGAAGATCTTCCGGCGGGCGAGACGCGCCGGATCGTCCAGGTCGGGCTCGGGAACGGAGCGACGGGCGATGAACTCGACCTCCGGCGCGCTTGCGTGCGCTGCGGAGCAATCGAGCTTGAAGTAGACGGTGCGCTCCTCGCCTACCGCGAGCGGCCCGATCACCGGCATGCGCGTCGGCCCCAGCATCGTCTGCCCGAAGGATTCCAGCTCGCGCGCCGTCCAGGCGTCCACCACCTGAATGCCCGCAGCGGCGAGCTGGAGCCGGCCGAGGTTGGAGATGTCGAGCGCCTGGTCGGCCGGCATCGTGCGCGTCCAGGTGTTTCGCACGCGCACCGCCATCACTTGCACACTCCCCCCTCCGTAGAAAATCCCGTCGGGGTTCATGATCAGTGACCGCGGATCAATGGCGAACGGGCGCTGCACGATTAAGATGATCGGGTTCTGCTTCTTGCGGAGCTCGAGCACGAGGTCGTCAAAGTCCTGGTCGGCGCCCTGGTCATTTGACTCGACCACTCTAATGACCGAGATCCCACTCGGCGTCTCTGGACCGAGTCTCATGTCGGAATCGACCCAGGGGTTGCGGGCCGAAGCGCGGTTCTGAATCCGGATCATCCAGTTGGCGCCGCCCGCCTGTATGCGCGTACCTATGGTACCCGGATAGACGCCGTCGCTGACAATGCTACCGGAGACGATGAAGCGCTGGTCGAAGGCCGCGTTCTTGAGTGTGACCTTGACACTCCAGTCGCCCTGAATCGTTACGGCCATAATAATCCCTCCAGAAGCTGCCGCTCGCGGCGGATCCACTCTTCATCGGGTCTACTGGATTAACGTGTAACGGGCGCAGACCGTTCCAGTTTGAGACTCCCCTTGGGGGCGAAGACATAGAGCGCTGCGCGAAGCTGCCCTGGTTGGCGGCGCGTCTGGCGCCGGGTAGATAGTGAGTGTTGGAGGACGCGAAATGGCTGCCAAATCGTGATCAGATCAGCTTGCGCCACCCTCATTCTCTAGGGCGTCGACGACTTGCCAAGTCTGCGGACCAACGATGCCGTCCATGCTTAGGCGATAATCTTGCTGCAACTTCTTGACTGCTGCTTCAGTCTTGGCGCCAAAGCGCCCATCGACTCCGCCGGTGTTGAAACCGACAGCGCTCATTCGGTTCTGCAAACGACGGACAGGTAGGCCAGTCGAGCCGACCTTCAGCACGGGATGACTTTGATCAGCTTCGTCAATGTTGATCCACGTAATTCGGCCAACCACGCCATCAACCGCGATCTCCCGCGCCTGCTGAAACTTCTTAACTGCGCTCTCGGTTTTCGCCCCGAAGACTCCATCAACGGGGCCGACATCGTATCCGAGAGCTTTAAGGGCCTCTTGCAGGTCCCGCACGGCGGGATCACTAGATCCTTTCTTCAATATCGGTTCTGCCATGGCGTGCCATCCTGTCGAAAAACATGAGCCCGGTTGGCCTCCGGACCACCTTGAAGCCGACGCTAAAAAGAAAGCATGCTACTCACCAGAGCCTGCCAAGTAACCGGACCGACAATTCCGTCCACTTTCACGGAAGGGATGTCGACCGAAAGTGCTTGCTGAAAACCACGCACCGCCGCGTCCGTCACCGGTCCGAAGATCCCATCGACTTGCGGTCCCTTGCTTGGATCGCCAGACAGGTTGCGGAATTGAAACTCTTCCTGCACTCCCCTAACCGCGTCGCCTTGGCTTCCTTTTTTGACCTGCACGACGAGAGCCGTCCAAGTCAGAGGCCCGACGATCCCATCCGCCGTTAACCCCTGGCTTGCCTGAAATACTTTCACTGCGGCTTCGGTTTGCGGACCGAACACGCCGTCAACGACAGCGCTTTGTCCGCGCGCCCGCAAAAGAT
>NZ_JAMRYX010000060.1 GCF_024448135.1 Methylocystis suflitae
CCAATAGTCGCGCATTGGCTTTTCTGCAGGACCAAAGAATTTGCCGTAGAAATCGTCGAGCAGCGCTTCGACGTCTTCATCCGGGTTCCACATCAATCTACCTCGTAGATAAAAATTGGTGACGGTTGTCGCGAGCGCCATCCGGCTTTCGGTCGTAAAGCCCAACACGCCAATGTCACGATAGAGTTTCACATCGCGCTGAAACGCCTGATGTGATGGGTTAGGCAGATCGCGCCACAACAGCATGGACTGGTCATAATCATAGATCGTCAGCCGTCCCTGCAGAAGCTTGGCCCACTGCTCGAGGATCGTATGATATTGTTGTTTTGGGGGTGATTGCGGATCATCCATCGGGTGGACTGGGTCAATATCGATCGGGGCCAATGTGCCATACAGCGAGGGCTCGAGAACAATGGCTCGAGCCGGCGGCAAAAACATATTCGAATACGCCAGAAACAGGATTTTCGAAGGGCTTTCAGGATGTCTTTCACGTAGA
>NZ_JAMRYX010000061.1 GCF_024448135.1 Methylocystis suflitae
CCACCTTGGCCGCCGCCGTCCATATCGCCGCCTTGCCCGCCTCCGCCTTGGCCTCCTCCGCCTTGGCCGCCTCCGCCGCCGCCCCCGCCTTGGCCGCCGCTCCAGCCGCCTCCGCCTTTACCGCCACCGCCGCCATAGCCGCCGCCAGCTGCCCCGGCCGTAACGGGCATCGCCAGGGCGCCGATGAGCGCCGCGACCACAGAAATGTTTTTGAAAGCTGACATTGTTTCACCTTCGTTGAGTGGCTCAGCGCGGTCCGCGGGCGGCTTGGGCTGAGGCATGCCCCCCAGTTCCATGTGGCGACTTTTCTATAATTTGCGAGCGATCCCTTTCGGCGCCGCAAGTGAGCCGCCTCGCGAAGGGCGCTCCCCCGACGACAGCGGTCGAGCGGCCCTCAAGCGTTCGGGAAGCGATAGGCCTCTTCGGCCGCCACCGAAGAGGTTAGATTGCTTGCTTGGGTTCGAAGCTGGTCAGCACACCCAATGCCACTGGCCGTACCACCAGCGCCAGCAGCCGCCGCCATGACCGCCCCAGCCGCCATGCCAACCGCCGTGCCAGCCATGGCCGCCATGCCAACCATGACCGCCGTGCCAGCCATGACCGCCGTGCCAGCCATGACCGCCATGCCAGTGGCCGCCTGCGGCGGCGGGGGAAGAGGCAAAAAGCGCTCCCGCCAAAAGCGCGGCGTAGGAAAGTTTCTTCAACATGATTTTCTCCTGACAACGTAGACGCCCTAAAGGCGCCTTGCACTGACTATGCTCTCCAGCGGCGAAGGGCGGTGCGTGGCCGCACATTCGATTGCTCGCGCTTATGCGCGCGCATCACGTGAAGTCGGCCGCGCGCCATTGCTTTCGTGAAGTGAGCGGCTATAGTCCGCGCCCGTTCGGCGCTTGGAAATAATCCGCGTCGGGCTCCGAGCCCTTTAAAGAGATTTTCGCGATGAAGCTGATCCCGGACGCTTTGGCCCAAGCCCAGACGCCGTCACCGCCTGCCGCCGAGACGCCTGCGAGCCCGCCGGCCCAATCGACGGCGCCTTCCGCGCCGACGTCGCCGACTCCGCCACATCCGCCAACCGCCACCCAGACGGGTCAAACCGTCGAGACGCAGCCCGAAGCGCATCAGCCTCCGACCATGCCGGAGATGCTCGGGCAGCTTATTCCCATCTTCGTGGTGATGGGCATCGTCTACATCTTGGTGATCCGCCCGCGCTCCCGACGCGAGAAGGAGCAGCTCGCGCAGCTGCGCAACGTCCGACGCGGGGACACGCTCGTCACCACGAGCGGAATCGTCGCCAAGGTGACGAAATCCATCGACGACGCTGAAATCGAGGTCGAGATCGCGCCCAACGTGCGGGTGAGAATGCTGCGCACCGCCGTCGCCGAAGTGCGCGCCAAGGGCGAACCCGTAAGGGAGGAGACGCCGCCGACGGCCAAGACTGGCGGCGCCAAAGGCGGCGGAAAGTCGACGAAGCCTGCTGAAACCAAGTCGAGCGACGTCAAGACCGGCAACGGCAAGGCGAGCGACGGCAAGCCCGGAGACGCCGGGTCCGGCTCGCAGAGCTGACGCGGATCCTTTCGATCACTAGCCGATAGCAGGACAATGCTGCGATTCTCGACCTGGAAATTCTTCGCCATTGTGGCGATGACTGTCGCCGCGGTGCTTGTCGTCGCGCCGAGCATGTTGTCGCCGTCCCATTATGAAGAGCTGAAGTCGCGCCTGCCCGCCTGGCTGACGCCTCCGACCATTGTGCTCGGCCTCGACCTTCAGGGCGGCTCGCATGTGACGCTCGAAGTGGATCAGGCGGATCTCATCAGCACGCAGGTGAAAAATCTGCGCGACGACGTGCGCAGAATCCTGCGTGAAGAAAAGGTCGCGATCTCCGGCGGCATCGGAACGACCCCGCGCGGCGTGCAGGTGCGCGTCGCCGATCCGGCGGATCGCGAGAAAGTCCTTCCAAAACTGCGGCAGCTGCGCAACAGCTTCAGCGGCGCTCTCATGGGCGGACCTTCTCCGCTCGACGTCGACGCGTCGCCGGACGGCCTCATCCGCGTGACCGTCACCGACGCGGGCATCACGGACAAGTCGCGCAAGGCCGTGGAGCAATCGATCGAAGTCATTCGGCGGCGCGTCGACGCCCTCGGCACGCGCGAGCCGAGCATTCAGCGTCAGGGCGACGACCGCGTGCTGGTGCAGGTGCCGGGCCTTCAGGATCCCGAGACTCTCAAGGAAATCCTCGGCAAAACCGCGAAGCTCGAATTCCGCCTCGTCGCCGATCCGGGCCAAAATCCGGCGGAAGTCGAGGAACTCGATCAGGTCGAACAGGAAGGTAAGCTCGGTGTCGAAAAACAGGTGATGGTCAAGGGCGAGGATCTCACGGACGCGCAGCCCGGATTCGACCAGCAAAGAAGCGGCGAGCCGGTCGTCAATTTTCGCTTCAACATCCGCGGCGCTCAGGCCTTCGGCGAAGTGACCTCCAAGAACGTCGGGCGCCTCTTCGCGATCATCCTCGACAACAAGATCATTTCCGCGCCGCGGATCTTGACGCCGATCACCGGCGGCTCCGGCCAGATTTCCGGACGCTTCACCGTCGAACAGGCGAACAACCTTGCGATCCTGCTGCGCGCCGGCGCGCTGCCGGCGAAGCTCAACATCGTCGAAGAGCGCACCGTCGGTCCGGGCCTCGGCCAGGACTCGATCGACGCCGGCAAACGCGCCGCCTATGTCGGCGCGGGCCTCGTCGTCGTCTACATGCTCGTCACTTACGGTGTCTTTGGCGTCTTCGCCAATCTCGCGCTCTTCGTGCACATCGCCTTCATTTTCGCCGGCCTTGTGCTGCTCGGCTCGACGCTGACGCTGCCGGGCATCGCCGGCATCGTGCTGACGATCGGCATGGCCGTCGACTCGAACGTGCTGATCTACGAGCGCATACGCGAGGAAAATCACGCCGGCCGCTCGATCCTCGCCTCGCTCGACGCGGGCTTCACGCGCGCCTTCGCGACCATCGTCGACTCCAACGTCACCATGTTCGTTGCGGCGGCGATCCTTTATTTTCTTGGCTCGGGACCGGTGCGCGGCTTCGCCGTGTCGCTTGCGCTCGGCATTCTGACGACCATCGTCACCGCGGTGACCATGACGCGCATGATGATCGCCGTCTGGTATCATTACGCGCGGCCGACGAAACTGCCGATCTGAAGGGGCGACATTTATGAAACTTCTGCGCCTCGCTCCGGAGAACACCAAGTTCCCGTTCATGCGGTTCCGCCGCGTGAGCTATCCATTCTCGGCCGTGCTGTCGCTGATCGCGGTCGCGCTCTTCATCTTCAAGGGCATGAATTTCGGCATCGACTTCGCCGGCGGCACGGTGATCGAACTGCGCGCGAAATCCGGCGCCGCGGAAGTCGGCACGCTGCGCACGCTTGGCGAAGGCCTCCAGCTGGGCGACATCGAGGTGCAGGCGTTCGGGAATCCGGCAGACGCCACATTGCGCTTCGGTCTGCAGCCCGGCGGCGACGTCGCCCAGCAGGCGGCGGTGGAGCGCGTGCGTGGCGCTGTCGGCGGATATTATGATTTGCGCCGCGTCGAAGTCGTCGGCCCGCGCGTCTCAAACGAATTGGTGCAGTCCGGCACGCTCGGCGTCGTGCTATCGATCATCGCGGTGCTGACTTATCTTTGGTTCCGCTTCGAATGGCAATTCGCGATCGGCGCCGTGATCGCGACGATGCATGATCTGCTGCTTACCGTCGGCTTTTTCTCGATCACGCAGCTCGAATTCAACACCACATCGATCGCCGCGATCTTGACCATCGTCGGCTACTCGCTGAACGAAACCGTGGTGGTGCTCGACCGAATTCGCGAGAATATGCGCAAATACAAGAAACTGCCGACAGCGCAAATGGTCGACATGTCGATCAACGCCGTCCTGCCGCGCACGATCATGACCGCAACGACGGTGATGCTTGCGCTGTTCGCGCTCGTCGCCTTCGGCGGCCAAGTGATCCGGTCGTTCTCGGTAGCGATGATTTGGGGCATTTTCGTCGCGACCTACTCGTCTATCTTCATCTGCTCGCCGATGCTGATCTATCTCGGGCTGCGCAATGAAGACGCCGACAAGGCGGCGCAGAAGCACGAGACGGAGCGCAAGGCCGACGCAGAAGTTTCCTTGAACGAGGACGTTGCGGAAGCGCCAGTCTCCGCGCCGACGAAGTCCGCCGAAAAGACGCCCGCGCCCGCGCGGAAGGCGACCGGCAAACGCGCCAAGACGAGGCCGGCTTGACGGGCGGGTCCGGCGGCTATGTTCCCGGCCGTCACAAAATCGATGACTATGGCGGCGGCGGCTTCCGCTTCGCCGACATGTCCCATCGCGGCTCTATTCTCGCGCTGCCCTCCGGCGTGCGCGCCGTGCCTCTGACCAGCGCTGCGGAGATCGACGGCTCTATGATCGATAGCGCGCTTTCCGAAAGCGGCGGCCTCGACGTATTTGTCGTCGGCACCGGGAAGGATTTGTTGCCGCTTGCCGGCGGCCTGCGTGCGAAGCTGCGCGCGGCGGGCGTGGGTTGCGAAACCATGGCGACGGGAGCCGCCGTGCGGACCTACAATGTGCTCGTCGACGAGAATCGGCGGGTCGGCGCGTTGCTGATCGCCGTGTGACATCATGACCGCCGCCTCGCGGGAGCATTATGCGCAATGTGGGGAATTGCTGCGCGCGCGCGATCGCGACCTCTGGCTCGCCTGCCTCTTTGCACCCCAGGACGCGCGCCCGCACATTCATGCGCTCTACGCCTTCGCCCAGGAAGCAGCGGACGTCAGCGGCAAGGTCACGCAGCCGCTGCTCGGCGAGATGCGGCTGCAGTGGTGGGTTGACGCGCTGCAGGCCGACGCCGCGCAAGGCGAAGGCGTACGCGCCAATCCCCTGGCCGATGCGCTGATCGACACGATCGAGCGATTCTCTTTGCCCCGCGATGAATTCGTGGCGCTGGCCGACGCGCATATTTTCGATCTCTACGACGATGCGATGCCGACTTGGACGGCGCTCGAAGACTATTGCCGCGCTACGGCTTCGGCGCCGATTCGCTGGGCGGCGCGAATTCTCGGCGCAGATCTTCAAGCGCCGTCGGCGGGGGCTTTCGATGCGGCGGGAGTCGCGCTCGGCCTCACGCGCATATTGCGCGCTCTGCCTGAGGGTCCCCAACAGGAGAAATTCCTGCCGGACGAGGCGTTCGCGCATCACGGCGACCGCTCGGGCCGGCGCAGCGAGCTTGGTCCGGTTGTAAGGACGGCGCACGCGCTGGCGCTGTCCTACTATGAGCGGGCGCGCCGGCTGGCCGCGGATCTCGGACCCGCTCGCGCCGCGCTGCTCCCTTGCGCCATCGCTCCACTTTATCTGGAGCGGCTGGCGCGAAGCGACTACGATCCATTTCGACCGCTTGGCGATCCCTCGCCGCTGCGGCGACAGTGGCGCATCTGGCGCGCGTCGCGCGGCGTGGGATTGTGATGCGCGTCGGCAGCAGCGCTCCATGGAATCACTGAAATGACAACTGTCGAATATGATTATGACGCTCGGCGCCTGCGCATGGAGACGCTGCTCATGCTCCGCTGGGTGGCCATCACCGGTCAGGCGGCGGCATGTATCGGCGTCTATTTCGTTCTGGGATTCGATTTTCCCGTCGGCCTCTGCTTCGTCTTCATTACGGCCTCGGCGACGCTCAACATCGGCATGCGCTTTGGCACGCCGCGCAGTTTCCGCCTCGGCGACGTCGAAGCCGCCGTCCTGCTCGGTTACGACATCATCCAGCTGGGATTTCTGCTCTATCTCACCGGCGGGCTGACGAATAGCTTCGCGATGTTGTTTTTGACGCCGGTGATCATCTCGGCGGTGTCGCTGCCGAGCAATCTGACGCTGCTGCTCGGCATCGTCATGATCGCGGTCGCGACGGTGCTCACCGTCGAATATTATCCCTTGCCTTGGTATGCCGACGAAAAATTGACTTTTCCCCTCCTCTACCGCACCGGCGTTTGGGCGGCGCTCGTGCTTAGCGCGGCGTTCATCGGCATCTACGCCGCGCGGGTGTCGGACGAGGCGCGGCTCCTGGCCGACGCGCTCGCGGCGACGGAATTGGTGCTCGAGCGCGAGCAGCACCTCTCGCAACTTGACGGCCTCGCCGCCGCCGCCGCGCATGAACTTGGCACCCCGCTCGCGACCATTACGCTGATCATCAAAGAATTGCAGAATTCGCTGCCAGAGAATGCGCCGGCGCTGCGCGACGACCTCGCGCTACTCGCGCAGGAGACGGCGCGCTGTCGGGAGATCCTGGGCAAGCTGGCCTCGCTTGGCGCTACGGACCAGAGCAGCGTGATGAATCTGCTGTCGATCGACACGCTGATCCAGGAGGTGGTTGAGCCGCAGCGTGAGATCGGCGTCGAGGTTGAAATTTCCAAAAATGGACCCGCCGACGCGCCGGTGCTGGCGCGTAATCCAGCGATTCTTTATGGGCTGGGCAACCTTGTCGAAAACGCGATGGACTTCGCCCATTCACGCGTGAAGATCGACGCTTGGTGGAGTTCAAGCTACGTGACGATCTCCATTCAGGACGACGGGCCCGGCTACTCTCCAGACATTCTTGATCGTCTAGGAGACCCGTATCTGCGGGGTCGGCCGCTCGAACGGCGCACGAAAAACGATGCCGAGTCGGGGCTTGGCCTCGGCCTCTTCATCGCCAAAACGCTGTTGGAGCGCTCGGGCGCTACAGTCGAAACGATGAATGTTTCTCCGCCGCGCACCGGCGCAATCGCCAAAATCACGTGGCCGCGCGCCGCGCTCGAGCCCGCCGCGGCCAGGCCAAGGCTTCAGGACAAATAGAATCGACGCGACGCTGGCGATAAGCTAGATTTGACAAAAATCAGGGTTGGAAACGCACGATGTCGACCGAAGAATTGAAGGCGGATCGAGAAGGCGTCTCGGAACCTGAGCAAGTTCCAGCGCTGCCACAGGATCGTTCACTGCTGATCCTGGATGACGACAAGCCGTTTCTTGGCAGATTGACGCGCGCGATGGAGGCCCGCGGCTTCCTAGTGACGCCCTGCGAAACGGTCGCCGAGGGCCTTGCCGCCCTTGAGTCGAACCCACCCGCTTTCGCCATCATCGACATGCGGCTTGACGACGGCAATGGCCTCGACGTCATCTCAAAGCTGAAGACGTCACGTCCCGACGCGCGCGGAATCATCTTAACCGGCTACGGCAACATCGCGACCGCGGTGACCGCGGTTAAGCTCGGCGCCTTCGACTATCTGGCGAAGCCCGCCGACGCCGACGAAATCTATCACGCGCTGATGGCGACGCAGGTCGACAAACCCGACGCTCAAGAAAATCCCATGTCCGCCGACCGTGTGCGCTGGGAGCATATTCAGCGGGTTTTTGAGTCATGCGACCGCAATGTCTCGGAGACGGCGCGGCGGCTCAACATGCACCGCCGGACCCTGCAGCGCATTCTCGCCAAGCGTGCGCCCCGCTGACGGATTCAATTCGCCTGTTCGTCGCCGAAGGCCAGCAGGCAGTAGCGGTCCGCGGCCATCGTCGCGAAGCGTAACAGCATCGAACGTCGACGGGCCGGCGCGAGAGGGAAAGCCGGCGCCTCGCGCGTCAGTAGGGCCCCGTGGGCGTCCGCGACGATCAAGCCCGCATCGTTTGGAAAAATCGCCGGATCGAGCGATGCAGGGATCGCGAAATAGAACCGATCGCAAAAGCCGCGATACTGCGGCCATTTAAGATCCGCGCGAAAGTCGGCGTAACTCGACTTGACCTCGACGATGCGCAAGGCGCCGTCGGGCGCGAGCGCGATGAGATCGGCGCGTCGGCCGTTCGGCAGGGAGGCTTCGCAAATGACCGAAAATCCGCAGGCCCTCAGATAGCGGCGGGCGCCGCGGGCCACGCATTTGGTCGTGTCGGCGCGGCTTTCGAGCGCCGTCGCGCGTTCTACGAGGATCGCGGTCATATTATCTCCGCCGGCGTGTCGCCCGCTCCGCCCAGCATGGCGCGTCGCCAAAGCGCGCGCAACCATGATAGGTTCGCCCCATTGATCCACTACACGGCTTGTCGCATGAAACGGCTTCTTCTCGCATGCCTCCTCTCGCTCGTCGCCGCAACATCGCCCGTGCTGGGCGCTGAGCGCGTCGTCAACATTTTCAATTGGAGCGATTACATCGATCCAAGCGTGCTCGAGGACTTCACGCGAGAGACCGGAATCAAAGTCATCTACGACACCTATGACTCGAACGAAATGCTCGAGGCGCGGCTTCTTGCCGGCGACACCGGCTACGACGTCGTCGTGCCGTCGGCGACGTTCCTCCAGCGGCAAATCGCAGCCGGCGTGCTGCAGCCGATCGACAGAAGCAAGCTTGTCAACGCACGCAATGTCTGGCCCGAGATCGACTCCCGACTTTCGCGTTTCGATCCGGGCAACCGCTACGCCATCAACTACATGTGGTACACGACGGGCGTCGCTTACGATGTCGCGAAGGTCCAGGAGCGGCTTGGCAAGCCGATAACGAGCTGGGATCAGGTCCTGCGACCGGACGCGCTACGCAAGCTCGCGGACTGCGGCGTCTACATGCTCGATAGTCCGGAGGACATGTTCGCGATCGCGCTGAACTACCTGAAGCTCGACCCCAATTCGAAAAATCCGAAGGACCTTTCGCGGGCCGCCACCCTCTTGGGAAGTCTGCGCCGCTATGTGAAGAAATTTCATTCCTCTGAATATATCAATGCGCTGGCGAACGGCGACATTTGCGTCGCCATCGGTTGGTCGGGCGACAGCCTGCAAGCGCGCAATCGCGCCCGCGAAGCCGGTACCGACGTCGATATCGCTTACGTGATACCGACCGAGGGTTCGCTCCTGTCGCTGGACAATCTCGCAATTCCAAAGGATGCGCGCCATCTCGACGAAGCCTATCTTTTCATCGACTATCTACTGCGACCAGACATCGCCGCGCGCAATTCGATCGCCACCAATTTCGCCAATGGCGTCGCGCCGTCGCGACCGCTGATCGATAAGGCCGTCGCCAATGACCCGTCGGTCTATCCAACCGACCTCACGATGCGACGCCTGTTTACCGTCACGGCGCCCGATCAGACGGTTCAGAAACTGATCACCAGATTATGGACGACGGTGAAGACCGGCCGATGAGAAGGGCCGGCGCCGACGCGCGCCCGACGAATGGCGCCACGCATTACGCGTGAGCCCAGCCGAGCGCCGCAGTCTACTGCTCGCTCAATATGCGCTTCAGAAGTTCGATGACTTCGGCGAGGCCTTTGTCCTTGGCGGCGAGCTCCTCGATTTTCCGCACCGCGTGCAGCACGGTGGTGTGATCGCGGCCGCCAAATCTACGGCCAATCTCCGGCAGCGAGCGCAGCGTCAGCACCTTCGATAGATACATGGCGATCTGCCGAGGCCGCACCACATTGGCGGTGCGCCGAGACGACAGAATGTCGGAGCGTGAGATATTGTAGTGGCTCGCCACGAGCTTCTGGATATCGTCGATCTTGACGCGTTTGGGATCCTGTGTGCGCACGAGATCGCGAATGGCCGATTCCGCGGTCTCGACGGTCAGCGGCGCCCCGGTCAGCGTGGCGTGGGCGAGAAGCCGATTGACGGCGCCCTCAAGATCACGGCCGTTGGTCGCGATCGTCCGCGCCACGTAGGAGATGACCTCCGGCGGCACGTGGAAACTCGATTGCGACTCCTTCGCCGATGCAATGCGCGCGGCAAGGATCTTGACGCGCAAGGACTCGTCCAGCGGGCCGATGTCCACGCAAAGCCCGCCCTTGAATCGCGACAGCACGCGCTCGTCGAGCGTGTCGAGCTCCGACGGCGGCCGGTCGGCCGCAACGACGACCTGACGGCCGGCGTCAATCAGCGCATTCAGCGTGTGGCAGAATTCCTGCTGGATTGATTTGCCTTGGAGAAACTGGACATCGTCGATGATCAGCACGTCGATGCCGCGCAGCTTCTCCTTGAACGCCAGCGACGTATGCGTGGTCAGCGAAGAGACGAAGCCGCTCATAAAGCGCTCAGCCGTCAGATAAATCGTATGGCGGCGGTTGTCGTTCGACGCATGCGCGAGCGCCTGCAGGAGATGCGTCTTGCCGAGCCCGACCGCCGCATGGGCGTAGAGCGGATTGAACATCGGAAGATCGCCGGCGCGCGCCTCCGCAACGCGGCAGGCCGCCGCGTAGGCGAGCTGGTTCGACGGCCCGACGAGAAAGGTCGAGAAGGACAGCCGACGATCAAGCGGCGAGCCGACGAATGCGTCGGCGTCGTGACGCAAGGTCATCGGCCGAGCGGCGCGGCGCGCATTGCCTTCGTTGGCCGCTTCGAGAGCAGGCGCAAATGACGCGACTGTGCGCGCGACGCAATGCGGCGTGCTGGACTCGACTTGATCTGCGCCGTCTTCCCGCGAGCGAACTTTGCGCATAGGCGAACGCACGTCGATGACGACTCGCTCCACTTTCGAGAATTCGCTCGCGACGCGCGCCTTGATGCGCGGCGCATAGTGCGACTGAACCCAGCTTTTCAGGAATTTGGTGGGCACCGTCAGATGCACCGCGCCGCCGTCGATACGCTCGAGTTCCAATCGCGTGAACCAGGAATTGTAAACCGCGTCGCCGAGGTCGCTCCTCAGTCTGTGTCGGACCCGGTCCCATTTCGAGCGATCTTCAGCGGTTACTCCGTCGTCTGCCAATTGTTCTCTATGATCGGACATATCAGACCTTTTTTCCGAAACGAGCGCCAGAAAGGGAGCCCCCGGCGAAACTCGCCGCTGGCGCTGATCGAAAGGAACCTAGTTGGATCGAGTAATTGCCGCCGCGAACGGCGCTAAATCAGCACTCTTGAAGGCGGCCCGATCGCGAGCCGCGCGCATCTGCCGACGTTGGCCTCCTGCATGACACAGACGCTGCAAGACGCCGCGACCGACCGCACATTGATGCGGTCGTTGACGCTGCGCACTCCCTGGACTGTCTCGGCCAACCGCCCCTTCGCCATGGCAAAGCCTCCCCTCGCCCGGGATCAGCGAGAATCCCGGATTGATGCGCGTCGCAGGAAACGGACTTTAACTCTACGCCCTTGCGAACTGATCACTTGAGTTTTCAAGCCGAACGGCTGGAAAGCGGCAATGCGTCTCGCTCTGTGGGCCCATCCGCGCCGGGGAACGCAGGTCGTTCCCCTCACTATTGCGCGCCCATGAAAAACTGACGCCGACCGCCTTTCGTTCGACCCTTCAAAGCTACACGTCAGCGCCATCACGCGCAACGACGCTCGCGATTAAATCTGTCATAATGATTGAGCTTTTGTCGCGTGGCGCCGTCAATTTTCTTCATCTTCGGCGATAAGCCGATGATTCGCCGCCTTTAAAATTCCGCGAGTGACATGCGCGTCGGAACGACCGCAGCGTGCCAGCGACGCGCCGGACAAGCGCCAATAATAGTGTCAAGTGCCCGCGCTATTTCCCGTTCGTGACAGCTTGATTGCAAGAGATTGAATCGGGAGAATTTTGAATGATCACGAATTATTGCTGCGAAAAAAATTCCTGGCCGTGTCATCTGCGCTTCATGCGACGAATTGCCGTCGCCGTCCTGCGCAATAAAAAAGCCCGGCTGTCGCCGGGCTCCAAGAATGCTGCGTCCACGTTATGCGCGGCGAATTCTCTACGCCTGTGCGGCGAGCGCCTTCACTCGCGCGGTCAGTCGCGAAACCTTTCGCGAGGCCGTGTTCTTGTGAATGACGCCTCGCTGCGCGGCGCGCATCACGATCGGCACAGCATTTTGCAGCGCGTCCGCCGCCACCGAGGCGTTGCCCGAGGCGATCGCCTCCTCGACCTTGCGCACAAAAGTGCGCATGCGGCTGCGACGCGCCCGGTTGACCGAAGTGCGGCGGGCGATCTTGCGAACGGCTTTCTTGGCCGAACTCGTATTGGCCATGCTTTGCGTGTCCTTGAAAGTGACGGCGATGCCGCCCAAAACCAAACGGCCGCGAAATCGCGGCCAAGTGGCGTGGTTTATAAGCGCGACGGCCGCCTTTCGTCAATGGCCGCCCTATCGATTGACGAAGGCCGGCCTCCGCTTTTCCATGAAGGCGCTCATGCCTTCCTTTTGATCGGCCGTCGCGAAAAGTGAATAGAAAAGCCCTCGCTCGTGTCGGATTCCTTCCGCGAGCGTCGATTCAAAAGCGCGAT
The DNA here is from genome assembly GCF_024448135.1 of Methylocystis suflitae. Taxonomy (GTDB): domain Bacteria; phylum Pseudomonadota; class Alphaproteobacteria; order Rhizobiales; family Beijerinckiaceae; genus Methylocystis; species Methylocystis suflitae. The sequence continues at coordinate 12,226 of NZ_JAMRYX010000061.1, forward strand.
TGACCGCCTCCTTGGCCATGAGAACCGCGGGAAGCGACATGGACGCGATCGTCGCCGCCGTCTTGATCGCCTCGGCGAGAAGATCGGCGGCCGGGACAATCCGCGCGACGATGCCGGCGCGCTCGGCCTCCTCGGCGCCCATCATCCGACCCGTCAGAATGAGATCCATCGCCTTGGCCTTGCCGACGGCGCGGGTCAACCGCTGCGTGCCGCCGGCGCCGGGAATCACGCCGAGCTTGATTTCCGGCTGGCCGAACACCGCCGTGTCCGCCGCCAGAATGAAGTCGCACATCATCGCGATTTCGCAGCCGCCGCCCAGCGCGAAGCCAGAGACGGCGGCGATGATGGGTTTGCGGGCCCGAGCCACGACGTCCCACCGGCCGATGAAATCGTCGAGAAAGGCGTCGACGAAGCCCTTGTCGTGCATCTCCTTGATGTCCGCGCCAGCGGCGAAGGCCCTCTCGGAGCCGGTGAGGACGACGCAGCCGACGCCGTCGTCCGATTCAAACTCCGCGAGGGCGTCGTCGAGCTCGGCGATGAGCCGCGCATTCAGCGCGTTGAGCGCTTCAGGCCGGTTGAGACGGATCAGGCCGACTCGGCCCTGCGTCTCGACCTCGATCGTGTCATAAGTCATGCGCGCCTCCTCGCCCGTCCAGCGACTTCGCCGGCTCGCGCGCTTCATATCTCAAAATCGCCGCTCGCGTCCGGCCTTTCTCCAAAACCAAGCGTGACCGCGCGGGCGTGCAGATCGTCGAGCGTCACGTCGTCCAAGCGTCGGAGCGCGCTTTCTTCGGCTTCAGCGATGATCGGCTCCAGCACCGCCGAGAGCAGCGGCGGCGCCACGTCCGGCGCCTCCTCTTCAGCGCCCAAGGCGACGCGAACGATTTCGCCGACGCAGAGACGGCGCCTCTCGCGCGCCAGCGCATAGCCCCCCGCTGGCCCTCTTACGCTTTTGAGGATTCCCGCTCTCACCAAGGCCTGCAGGACTGTCTCCAATCGTCGCGGGGGAAGATCGTGACGCGCGGCGAGCTGTCTTGACGACACCGGCCGACCGCGCGCATGCAGCGCCACGTCGAGCGTCGCCATGAGCGCGAAGCGAGCGGTGCGCGGTAAAAGCTTCATCACGCGCCCTCTCCGGTCAGTCCTGTTGACCCGAAGCCGCCGGCGCCGCGCGTCGTCGCATCGAGATCGTCGACCTCCTCCAGCGTCACATGCTTTACCGGCGCGATGACGAGCTGCGCGATGCGCATGCCGCGAATGATCTCGAAGGGCTGCCCGCCGAGATTGATCAGCAGCGTCTTGATCTCGCCGCGATAGTCGCTGTCGATGGTGCCCGGCGCATTGAGCACCGTAACGCCGTGCTCCGCGGCGAGGCCCGATCGCGGGCGAACCTGTCCCTCATAGCCCTGAGGCAGCGCGATCGAGAGCCCTGTGGGGACGAGATCGCGGGCGCCAGGCTCCAGCACCAGCTTTTGCCCCGGCGCCAGCGCGGCGTGAAGATCAAGGCCCGCCGCGCCTTCGCTGGCGTAAGCCGGGGATGGCAGACCATCGGCGTTCGGCAGTCGGCGGATCGCGACTTTCATGGCGCTTCGCCGCCGATCATCTGCGCGAGGCGCGCCACGAGCCGCTCGGCGACGTCTTCCTTGTGAAGCCGCGGCCAGTCTTCGACGCCCCCTCGCAAGACGAGATGCGCCTCATTCATGGTCCCGCCGAATACGCCGGTCCCCTCGCTGACGTCGTTAGCGACGATGAGATCACATCCTTTTCGGGCGAGTTTTTCCTGCGCGTGGCGGATAAGGTCGCTCGTTTCCGCAGCAAAGCCGACGACCAAGCGCGGACGGTTCGGTCCGCGCGAGACGCTCGCAAGAATGTCGGGATTTTCGACGAGCGACAGGCTTGGCGCGCCGCGCTCGCCTTTCTTGATCTTGTCGACCGCCGGCTCCGCGCGCCAATCGGCGACGGCCGCCGCGGCGATGAATATATCCGCCGGAAGCGCGGCCGTTGCGGCGGCCAGCATGTCTCGTGCGCTCTCTATATGTATGGTCTCGCAGCCGGGGGGATCCGCGAGGGCGACCGGCCCGGAGATCAGCGTCACGCGCGCCCCTGCGCGCGCCGCCGCCGCTGCAATGGCGTGCCCTTGGCGCCCTGACGAGCGATTGGCGATGTAGCGAACCGGATCGATCGGCTCATGGGTGGGCCCGGAGGTGACGACGACATGCAGCCCCTCGAGCGCGCCGCCGCGCGTCAACAGGCCTTCGGGCGCGGGCAGCCGGGTGTCCTGCTTCAGCGCGGTCTCGATTGCTTGGACGATCTCCAGCGGCTCGCTCATGCGCCCGGGTCCATATTCGCCGCAGGCCATGTCGCCGACGTTTGGGCCGACAAACCAGGCGCCGTCGCCGTGCAGCGTCGAGACGTTACGCTGGGTTGCGGGATGAAGCCACATGCGCACGTTCATCGCCGGCGCATAAAGAACGCGCGTGTCGGTCGCGAGCAGCAGGGTGGTCGCAAGATCGTCGCAGAGACCGCGCGCGGCGCGCGCGAGAATATGCGCCGTCGCGGGAGCGACAACGATGAGATCGGCGTCCCGCGACAGCTGAATATGGCCCATCTCTTGCTCGTCGGTTGCGGAGAAGAGATCGTCGTAGACTTTTTCATTCGCGAGGCTGACGAAGGCGAGCGGCGTCACGAACTCCTTGGCCGCCGCCGTCATGACGACGCGCACCCGCGCGCCGCGCTCGCGCAGGCGCCGCACGAGATCAAGCGACTTATACGCGGCGATCCCCCCGCCCACGATCAGCAAGACGCGCTTGCCCTCAAGGCTCCGCGCACAACCCACGCCCGCCACTGAAAAACTCCGATCGCCGCAGGCGGGAGAATACAGATTTTATGCGTAACGCCAAACGACTTCGCTCATCCGATCAGGAGAGCTTTTCAGAGCGCGGGACGCTTGCGCCAACATTCGCCGCTCTGCGACAAGGTCGCACGCGACGCATTCCGGCAGGGCCAGGCCGACAAGCACGGGTCTCTCCCGGTGAAACCGCGGCTTCGCTGGCCTCAAGAATTACCAAAAACACGTTAGGCTTCAGCGATGTGACTCCTCGTCGCGCATGCCCAACGGTCAGCCCCTTCGGCGAATGACATTCGATTAGACCTTTCGTAACGCGGTGCTAGTGTGCGCCGGCGCCGCATATGTCGAGTCGAAAGGAAAAGGTCTGCGCAATGCCGCTTAGCCCTGCCCCGCGCGTTCTTGCGCTCGCTCTCGTCGTGAGCGCCTTCGTCACGGAGGGCGCGGCTCGGTCGCCGCTGCCGTCGGCTCAACCGGTCATCGTCAGCCCCGACGCCACGGCATCTGCTCCGGCGGAGAAACTCGCACTTCGGGGGCGCACGCTGATTCCGCTGCATTCGACGCTCATCGGGCAAGGCGGCGTGACGCGGCTCAACTTCTCCGGCGCGCTCTCGATCCACAACGCCTCGGCGACGAATGTTCTCGCGATCGAAAAGATCGAATACCGCAGCGGCTCGGGTCAATTGATCGAGAGCTACCTGAACGATCCCATCTATCTGAAGCCGTACGCCTCATTGCAGGTCACCATCGCGCAAGACGACGTTCGCGGCGGAACCGGCGCCAGTTTCACGGTCGACTGGTCAACGGCCCAAGGATCGGACGAACCCTTGATCGAAGCCGTGATGACCTCCTACACGGGTCCCCACAGCTACGCCATCCTCTCGCCGGGCCGCCGCGTTTCCCGGCCGCAATGACCGCTCGCGCGCCCGCGCCGCCTTGCGTGAACGCGGCGGGGCCAGGATGACCCTTGCGACCAAGAGCGCGCCGCGCGTGCGCCGCCTGACGCTCAGCGACTTCCGCTCCTATGCGGCGCTCGATTGCCGTTTCGAGTCGACGATCATTGCGCTCTTTGGCGAGAATGGCGCGGGCAAGACCAATCTGCTCGAAGCGCTGTCGCTGTTCTCACCCGGCCGCGGCCTGCGCCGCGCGGAACTCGCCGAATGCGCGAGACGCGGCGGCGCCGGCGGTTTCGCCGTGTCGATCGAAGTCGAAGCCGATGGCGCGACGGCGCAGCTCGGCCACGGACTGACGGTCGACGGCGAGCGAGTCTTTCGAATGGATCGCGCGCCGGCCGCCTCCGCGCGGGCCTTCGCCGACCACGTCCGCGTATTGTGGCTGACGCCCGCGATGGACGGTCTCTTCGCGGGGCCCGCGGGCGACAGGCGCCGCTTTCTCGATCGGCTCGCGCTCGGCGTCGACGCCGAGCATGGCGCGCGCGCCAACCGGCTGGAGCGCGCGCTGCGC
>NZ_JAMRYX010000062.1 GCF_024448135.1 Methylocystis suflitae
CCAGAATATCCGCCGCCGCAAGCTGCGCGTCGAGCGGCGCGCGCAATGGTCCGGCCGGGATGCAGCGGCTGTTGCCCGCGCCATAGTCCGAGTCAATGACGATGAGCGTCAGGTCGGGCGCAACGCGACGGCTGTGGAAGCCGTCGTCGAGAATGACGACGGTGGCGCCGAGGCGCTGCGCCAGGTCTGCGCTCGCAAGTCGGTCTGCGCCGACGATCGTCGGCGCGACGCGCGCAAGCAGCAGCGCTTCGTCACCAATCTCGTCCGCGCCATGACGCGTCAGGTCGACGACGAAGGAGGACGTTCCGCCGCGCCTGCGGCGATAGCCCCGCGTGAGAAGCGCGGGGCGCTCTCCCGCCGCCTTGAGGCGGCGCGCGAGGGCGATGGCGAGAGGCGTCTTGCCGTCGCCGCCCGCAGTCAGTCCGCCGATGACGATGGTTGGCAAATTGGCGCGCGGCGCTTCACGCGCGAGCCGCTTGCGCGCGATGGCGTCGTAGAGCGCGCCGAGCGGAGACAGGAGACGCGCCGTCGCGCCATCTTCGCGCCAGAAGGCGGGTGCGCGCATCTCAAAAAGCGGCGGCGCGCGCGACGCTCATTGCTGGGCCACCGCCATTTGCGCAAGATAGGGTTCGACGGCGGTCATGATGCCGCGCGAGGCGCCGCCCAATCTCTCGACGGTTTCCGCGGCCGCGCGTCCCATCTTGCGCATGCGCGCGGGCTCGGCGAGGAGATACTGCGCGGCCCGCGCCAGCGATGCGGCGTCTAAGACGCGCGCGGCCGCCTTTGCGGCTGCGAGCTCGCCATAGGCTTCGGTGAAGTTTTCGACATACGGGCCATGCAGGATGGCGCAGCCGAGCTTCGCCGGCTCGATTGGATTTTGTCCGCCGCCGCCGGGCAACAGCGACTTGCCCATGAAGACGACCCCGACGCTTCGGAAAATCAGGCCAAGCTCGCCGACGTTGTCGACGATATAGACGTCGACGTCGCGTCGCGGTTCGCTTTCCTGCGAACGCAAGGCCGCAGTCAAGCCTCTGGCGCGCGCGGCTTCGACGATCTCGACGCCGCGCTCCCAGCGCCGTGGCGCGATGATCGTCAGCAGCGACGGGGTTTGTGCGGCCATGTCGACATGCGCGTCGAGCACGAGGTCTTCTTCGCCGGGATGAGTGGAGACCGCCGCCCACGCCGGCCGCGCGCCGATCGCGCCATTGAACTCGGCAAGTTTTGCAGAGTCGGCCGGCGGCGGCGGCACGTCGAATTTGAGATTGCCGGCGATGCGCACGCAACGCGCGCCGAGCGCCAGAAAGCGGGCCGCATTATCCGAATCCTGCGCGAGGCAAAGATCGACGGCGCCGAAGACGGATTTCGCCGCGCCGGGAACGGCGCGCCAGCGCTCGGCGGATTTGCGAGAGATGCGGGCGTTGGCGAGAACCAGCGGCGCGCCGCGCGCGCGCACGGCCGCGACGATATTGGGCCAAAGCTCTGACTCGGCGAAGACCGCGATGTCGGGACGCCAATGATCGAGGAAGCGTTCGACGAATTTCGGGGCGTCGATCGGCGCATATTGATGAAAGGCGCCTGCCGGCAAGCGCGCGCTGAGAACGCGCGCAGACGCGACGGTGCCGCTTGTCACGAGCACTTCGAGTCCGCGCTGAATGAAGCGGTCGATGAGCGGCAACAGCGACAGGCTTTCACCCACGCTCGCGCCGTGCAGCCAGACGAGTCGTCCGCGCGGTCGGGGGCGGTTCGACTCGCCCATGCGTTCAGCCAATCGCGCGGGATCTTCCTTGCCATGGTTGGCCCGCCAATTGAGCACGGCGCTGGCGAAGGGCGTCGCCGCGATCGTCGCCAGCCGGTACACTGTCAGAAGCGACATGTTTCCAATCTATTAAGAATCCGGTCCCCACTTCTGACGGCGTCTTGTCCGCGCGCGTCGGGCCAACTCGGAATGACAACTCTATGCCTGGCAAAACCGGCGAATTTTGGAAGGCCGCCTATAGCTTCTCCACATCCGGATCGAGCAGCCGATAAAGGTGAACCACGAAATAACGCATATGCGCATTGTCCACCGTGGATTGCGCTTTCGCCTTCCATGCGGCGAGCGCGCTATCATTGTCCGGATAGATGCCGACGATGTCCAGCTTGCTCGGATCGCGGAACGCGACGCCGTCGAGCGTCTCCAGCTCGCCGCCAAATACAAGATGCAACAGCTGTTTCTCTTTCTTCGCCGAGGTTGCTTGCGTCGTCTTGTTCATAATTTTCCTTCCAAGACCTCCCGCGCCAGCGCGAGGCTATCGTCGAACAGCGATTTCGGAGCCGCGATGAGCATGTCGCGGGCGAGTGACGCGCGATTATAGGTGAGCGCGACGCCCTCCGGCTCGCTCAACATGGCGCCCGCTTCTGCAAGGAGAATATCCGCGGCGGCGATGTCCCAGTCGCGCGCATTGGGCGCGGCGACCACGATATCATGCCGGCCGGAGGCGATATCGGCAAGCCGCAGCGCGAGCGAGGGCGTTCGCGGCGCCATCACGAATCCCCGTGGCGACGCCGCCAAGCGGTCCTGCATCGTCCGTGGCGCGACGAGCGCCGCCCCGGCAATTTCGGCGCGCTGCGGCGCGATGAGGGGGGAGCCGTTGAGGAAGGCCCCGAGTCCGAGCGCGCCGATATAAGTCTCGCCCAGCGCCGGCGCGTGGATGATCCCGGCGACCGGCCGGCCGCCAACCACCAGAGCGATGGAAACCGACCAGCGCGCGTCGCCGCGCGAGAACGCCAGCGTTCCGTCGATCGGATCGACCACCATCAAGGCGTCGCGCGTCAGGCGATCGGCCGTGTCGGCGCTCTCTTCAGAAAGCCACGCCGCCTCGGGCGCAATCCGCGCCATCTCCTGGAACAGGAACCGATCGACCGCGAAATCGGCCTCGGTGACCGGCGAGCCGCCGTACTTATAGGAAACCGCGGCGGTCGTCCGCTCGCCCGCGCGGAAATACGCCATGGCGATCTCGCCGGCCCTGCGCGTGACGCTTTCGAGTTGTGGAAGAAAAGCGGCGAGTTCCGCTTGGCTGGAGCCCATCATGAGGAGGAGTAGGCGAGCCGCCGACGGGCCGCAAGCGGGCGCGTTGCGCAGAATAGGAGCAATTTGAACGAATTCGTTTTCATGGACTTCACCCTCATCGCCTAAACCATGCGTAGAAGCAATGGTTTACGTGCTGTTCACCAGGCTTTTTAGCGCCTTCGCGGGCAGGCTGCGGCAATATGGAGCCGAGACGAAATTCAAGCCGCAAGGAGAGATCGATGGTTGAGGCCAATGCTGCGCGCAGAATCGAGGAAACGGTGTTTGTTCAGCGTGATCGCCGCGCCGACGGCGGGGCGCGGCGCATCCGCGTCACTCGGGACGATGTTTTGATTTCCCGTCGCTTCAGCGGCATCTCCATGGTCATCTCGGTGCCCGTCACCGCCTATTGCGGCGTCGCTCTCGAGGTGCAGCCCGCGGACGATGGATCGGCGCGTTACGTTCTTTCGCTGGCGCACAGCGACCCGGACCTCGACATTCTTCTCGGCGAGACTCAAGACTGCGGCGCCGCTGCGTCCGACTGGCGTCACTGGGCGGCCTGGCTTGGGCTGCCGCGCGTCACCGAGGAGGATGGCGCGTTGCGTTCGCGCGAGAGCGTTGGCGAAGAGATCCCCGCCGCCTTCGCGCGCCGGCGCTGCGAGACCAGTCTGGGCAAGCGTCGTCCACGATTTCTCATTCGCCGCAAGGCCGGCGACTCCCGCCGCACCAAGGTCGTGCATGTCGCCGAGCGCGAGATCATTTCTTATGAATGAAGCGTCTCCTGCGCGGCCGACGCGCCAAGGACGATCTTCTCGAAGCCTTCGCGGATTTCTTGCTCCTTCAGCTTCCTGCCGATGAAGACGAGGCGCGATTCGCGCTTCTCCCCTTCTTTCCATTCTCGCTGCAAATCGCCATCGAGGATCTGATGGACGCCTTGGAACACGAACCGCCGCGGCTCGTCCTTGAAGGCGATGATTCCCTTGCTGCGCAGAATGTCCGGTCCTTCGCGCTGAATCAGATCGTTCAGCCACGGAACGAACTTTTCAGGGTCGACCAGGCCGTCGTGGCGGATCGAGACGGAATGCATCTCGTCGTCATGGAAATGCTTCATCCCGGCGTGAGGCGCGTGATGATCTTCATGCGCGTGGCCATGGCCGTGCCGATGGTCGTGGTCGTGATGATCATGGTGGTGATGATCATGGCCGCAATCTGGACTGCATTCGTGATCATGGCCTTCGTCATGATCGTGACTCGACTCCTCGGCTTCGAGGAACGCCGGCTCGATCTCCAAAATCCGGTCAAGGTCGAAGGCGTTGCGCTCCAAAACCGCCTGCAGGGGAACGTCCGACCGCACCGCGCGATGCAAAGCGGCGTAAGGATTGATCGCGCGGATGCGTCCTTCGACTTCCGCGAGCTCATCGGCTGAAACGAGATCGGTTTTATTCAGCACGATCACGTCGGCGAAGGCGATCTGACTTTTCGCTTCCGGCGCGTCCTTCAGCCGCTCGCCAAGCCATTTGGCGTCGGCGACCGTCACCACCGCGTCGAGCCGGGCCGCCTCCTTGACGTCAGCGTCCATGAAGAAGGTCTGCGCGACAGGCGCCGGATTGGCGAGGCCCGTCGTCTCGACGACGATCGCGTCGAACTTGCCGCGCCGGCGCATCAGGCCCTCGATGATGCGAATGAGATCGCCGCGCACGGTGCAGCAGATGCAGCCGTTGTTCATCTCGAAGACTTCTTCGTCGGCGCCGACGACAAGGTCATTGTCGATGCCGATCTCGCCGAACTCATTGACGATGACGGCGTAGCGCCGGCCATGCTGCTCGGTGAGAATGCGGTTGAGAAGCGTCGTCTTGCCGGCGCCGAGATAGCCGGTGATGACGGTGACGGGAATTTTGTCTGTCAATGCCGCTTACTCCAGTTTCGATCGCTCCCACCCTGTCCCTCCCCCGCCGGCGGGAGAGGGGACCCTAATGATCGGCCTTGCGCGAAACTCTCTAAGAGGGCCGGGCCTGCTCCCTCTCCCACGAAGTGGGGGAGGGGTGGGGAGGGGGCTATGGCGCCAGGGCTTTCGTCAATTCTCTTACATTATGACGCATCATGTCGATATAGGTTGCGCCATCGCCTTTGGCGTCCGACAGCGCATCGGAATAGAGGACTCCGCCGACGTGGGCGCCGGTCTCGCTGGCGATGCGCTTGGCGAGGCGCGGGTCGGCGACGTTTTCGACAAAGACCGCCCGAACCTTATGCGCCCTGACGGCGTCGATGATCTTCGCGACGTCGCGGGCGCTGACGTCAGCCTCCGTCGACACGCCCTGCGGCGCGATGAACGCGACGCCGTAGCGCGCGGCGAAATAGCCGAAGGCGTCATGAGTCGAGACGACGCGGCGACGCTCCTGGGGAATGGCGGCGATCGCCTGCTGAATTTCCGCGTCGAGCGCGTCGAGCTTGGCGAGATAGGTGTCGGCGTTGACCTTATAGGTCTTGGCGCCCTCGGGATCGACGGCCGTCAGCGCTTCCCTGATAGCCTCGACATAAACTTTGGCGTTGGCGACGTCCTGCCAGGCGTGCGGATCTTGCCCCTCTTCGTCCTTTCGCGCAGTGACGCCTTTGCCTAAGGTGGACACCTCACCCCTGCTTTTGGCGGCAGTGACGAGACGGTCGAGCCAGCCTTCAAATCCGAGTCCGTTGACGAAAATCAGCCGGGCTTGCGCAATGTTGCGGCCATCGGCCGGACTGGGCTGGTAGACGTGTGCGTCGCCGTCGGGACCGACGATAGTGGTGACAGCGACCCGGTCGCCGCCGACCTGCCGCACAAGATCGCCGATAATCGAAAAGCTTGCGACGACGGGTATTTTCTGCGCCTCCGCCATCGCTGGCGCGGCTAATGCGGCGAATGAAAGCGCTAGCGCGCTGCGGCGTGTATGCATCGCTCTATCCTTCAAGATGCCGGCGCGGCCGTTTTAATCGCAGCACGCCGCCGGCGCGGCCAAAAATCATCGAGAAAAAATAGACGACGCCCGCGGCGAGAATTATGGCGGGACCGGTCGGCGTGCTGGTCTCGTTGGAGAAGACAAGGCCGCCGTAACAGCAGAGGGCGCCGATCGCCGCGGCGAGCGGCAGGGCGACTGCGAGATCGCGCGTCCACAACCGCGCCGCAGCGGCGGGAAGCATCATCACGCCGACGGCCATCAGCGTGCCAAGCGCATGAAAGCCCGCGACGAGATTGAGCACCACCAGGGCGAGGAAGAGGAACGGCGTGAATTCGCCGAATGCGCTCGTCTGCCGCAAGAACAGCGGATCGAGCGTATCCAACACCAGCGCTCGGTAGAAAACCGCCAGCAGAATGAGCGTGACGGTCGACACGCCGACGAGCAGCAGAAGCGCCGCGTCGTCGAGTCCGACGACCGAGCCGAAGAGCACGTGGAGCAGATCGACGTTTGAGCCGCGCAGCGATACGAGCGTCACGCCGAGCGCCAGCGAGACGAGGTAGAAGGCCGCGAGCGACGCGTCTTCGCGCAGCGTCGTAAATCGGGAGGCGGCGCCGGCGGCGAGCGCGACGACGAGTCCGGCGAAGAGGCCGCCGAAGGTCATCGCGGGCAGAGACAGGCCGGCGACGAGATAGCCGACGGCGGCCCCCGGCAGGATCGCATGGGACAGCGCGTCGCCGGCAAGCGACATGCGCCGAAGGATCAAGAAGACGCCGAGCGGCGCGCCCGAAAGCGCGAGCGCCAGGGAGCCGACAAGCGCCCGTCGCATGAATTCATAATCGGCGAATGGCGTGACGAAGACGTCAGTGAACATGCAGGCGATCTTCGGCGTCAAACTCATCGCGAAGACATTCGCGCGCGCGCTCGTCGAAGGCTTCCGACATGGCGCGCGCGCGAACGAGATTCCTTTCGCAAAGGGCGTCGCGCGTGTCGCCCCAGAATATGCATTCGCGGGCAAGCAGCAGCGTGCGCGGGAAGGCGCGGCGGACAATCTCCAATTCGTGCAGAACGGCGACGACGGTGCGCCCTTCGGCGCGCCATCGCGCGATCAAGGCCAAAAGATCGTCGATCGTCGCTGCGTCGATCGCGCCGAAAGGCTCGTCGAGAAGAATGACCGGCTGATCCTGAACGATCAGCCGCGCGAACAGCGCCCGCTGCATCTGTCCGCCGGACAGGGTTTCGAGCGTTCGCGATTCGAAGCCGACGAGTCCGACCGTTTCGATCGCCGCGCCCACCCGAACCAGCTCGGCCGCGTTCAGCGCCCCGAAAAGACCGACGCGCGCCAGAGCGCCCATGGCCACGAAATCGCGCACATTGATCGGGAAAGCGCGGTCAATGTCGACAATCTGCGGCAGATAGGCCACGGCGCGCGGCGACAGGCCGCCGAAATGGATCTTGCCGCCAAGCGGCGTCAGCAGCCCGGCGAGCGCCTTGAGCAGCGTCGACTTGCCGGCGCCGTTCGGGCCGCAGACGGCGAGTCCTTCTCCGGGGGCGATTTCGCCCTCAAGGTGATGAACCGCGGGGCGACGATCATAGCCGAGGGTGAGATTGAGGAGCCGGATCGCCGGCGCATTGGCGGCCGCGCTCAATGCAGCGCCCAGTAGGCGCCGGCCCACAGGGCTGCAAGAAGCAGCGCGGCGACGATGAAACGGGCGCCGGCGGAGGCTGCGAGAGCTGAGAGCCGCGCCTCTCGAGCGCCAGCGGCTGCGCCGGCGCGCGCATGCTGGGGCAGGGCGCGTTCTTGCGTCGTCATGTCGAACATAGCCAATGTTATATTATAACGCCGAGATTGAACAAGGAGGTCATGCGCCTCGCCAGCGCGGCTAGGCGCCGGGGAGCGCCGCGTTAAGTATAGGTTGAGGCGCGTTAGCGCCAATCGGCCGTGGACAGGGGAAGGCGATTCTGTTATCCCGTGCCGCACGGGTCAGGCGCTCCGCCAGCGCCCGGAGACCTATTCCCTATTAAGGCCGCTGAACGACGGAGCCGTCGCGGCGGGTCCCAAACACAGGATGGATACGTGCAAGTTCTCGTTCGCGACAACAATGTCGATCAGGCGCTCAAGGCTCTGAAAAAGAAGATGCAACGCGAGGGCATCTTCCGCGAAATGAAACTGCGCGGTCATTATGAAAAGCCGTCCGAGAAGCGCGCGCGCGAGAAGGCCGAGGCGGTCCGTCGCGCCCGCAAGCTTGCCCGCAAGAAGCTCCAGCGCGAAGGCCTGCTGCCGGTGAAGGCGAAGCCGGTCGGCGCCCGCTGATCCGGCTAAAGCCGTCGAATTCTCGCCCGATTGCAAGCGCTTTTTAAAAATTGCGCATAGAAGAGACACGGGGAAGACGTATTGCGGCTGGGAGGATCTGAAGGCATGGGCTTTCGCCGTGCGGCGACGTCGCGTCGCCAAGCTTCGCTCCTATCTGGTCAGGCGCTAACGCGCGGCGCGGCGGCGCTCGCCATCATCGCTCTGGCGGGCTGCGAAACCGCGAGCGGCATCCGGCCGCCGGGACGCGGCATCGCCGAGATCGCCGACACCGACCCGAACTCCGCCTCCGTCAACATTAATTCGCTCAGCGAAGTGATTCGGCGCAATCCGTCGAGCGCTGAGGCGTACGACACCCGCGGCGTCGCTTACGCTCGGGTCGGGCGGTTTCAGGAGGCGGTCGCCGACTTCACACAGGCCATCAAGCTCGAGCCAAATAATTCGGCGGCCTACACCAATCGTGCGCTCGCGCTCCGCCAAATGGGCCAGAGCGACGCCGCTCGCGCCGACTTCGACCGAGCGATCGAAGTCAATCCCAAACATGCGCCGGCTTACGTCGGTCGCGCCAACCTGCTGCGCGCCCAGGGCAACCTTGATCAGGCGCTTGCCGATCTCGACCAGGCCATTCGCCTCAATCCCGAAAGCGCGCAGGCGTTTCATGCACGCGGGCTGATCCATCAGAAACGCGGCGATGATGCGCGCGCCGTGACCGATTTCGACAACGCCATCGACCGCGATCCCTTTGCGGCGGCGCCCTATCTGGCGCGCGGCGAAAGCCTGGTCACGCTCGGCAAATACGACAAGGCGGTCGAGGATTTCAACGCCGCGCTCAACGTCGACAGCAAGAGCGCGCTCGCGTGGGCTTGGCTCGGCGTCGCTTACGACAAGAGCGGCAACCGCTCCAAGGCGCGGGAATCCTTTCAGCGCGCGCTCACGCTCGATCCGCAGCAGCCCCTCGCCAAACAGGGCATGGGACGCGGCTAGAGCGGGTTCCGAAAAAGTTGACAGACTTTTTCGATGCGAATGAGCGATTCCTATCGATCACATGATTCCATGTGATCGAAGCGCTAGTCTCGCGAGACGCGCTGGTCCTCGCGCCATTGCCGGTAAATGGCGATCGCCATGGAGACGGCCAGCACCAGGACGCAGCCGGCAATCGATAGCCCAAGTTCGAGCGCGCCGTGGTTCGTGACATGCACGAATGTGGGCAGGGCTGGATCGGCGCTCGCCATGTCGCCCGCGACCCAGCCAAGAAGCCCTGCGCCGGCCCAGACCAGCGCCGGAAATCTCTCCAGCACCTTCAGCAGCGCGCCCGCGCCGAACATCACGATCGGCACTGAAACGAGAAGCCCGAAGACGATGAGATTGGTCGAGCCATGCGCCGCCGCCGCGATGGCGATGACATTGTCGAGCGACATCACGGCGTCCGCCATAATGATGGCGCCGACCGCGCTCCAGAGGTTGGGTTTGGCCTTGACGTCGGAGTGCTCGGCTTCGTCGATCAGCAGTTTCACGGCGACGATGAGCAGCAGAACGGCGCCGACAATTTTCAGATAGGGAACCGCCATAAGCTCGACGACGACGAGCGTGAAAGCGATGCGCAGAATGACGCCGCCAAGCGCGCCCAGAAATACGCCCCAGCGCCGCTGACGCACCGGCAGTTGCCGACACGCAAGCGCGATCAAAATTGCATTGTCGCCCGAGAGCAGCAGGTTGATCCAGATGATCTCGAAGACTTCCCAGCCAAGGCTGAATTCCGGAGACATGCGCTCTTCTTACCTGCCGGGCGAGGCCCATTGGGGCGACTGACGACAAGCGGACTCAGAAGACGAATCCGCCTCGCAATCGCCTGATGCATTGACGATGGGCGACGGTGGTCACCTGATGACTGAAGCTTTTCATCTGGAGGCGCCGCGCATCACGCATTTGCATTAGCGGCATTTTACCGAAGAAGGAAGACGTCGCTAAGCTTATGTAGCCGCCGATTTTTGGTTTTTGGCGCGGAACAAGGGGCGTCACCCTGTGTTCTTTTGGGAAAGGCGCGGCAAGTTCGACAATGGCGTCGGTTAAGCGCGCGCTGCAGGAGGTTACTATGGGCATGGCACAGCCAAACGCCAACCTTATCTCCAGCGATAAGGTCGAAGGCACGGATGTGTATGACGCGGCCGGCAACAAGATTGGCGAAATCGACCACCTGATGATTGATCGCGTCTCCGGTGTGGTTCGATACGCGATTATGACCTTCGGCGGCTTTCTTGGCATCGGCGAAGGCGAGCATCCCTTGCCCTGGAAGGCGTTCCGTTACGACACCAATCTCGGCGGATACATCGCAAATGTGACGGAAGAGCAGCTGCAGAACGCTCCCGAATATGCGGGTGATGAGAATTGGAGCGATCGCGACTGGGAAACCAGGCTGCACAGGAACTACGGGTCCTCCCCCTATTGGGAAGACACGACGACTTCGACGACGTCGAGAGACCAGTCGACCTCGATGTGACTTTGACCGAAGTGGGAACCCGCGGTAGGGCGGAGCCTTAACTGGCCCCGCCCTTTTTGCGGCCTATATGGCGTCGAAAGAGTCCGAAAGGCATCGACATGCGTATTGGAGTCGCCGCGCTTTTGGTTTTCTGCGCTTTGGGCTGTGGCGTCGCCGGCGCGAGGGCGGAAGACCGTCGTAGCGCAGAGCAAGACCGTCGTCGTGCAGAGATAGAATCAATTCTCAAGCGCATCAAACTTCCTCCAGGCTTCTCGATTTCACTTTATGCTCTGGCGCCGCGGGCGCGCACGCTCGCCATCGGGCGAGAAGGAAAGACGATTTTTGTCGGCGCCGAGGAGAAGGACGTCTATGCGATCACGCCCGGCGAGAAGACGGCAGCTGCGGTCGAACGCTTCGCGCCGTCCATACCATTCACGATGCCGCATGGCGTTTGCTTCTCAAACGGAGGCGCGCTTTTTCTCGTTGAGCGTAACCGCGTCACACGGTTCGACGATGCGGAAAACACGTGGCGCGACGCGGCGGCGAACGCCAAGATCGTCGTAAAATTAGGCGATCTCATTCCAAGGAACGAAGAGAGCCGCGGCCATTCCTCCCGCGTGTGCCGAATAGGTCCGGACGACAAGCTCTACATTTCCCTTGGCCAGCCGAACAATGTCGCGCCGCGAGACAAGCTCGCGCTTTACGAGAAGACGGGAATCGGCGGCATCATTCGGATGAATCTCGACGGATCGCAGCGCGAGGTCTTCGCGACCGGCATTCGCAATTCCGTCGGCATGGCGTTCGACACGGATGGGTCGCTCTGGTTCACCGACAATCAGGTCGACTCCATGGGCGACGATCGCCCGCCGGGCGAAATCAATCGCGCCGACAGGGCTGGATTGAATTTCGGCTTCCCCTGGTATGGCGGCGGACATGTGCGCACCAACGAATATGCGCGCGTCGAGCCGCCGAAGGGCGTCGTCTTTCCTGTTGTGGAGACAGCGCCGCATGCGGCCGATCTTGGCATCATGTTTTACCGCGGCGACATGTTTCCGAAGGAATACAAGAACGCATTGTTTTACGCGCAGCACGGATCGTGGGACCGGAGCATCCCGATCGGCGCGCGCGTGATGGTCACGCGCGCCGGGACGACCGCGAGCATGCCCTTCGCCGAAGGCTGGAACGACGGTTCGGGTTCCTATCTGGGCCGGCCGGTTGACGTTGCAGAACTTGCTGACGGCTCGCTTCTCGTCACCGACGATCAGAACGGCGCCATTTACCGGATCACCTACCAAGCGCCGTAGGGCGCGTCGTCAGCGCCCGCCCGTCGTGGCCCGTGCAGAGCGCCTCGATCATTATGCTCGCGTCGACGCCAGGCGTGTGCGCGAGAGTGAAATCGGCGGCGCGCGCCGTCCCGCCGCGCTCGGTCAATAGGTGCAAGCTCCTGCCGATCTGCGCATCGAGATGACGGCGCAGCGCGGCGTCGCCCTTTTCCCGCAATCGCGCCGCGCGCTCTTTGGCGATCTGCGGCGCGACGTGCGGCATGCGCGCCGCCGGCGTTCCCGGACGTGGCGAGAAGGGAAAGACATGAAGATGCGTGAGACCGCAGGCGTCGACGATGTCGAGCGTTGCGTCGAACATCGCTTCCGTCTCGGTGGGAAAGCCGACGATGAAGTCGGCGCCAAAGATGATGTCTGGCCGCTGCTTGCGCAGCGCGCGGCAGACATCCATGGCGCTCTGTCGCGAATGGCGGCGCTTCATGCGCTTCAAGATCAGATCGTCGCCGGACTGCAGCGACAGATGAAGATGCGGGCAAAGCCGCGAATCTTCGGCAAAAGCCTCGACGAGATCTTCGTCGACTTCAATGCAATCGACAGACGAGAGACGCAGCCGCTCAAGTTCAGGAAGGCGGCGCAGCAGCAGACGCACGAGGCGCCCGAGCGTCCAACCTTCGCCAAGGTCGACGCCGTAGCTCGTGAGATCGACGCCCGTCAGCACGATCTCCTTCTTGCCGCTCGCGACAAGCGCGCGGGCCTGCGCGACGACCTCATCCGGCGGCGCCGAGCGCGCCGCGCCGCGGCCAAAGGGAATGATGCAAAAGGTGCAGCAATGATCGCAGCCGTTCTGCACGGCAAGCAGTCCGCGCGTGCCCTCAACGCTCGCAAGCGCGCGATTTGGCGCATGTTCGGCGAGGACCCGCGTCACTCCCTCGAGCTTGGCGAAACCGGGAGGGTCGAGCCGCGCCGCGCAGCCTGCGACGACGATCTCGGCCTCGGGCCGCTCGCGATGCAAGCGGCGGATCGCCTGACGCGCTTGTCGCGTGGCCTCGCCCGTGACGGCGCAGGTGTTGACGATCACCGTCTCGCGCGCGCTGGCGTGGGCTTTGGCGAGTTCCTGCGACTCGACGGCGTTAAGCCGGCACCCGAAGGTTACCACCTCGGCGCTGCGAAGCGGCGCGTTCACGCTACGACGCCCTGAAAAATCTGAGGATCCAGCCTGGTTTCAAACTCGAATTCGACCGGCCCCGTCATCAGCACATGATCGTCGGCCCGCCATTCGATGTGGAGATCGCCGCCCGGC
>NZ_JAMRYX010000063.1 GCF_024448135.1 Methylocystis suflitae
CCAGATCACGCGGCTCTCGGAGGTCCTCGGCGCGCTGGCCTTCTTGCGCGACCTTTGCGGGTCGGGCGATGGCGAGGAATGGCGGGGGAAGATGTCGGCGCTGCTCGACGCCGACGCCCCCAGCGGCGCGCGCCGCCAAAGGCTCATGGCGTCTTTCAACCACGGGTTTCGCGGCTATGAGCTGACCTATCGCGCCTGCACGCCCAACGCCAAGGCGGTGATTTCCCGCTATCTTGCGGAGGCCTCCCGGCTGAGCCGCGACATCACCTATCGCTACGGGAACCCATAGAGCCAAGTGCGAAATTAACCTTTCGGCGAGGGTCGCCTCGCGCGGCGCGGGCGGCTTCTTTAGAGTGACGCCATGAACGAATTGAACGTCGCCTCGCTCTACGACTTGGGCGGGGACCAGCACCGAGCAGCCCTTGCCTATGTCACCGAGGCTTTCGCCGAGGCGATACTCGCGGGGATCGAAAGCGATTCCTTCGCGCATGCCGCCCTCTGCGCGGCATTGCGCGAACTGGTGGCGACCTATGGCGAGGAATCGGTGGCCACCTTCGCCGAAACACTGCCCGCGAGGCTGCGGGCGGGGGAATTCACCACTGGGCTGAGACATTAAATCACGCCGCATTTGGGCAAAATCGTCAGAATAAGCAATCAATCTCAACTGTTTATGGCGCGCTCTACGCGAAACAGCGCGCGCCAAGGCTTGCGGTTATTCGCCGCGACCCCGCGAATGCGGACTGACTTTTGCACTGCAAGGCCCTAGAACGCCGGACGCCGCAGGCGTAGACGCCCGGCGGCTTTGCACAGCGACTCCAGCGCCTTAAATCCGAAACGACATGCCCCGCACGCTTCTGTGTCTCGCACGCCACGGCGAGACCAATTGGAATATCGAAAGGCGCTTTCAGGGCCAGTTCGACATTGCGCTGAACGCGCGCGGACGCGCGCAGGCGGCCGCCCTGGCGAAGGAGCTCGCCGGCGCGCATTTCGACAGAGTCTATTCGAGCGACCTGCGCCGCGCGCTCGCGACAGCGACGCCGATCGCCGGCGCGCGCGGCCTCGAGGTCGCCAAGACCCCCGCCCTGCGCGAGAAGGACGACGGCGTATGGCAGGGCCACACGCATGCGGAAGTGCAGGCGACGCACGCCGACATCTATCCGAACTATCTGACGCGCAAGCCGGATTTCGCCGCGCCGCAAGGCGAGAGCCTGGAACATTTCGCCGCGCGGGTGCGCAAGGCCTTGACCCAGATCGCCAAGGAAAGCGCCGGCGAGACCGTGCTCGTTGTCGCCCACGCCGGCGTGCTCGATATCGCCTGGCGACTCGCTGCCGGCAAGAAGCTCGACGAAAAGCGCGATCATCCTGTGCTCAACGCCACGCCGAATTGGATCGCTTATGAGGACGGGAAATGGTCGCTCGTCGACTGGGCGACTCCGGAGGGGCGCGCCGAAATCGCCGCGCCATGGGACGGCCGCGCGCTGCCGCGCCGCGAAGCCGCGCGCGCGCTGATCGTCGATCAGGACGACGACGTCCTGCTGATGCGCTACGCTGGCGGGCTCACGCCGCATTTTCTCGCGCTCGGACATCATCACTTCTGGGCGACGCCGGGCGGCGCGGTCATGGAAGGCGAAGACTTCCCGTCAGCGCTGCGTCGGGAGGTCTATGAGGAGACGGGCCTTACCCTTCTCGATCCCGGTCCCGTCGTCGCCACCCGCGAATTTCCGATGGAGATCGGCGACGACTGGCATCAGGCGGTGGAGCGCTACTATCTCATCCGTACCGAACGCTTCGCGCCCCAGCCGCGCGACCTGACCGAGGAAGAAAAAATCCATGTGCTCGGCTGGCGCTGGTGGAGCGCGGACGAGATCGCGGTCTCGCACGATCTGATTTTCCCCGAAGGGCTCGAAGCGCTGCTGAGAAAGGTTAGCAAATAACGGGCGCGGTCGAGGCGCGCTTTCACGCGCCTCTTGCGGCTATTTCGTCATGAAGACGTCCTTGCGCGGGAATTTCTCAAAGACCGATGGGTCCTGCCCGAAATTCGTCGCGAGAATGTCGGTCGGATTGCCGGCGATCCATTGCGACAGGTCGATCGTCTGATAATGCGCGTTGTTGAAGACGATGAGCACGCGCACCGTATCGGTCCCGACATTTTCGAGCGAATGACCCATGCCCTGGGGAATATAGCCGACGTCGCCTTTCGAGAACGTCTCCTGGCGCCAGCGGCCCTTTGATCCAAACAGCGTGACGCAAAGCTGTCCGCTCAGCACATATTGCCATTCGGAAGCATTGGGGTGCCAATGCAGCTCGCGAAGCGCGCCCGGCTCCATTTCCAGAACGACGCCGGTCATCGTCGTCGAAATCGGGAATTGCGAGCCGTCGACGCGCCATTCGGTTCCACCCGGAAACGTCTCATAAGGCTTCTGCGATAGAAGCCGGTATTTGTGGGTGAGCGGCGGCGGCTTCCATCCCTGCAGCGGCGTCGACGGCGTCTCGGGCGGAATATTGCCCCTGGCGAAATAGACTTCCTGCTTTGGAAAACTGTCGAAGGTCGACGCCGGGACGCCGAAATTCTTGGCGAGCAGCTCCTTGGGGGCGTGGCCGATCCAGTCGCTGATGCTGAAGGTGCCGAACTCCGAGAAATAGCCGTTGTCGAAGACAAGGATGAAATGACACAGGTCTTTACCCAGCGTCTCGATGACATGGCCATGGCCGCGCGGAAAATACCAAAGATCGCCCGCCTCGAAGTCGTTGGTCTCCGAGCATCCCGCCGGATCGATGACAGTGGTGCGCACCCGTCCCTCGGTGACGAAGCCCCACTCGGCCGCGGTCGCATGCCAGTGCAGCTCGCGCATCACGCCCTGCTCCATGCGCATGGAAACGCCGGCGATATCCTTGGAGATCGGCAGCTGAGCGACGGTCGCCTCCTTGCCGTAGCTCGCGCCATCGACGCGTCCTTGAGATTTTTCAAGCTCGAACTTGAACGTCGGCAGCTCGGCGCCCGAGGTCACGGGATCGGGCACATTATTATGGAAGCTCGTATGGCCGCCTTCCGAGCTGATCGGGATCGTCATTGAGAACATTACCAGCCCCCGCTGTTCTGACTGTATCGCAATCGAAACGGCGAACGCCGTCCCAGTGGTTCCGCTTCGAGCGCTCGGCTTTAAGCAGACGACGGCGCCCATGAGCTCGCCGCATGACAAGCCCATCGCCTGATCCTGAATCGCGACGGCTCAGGCTGCGAGCATGCCTGCTCGGACGGCGCGCGACAAGCCGCGGCTGCGGCGACTGCGCTGCGCCCGCGGATGACATTCTCCCGTCGCCATTTACATTGGTGACAAAGGGAAGCCTTAAGAAAACTTCTTAGATGCGGCGCTTGCCGAGAAGCGACCTTGCCAAGGACCGACCTTACCGAGAAAATCCGATGTCCGGCCGTCGCCGGCGCCTTGTGGAGACAAATGTGACGCCAGCGACGACCGCCAACGCGCCCGCTCCGCAACGCGGCGACATGCGCCGCTCCGTGCATGTGCCCGAAGGCGGCAGATTTCTTCGGCGGCTCTTCGTGTTTCTGGGTCCCGGCTATCTCGTCGCGACCGGCTATATGGACCCCGGCAATTGGGCGACGGCGCTCGCCGGCGGCTCGAAATTCGGCACCGCGCTGCTTTTCGTCGCCGTGCTGTCGAGCCTGATGGCCATCGTCCTGCAATCCCTTGCGGCGCGGCTCGGCGTCGGCGCGGATCTGGACCTGGCGCAGGCCTGCCGGCGGCATTATCCCTTCCCGGCGGCGGTCGGGCTCTGGCTCCTGGCGGAAGTCGGCATATTCGCCACCGATCTCGCGGAAGTGATCGGCACCGCCATCGGCCTGCAATTGCTATTCGGCCTGCCGCTTGCGGTCGGCATTCTCATCACGGTGCTCGACACCTTTCTGGTCCTTGCTTTGGAGCGGGCCGGCTTTCGCAAGATCGAGCTTTTCGTCGTGGCGATGCTTGCGCTCATCGCCTTTTCCTTCCTCGCGCAACTCATCATGGCGCGCCCCGATCTGGCGCAGATCGCACAAGGACTCGTGCCGACGCGACGTTTTTTTACCGATCCCGAGATGCTTTACATCGGCCTCGGCATTCTCGGCGCGACGGTGATGCCGCATAACCTCTTCCTGCACTCCTTCGTCGTGCAAACCCGCGCCGTCGCCGAGCCGCTTGAAAAGAAGCGCGAAGCAATTCGCTTCGCGGTGATCGACAGCACGCTGGCGCTGTTTCTCGCCCTGTTCGTCAACGGCGCCATCCTTATTCTCGCGGCCGCGGTCTTCCATGCGACCGGCCATACCGAAGTCGCGGAGCTTGGCGAAGCTTATCGGCTGATCGCGCCATTGCTCGGGCAACCGATCGCGGCGACGCTCTTCGCCGTGGCGCTGATCGCCTGCGGACTGAATTCAACGGTGACGGCCACCCTCACCGGCCAGATCGTGATGGAGGGATTTGTGCGGCTGCGGATGAAGCCGGCGACGCGCCGGCTCATCACCCGCTGCATCGCCATCGCGCCGGCGATCGGCGTGACGCTTTACGCCGGCGAATCGGCGACGGCGCAGCTGCTCGTCCTGAGCCAGGTGGCGCTGAGCGTGACGCTGCCTTTCGCCATCGTGCCGCTCGTGGCCTTCACGGCGCAGCGCAGCGTCATGGGAGAACTGGTGGCGCCCAGACGCACCACGGCGCTTGCGGCGCTCATCGCCGCCGCGATCATCGGGCTGAACCTTAAACTGCTCTGGGACGCCGTCGTGGGTTGACGCGTTGCGGCCGCGACAGACCGCCCAGCATTGCCAAGCCGACGCATCTGGCTTAACTCGTCGCAACTTTTTGCCGGAGCTGCGACCGAATGAAACTTCCCAATCAATTCTACCGTCCGCTCGCCATCGGGGCCCCGGCGCCGCTGCGCGAACCGCCCGTTAAAGTCGAGCGGATGATCCATTTCGTTCCGCCGCATCTTGAAAAATTCCGCGCTAAGGTTCCTGAGCTCGTCAAACAGGTCGACGTCGTGCTCGGCAATCTCGAAGACGCGATCCCGGCCGACGCCAAGGAAGCCGCCCGCGCCGGCTTTATTGAAATGGCCAAGGCGACCGACTTCGGCTCGACTGGACTGTGGACGCGGATGAACGCGCTCAATAGCCCCTGGGCGCTCGACGACATGATCGAGATCGTCGGCGCTGTCGGAAGCAAGCTCGACGTCGTCATGCTCCCCAAGGTCGAGGGCCCCTGGGACATCGCCTATCTCGACCAGCTCCTGGCGCAGCTCGAAGCGCGGCATAGCGTCAAGAAGCCGATCCTTATTCACGCCATTCTTGAGACGGCGGAAGGCGTCAAGAATGTCGACGCCATCGCTTCGGCTTCGCCGCGCATGCATGGCATTTCGCTCGGACCGGCCGATCTCGCCGCTTCCCGGGCAATGAAGACGACCCGCGTCGGCGGCGGTCATCCGGACTATAAGGTGATCGCCGACGCCGAGCCCGGCCAGGGCCTGCGCGCCTCGTTCCAACAGGACCTTTGGCATTACACCATCGCCAAGATGGTCGACGCCTGCGCTTCCGCCGGCATCAAGGCCTTCTATGGCCCCTTCGGCGATTTCTCCGACGCGCCGGCCTGCGAATCGCAATTCCGCAACGCCTTTCTGCTCGGCTGCGCCGGCGCCTGGTCGCTGCATCCGTCGCAAATCGCCATCGCCAAGAAGGTCTTTTCGCCCGATCCGCAAGAAGTCGCCTTCGCCAAGCGGGTGCTCGAAGCGATGCCGGACGGGACCGGCGCGGTGATGATTGACGGCCGAATGCAGGACGACGCCACCTGGAAGCAGTGCAAGGTCGTCGTCGACCTCGCCAAGCAGGTCGCCGCCAAAGACGCCGACCTCGCTAGGATCTACGGATTTTGAAAGGATTTGACTGTGGCGCGACGTCCGATTGACGGCTGCGCCCCTGCTGCTGTACTAACAAACGAGTAAACAGCGTGGTAAAGGCGCTTTCGAATGCCGCGAGAGAACGTCGCTAAATTCGCTATTGGCCAAGTGGTCAAGCATCGCCGCTATCCCTTCCGCGGCGTGATCTATGACGTTGATCCGGTGTTCGCCAACACCGAAGAGTGGTGGCTTTCGATTCCGGAAGAGCTGCGTCCGAATAAGGATCAGCCTTTCTATCACTTGTTCGCCGAGAACGCCGAAACCGAATATGTCGCCTATGTGTCGGAGCAAAATCTGCTGCCCGACAACACCAACAGGCCGGTGCGCCATCCGCAGGTCGACGAGACCTTCGAACGCGATGGCGATGGCGTTTACCGCATGCGAGCGCCTAAGCGCCACTGAGCGGCGGCGCTTCCGTTCACTCCGAACGCTGCCGCATTGCAAAAAAAACGCGCAGCCGCCGGGATTGACGATCGCGCGAATCGACCACATTTTGGGTGCAGGTCGAACTTCATCGCGGGAGAGACCGGCGCTCGCGCCGGCGCCGAAGGCGAAACCGCCCCGGAAACGCTCAGGCCCAAAGGACCGCGACGAAGTAGAAACTCTGGAAAGCGGCGAGGCGCGCAAGCGTTTCGCCCACCGACGGGCGTAACCTGTCGCTTTTAGCGCAGGGAAATCTCTCAGGTCACCGGACAGAGGGGGCGCGTAGCAAAGTTTGAGCCTTGCTGCGCCAACCATGTCTGGCGGAGTTGATGGTGACCGAACTCGACGTCGCGACCGCTGCGCCTCCTGCGCTGTCGAAACTTCCGCTCGACGCCGTGCATCGGCGGCTCGGGGCGCGCATGGCGCCTTTCGCCAGCTACGATATGCCGCTGCAATATGAGCAGGGCATCGTCGCGGAAACGCTACATACGCGACGTCGCGCGAGTCTGTTCGACGTTTCGCATATGGGTCAGGCGATCCTCGCCGGCGCGCGCGCCGCACGGGCGCTTGAAAGCCTGACGCCGGCGGATTTGGCGTCGCTTTCGCCGGAACGCACACGTTACACGCAGCTACTCAACGAGCGCGGCGGCATTCTCGACGATCTTCTCGTCACCCGTCTGCCAGGCGTCGAAGAGCGGCTGCTGCTTGTGGTTAACGCCTCGCGCAAGCAAGAGGATTTCGCGCTTATCCGCGCCGCGTTGCCCCAGTTCGACTTCAATCCTTTAGACCGCGCGTTGCTCGCCCTTCAGGGCCCGCGCGCGGCCTCGGTCCTCGGCGCACTCCTCCCCGGCGCCGAGGACCTTCCTTTCATGGGCTGGCGCGCCTTCGACTTCGGCGGCGCGCCGCTCTTCGTGTCGCGCAGCGGCTATACGGGCGAAGACGGATTTGAACTGTCGCTGCGCGCCGAGCATGCCGAAGACCTTGCGCGCTTGTTGCTGTCGCATGAGGACGTTGCGCCGGCGGGCCTCGGCGCGCGCGATGCTCTGCGTCTTGAGGCCGGCCTGCCGCTCTATGGCCACGACCTCGATGAAACCACCGATCCGGTTGAAGCGGGACTCGGCTGGTCGATCGGCAAACGCCGACGCATCGAAGGCGGGTTCCCCGGCTTCGAGCGCATTCGCATCGCGCTTGAGCAGGGTCCTGCCCGCAGGCGCGTCGGGCTCGAGCCGCAATCAAAGGCGCCGCTGCGCGAAGGCGCGGAGCTCTCAGCGCGCGACGGCGAAGCTGTTGGCCATGTGACGTCGGGCGGCTTTTCGCCAACGCTGCAACGCCCGATCGCGATGGGCTATGTCGCCAGCCATCACGCAAACCTCGGCGCGACGCTTTCGGCGCCGCTGCGCGACAAACGCGTCGACGTCACAGTGGCGGCTTTACCCTTCGTCCCGCATCGCTACTTCAAAACGCCGGCTGGAAAGGATGCGAGATGACCGATCTCCGCTACTCCAAGGATCATGAATATGTCGCGCTCGATGGCGATCTTGCGACGCTGGGCATATCGGACTATGCGCAGTCGCAGCTCGGCGACATCGTCTTCATCGAACTGCCCGAAGTCGGCAGGAAGGTCGCAAAGGGCAAAGAGATCGCGGTCATCGAGAGCGTAAAAGCCGCAAGCGAAGTCTATTCGCCCGTGAGCGGCGAAGTCGTCGAAGTCAATCCGGAGCTTGGCGAAGCGCCGGCGCTCGTCAACGACGATCCGCTTGGACGCGGGTGGCTCATCAAGGTGAGAGTCAGCGACCCTGGCGAATGCGCATCGCTGATGGACGACGCCGCTTATTCGAGTTTCCTGAAAACGCTCTAGAGCAGGTTCGATGAGAACCTGCTCCAGCATTTTGATTTTGAGCGATTCCTTATCGATCACATGATTCCATGTGATCGGGAAGCGCTCTAAGCGCAAGGAAAAGACGATGCGCTATCATCCGCTGTCAGAGGCCGACAGAAGCGCAATGCTCGCGACGATCGGCGTTCCATCGATGGAGTCGCTCTACGCCGATGCGCCGCCGGAGACGCTATTGAAGGCGCCGCTCGACCTGCCGAAGGGCAAGTCCGAGCTCGACGTCGAGCGTTTTTTCGCAAGGCTTGCCGCCCGCAACATGCCTGCGTCGCGCGCGCCGTTCTTTGTCGGCGCCAGCGCCTATAAGCATCACATCCCCGCGAGCGTCGATCATCTCATTCAACGCTCGGAGTTCTTGACGAGCTACACGCCCTATCAGCCGGAGATCTCGCAGGGCACGCTGCAATATCTCTTCGAGTTCCAGACTCAGGTCGCTCTGCTCACCGGCATGGAGGTCGCCAACGCCTCGATGTACGACGGCTCAACGGCGACCGCCGAAGCCGTGCTCATGGCGCATCGGGTGACGAAGCGGCGCAAGGCGCTGCTCTCTGGCGGGCTACATCCGCATTACGCCGAAGTCGTGCGCACCATCTCGCGCCTCGCGGAAGACGAAGTCGAGACGATGGCGCCCGACGTTCGCGCCGCCGAAGATCTCATCGCGCGCATTGACGACACGCTTTCCTGTGTTGTCGTGCAGACGCCCGACGTCTTCGGCAATCTGCGCGACCTGACGAAGATCGCGGAAGCCTGCCATCGGAACGGCGCGCTCCTTGTCGCCGTCTTCACCGAAGCGGTCTCTCTCGGTCTGCTTAAATCTCCTGGCGCGATGGACGCCGACATTGTCGTGGGCGAGGGCCAGTCGATCGGCAATTCGCTGAATTTCGGCGGGCCTTATGTCGGGCTCTTCGCCACGCGGCATGAATTCCTGCGGCAGATGCCTGGCCGCCTCGCCGGCGAAAGCGTCGACGCCGACGGCAGGCGCTCCTATGTGCTGACGCTTTCGACGCGCGAGCAGCATATCCGCCGCGATAAAGCGACCTCCAACATCTGCACCAACTCCGGCCTCTGCGCGCTCGCCTTCACCATCCATCTGACCTTGCTTGGCGACGCCGGACTGACGCGGCTCGCGCGCGTCAATCACGCCAATGCGGTCTTGCTGGCGCAGATGCTTGCCGACGTTCAAAACGTCGATGTTCTCAACGAAGCCTTCTTCAACGAGTTTACGCTTCGCGTCGAAGGCGACGCCGCCGCGCTTGTTGAGAGAATGGCGGCGCGCGGCGTCCTCGCCGGCGTTCCCGTCTCGCGACTTCTGCCGCACGCCGGGCTTGACGATCTGCTCATCGTCGCCGCCACCGAAGTCAATACAAGTGAAGATCGCGACGCCTTCGTCGCGGCGCTTAAGGAGTCGCTCTGATGCTCGACAGACCCGCAGTCGTCGAACCGCTCGATGATGACAAAACGCCTGCGACCTTCACCGGCAATCGCGGGCTCGATCAGGAAGAGCCGCTGATCTTCGAGATCGGCCGGCTTGACGCGACCGGCGTCGATATCGACGACCCTGCGCCCATCGCGACGCGGCTCGGCGCGCTTGAGCGCAACGCGCCCATCGGTCTTCCGGGACTCACCGAACCGGAGACGATGCGCCATTACGTGCGCCTCTCGCGCAAGAATTATTCGATCGACGCCGGACTCTATCCGCTCGGCTCCTGCACGATGAAGCATAATCCGCGCAGCAATGAGAAGATCGCGCGCTATGAAGGCTTCGCGGATATCCATCCGCTGCAGCCGCAATCGACCGCGCAGGGCGCGCTGGAGTTGATGCAGATTCTCGCCGACTGGCTGATGACGCTTACCAATATGCCGGCGGTAGCGATGTCGCCGAAGGCCGGCGCGCATGGCGAACTCTGCGGCATGATGGCGATCAAGTCTGCGATCGCCGCGAGGGGCGAAAGCGCGACGCGCAATGTCGTCCTCATTCCGCAATCGGCGCATGGCACCAATCCGGCAACGGCCGCGCTGCTTGGCTTTTCCGTGCGCGTCGTTCCGGCGGCGCCCGACGGAACGGTGCGGGCGCAAGCCGTTAAGGACGCGCTCGCTCCGGACGTCGCGGCGATCATGCTGACGAACCCGAACACCTGCGGGCTGTTCGAGCGCGAGATCGTCGAGATCGCCGACGCGATGCATGAGGCCGGCGGCTACTTCTATTGCGATGGCGCGAATTTCAACGCCATCGCCGGCGTCGCGCGTCCGGGCGACTTCGGCATCGACGCCATGCACATCAATCTGCACAAGACCTTCTCGACGCCGCATGGCGGCGGCGGCCCCGGCGCAGGCCCGGTCGTTCTCTCAGAACGTCTTGCGCCTTTCGCGCCGGTCCCGTTCATCCGCCGCAACGGCGACGCGTTGGAGCTGGTCGAAGACGCCGAAGGCACGCAGAGCTTCGGACGGCTCACCGCCTTCCACGGCCAGATGGGCATGTTCGTGCGGGCGCTCGCATATATGCTTGCGCATGGGACCGACGGGCTTGCGCAGGCCTCGAAAGACGCCGTGCTGGCGGCGAACTATGTCCGCGCGTCGCTGCGCGATGTGATGACTCAGCCGTTCGGCGATCGCATCTGCATGCATGAAGTTCTGTTCGACGACGCCTGGCTGCGCGGCGCCGGCGTGACGACGCTCGATTTCGCCAAGGCGATGATCGACGAGGGCTATCATCCGATGACGATTTATTTCCCGCTCGTCGTCCATGGCGCGATGCTCATCGAGCCGACGGAGTCGGAATCGAAAGCCTCGCTCGATCTCTTCATCGCGACGCTGCACGATCTTGCGCGGAGCGCCAAAGCCGGCGAGGTCGCGCGCTTTACCCCCGCGCCGCGATTGGCGCCGCGTAGGCGCGTCGATGAAGCGCTCGCGGCGAGAAAGCCGGTGCTGCGGTGGGAGGAGAAAGCGGCGGCGAGTTAGGAGCGGGTCGTCGTGACGAAGCCGCATTGCGAGTCCGTCTCCTATGAACTCCGTTTGATCCGTTCGCTTGGCGTGTCATTCCCGGCGGGCCGAAGGCCTGACCGGGAATCCAGAGCAACGTCACGAAAGATTGGTTCTTTCTGGATTCCCGATCGCGCGCAAAGCGCGCAATGACATCCGAACTGTATATCAGAACGCCGCAGCCTGATCGTCACTGAGCCTGGCTGAACGGCGGCCCGGTGCGCGGCGGCAGAATCGGCAGCACGACCTCAGGCTGGCGCCCGGTTAGCGAATCGAGGAAGGCGACGATCTTATCGGTCTCGTCGGCGCTAAGCGCGACGCCGAGCTGGCTTTCGCCCATCACCGCCACGGCCTTCTTCAAATCGAAGGTCGAGCCGGTGTGGAAATAGGGCGCCGTCAGTTCGACATTGCGCAGTGAGGGAACCTTGAAGGCGTATTTGTCGGCGATCGCCTTGGTGACCGCGAAGCGGCCCAAGTCGTCCGGCGGCAGAAATTCCGCGGTCGGCTGTTTGACGACGCCGAAACGCGCATACATGCCGCCGCCGACGTTGACGCCGTTATGGCAACTCGCGCAGCCCTTCTCGATGAAGAGCTTCAACCCGTCCTTCTGCGCGTCGGACAATGCCTGATCCTCGCCCTTCAGCCAGCGGTCGAAGGGCGCGTCGGGCGTGATCAGCGTCGCCTCGAAAAGCGCGATGGCGCGGCCGATGTTGGCATAGGCGACGGGATCGCTCTGCTCGGGAAAGGCCTGTTTGAAGGCCGCCACATAGCCGGGGATTCCCTTGAAGAGTTCGACGGCGCGCTGCTTTGCGGCCGCATGTTCCGTCGGATTGATCGGCATCGGTCCGCCGCGGGTTTTCAGCATCGCCTTGGGATTGGCCATCACCGAATTGACCACCTGATCGGAAAGATCAGCGGCGCGGCCGTCCCAATATTGGGCCTTGTTGAAAATGGCGTTCATCACCGTGAGCACTTCGCGGCCCGCGAGCTGCGCATTGTGGCCCCCCGAAAGCGCGCCGCCGTCGACGCCGCCCATGCTCAAATTGTGACAATCTGCGCAGCTGATGTCGTGGGTCTCGGAAAGTCGCGGCTCGAAATACAGCATCTTGCCGAGCGCGAGTTTTTCGGGCGTCGCCGTCTCTCCAGGAATCGCCGGCGGCGCTGACGGAATTGGCTGGAAAAGCTCCTTCGCCCGGTCCCTCAGGCCTGCGTCGGCAAACGCCGGGCCGCCGACAAGAAGCGCGACAAGAAAGACGATCGAAGAAAGACGCATGGCGGATTTCACCCGGATGGAAGCGGCGCAAGAGGTTGAAGCTTATACCACAGCTGCATCGGCGCGAGGCTAGATGCGTCGGTCGGCGGCTAAGCGTCACACGTCACTGGCTCGCCCAGAGAATGCGCGCCATCCAGCTGACCTCGTCGCGCGGAATCGTGCGGTCCGGGTAGGCCGGATTGACCGAACGCAGCTCGATCGTTCGCGCCGTTTCGCGCTTCAGCTCCTTGGCCATGATCTCGCCCGAGGTGGTCTTGACGACCACCCGGTCGCCGCGCCGCACCGGCGCGGCCGGCGAGACGATCACCACATCGCCGTCGCGATACAGCGGCGCCATGGAGTCGCCTGAGATCTCGAGCGCGTAGGAATGTTCGTCGGCCTCGGCCAATACGTCGATTTCGTCCCAGCCGGCGCCGGTGGCGAAGCCCGCATCGTCGAAAAAGCCGCCGACCCCCGCCTGCGCCAGGCCGATCAGCGGCCGCGTATGGCGCAACCGGCCGGCGGCGCTATTCGCCATCACCAAGGACATGAATTCGTCGAGCCCGGCGCCGGTCGCCTGCAACACTTTGGCGATCGATTCGGTCGAGGGCCAGCGCTGGCGCCCGCTCGCCGTTTCGCGCTTCGAGCGGTTGAAGGTCGTGGGATCGAGGCCCGCCTTGCGCGCTAGGCCCGATGGCGTCATGCCATATCGCTCGCCGAGCGCGTCGATCGCCGCCCAGATCTGAGCATGGGTGAGAATGTCGGACATGTCTGGCCGCGGCTCGGAAGAGTTTCCTATTGGATAGGAATATATCTATTAACCATGCCGCACAATAGGAAATTGGCGCTGCGGCTTGGCGCGCGCGAGGCCAGGCGCCATAACCTCCTCTTCCTGCGTAGTCTTCCACGCCGCGCGCTCTAACTTGCCGGGTTGCATGCCCTCCTCGCCCGAGCCCGCGCCACATCGCCCGCGCCGCCCCTTCCTCACGCTCTGGCTTGGGATTTTCGTCGCTATCGGTGTCGCGGGGGGCGCGGCCTTGGCCGCCGTCGTGGTCCTGGGGCTCGGCGAATTTCTGTCGCTATTGAGCCGCCTGCCGACGCCGACGCCGCAGAAGGGCGCCGTCGCAGCGATCTTCGCGGCGACCTATCTCGTGCTCGCGATCGGCAAGCTGCCCTATTATCGGCTCGACCGCGCCGGCGGCGCGCTGCTCGGCGCGAGCCTGATGATCGGCGCTGGCGCCTTGAGCCTCGACGAGGCCTATCGGGCCATCGATTTCGACGCGATCACTTTGCTGCTTGGCATGATGATCGTCGTCGCCAATCTGCGCCTTTCGGGCTTCTTCCGCCGCGCCGCCGATTGGCTGGCGGATGTCGCGCGCCGCCCGATCTTTCTGCTTGCGGCGGTCGCGGCGGCGACGGGGCTGTTTTCCGCTTTTCTCGTCAATGACGCGATCTGTCTCGTGATGCCGCCGCTGGTCGTCGATCTGGCGCAACGCCTTAAGCGCGATCCGACGCCCTATGTTTTGTCGATCCCGCTCGCCTCCAATGTCGGCAGCGTCGCGACGATCACCGGCAATCCGCAAAATATGATCATCGCTGCCGCCTCGGGCATTTCCTACGGCGACTTCGCGCAGGCGCTCTGGCCCATCGCGCTCGCCGGCGTCGCGCTCACGATCCTCTTTGTGGCGCTCGCCTTTCCGCGCGAATTTTTCTCGCGCGAGAAATTGCCGCCGATCGTCGCGGCGCCGCGCCCCTATCATCGCGCGCTCGCCTCTAAAGCCCTGTTGATCACCGCGGCGATGATCGCATTCTTTTTCGCCGGCGTTCCGCCCGCCAAAGCGGCGATCATCGCCGGCGGGCTGCTGCTGCTCACGCGGCGCGTCGGATCGAAAAAGATCTATCGCGAAATCGACTGGCCGCTGCTTTTGATGTTCGCCGGACTCTTCATCGTCGTCGGCGCCTTCGACAAGGTGGTGCTGACGCCAGGAGAGATCGCGGACGTCGGGAGGCTCAGACTCGATGACGCCTCGACGCTCGCGCTCGTCTCCGCCGTGCTGTCCAATATCGTCAGCAATGTGCCGGCGGTTCTCGCGCTGAAGCCGTTCATCATCGGACTGAGCGATCCGAGGCGCGCCTGGCTCATCGTCGCCATGGCCTCGACGCTCGCCGGCAATTTCACGCTTGTCGGCTCGATCGCCAATCTCATCGTCGTCGAGCGGGCGCGCGCGCTCGGGCTGACGATCGGCTTCTGGACCTATTTCAAGGTCGGCGCGCCGCTGACCCTCGCGACGATCGCGCTCGGACTGTGGAGGTTGTAGGGAGGCTACGCCTCCTCCTCGCTTTCTTCCGCAGCGCGTCCCGATATGCGCCGGCGCGCATGCTCGCGCCTGATCTTTCGGTTGCGCTCCGCGTGGCGGGCGCGCGTCTTGTCGTCGGACGGCTGCAGCAGCTTGCGAAACTCGTCGCGTTTCCCATGAATCGAGGCGATGACGTAGCCCATTGGCACGCCGATATCGACGAGCACGGTTTCGGCGAGCTGCAGGCTTGCTTCGACCGTTTCGGGAATCGCGTCGGTTGCGCCAAACTCATAGAGTTCGGTCGCGTGATGCGCGTCGCGGGCGCGCGCCACGATGGTGAGATCGCCGCGGATTTCATGCGCCAGACGGACGATCTCGCCGGCCGCGTGAACATTTTCGATTGTGACGACGAGCGCGCGGGCCTGCGCCACGCCGCAACGCATCAGGAATTCGCGCCGCGTCGCATTGCCCCAGTAGATTTCGACGCCGTCCTCGCGCCCCGCGGTCACCAGCGACACGACGTTTTCGACGGCGACGAACGGGATGTCGTGGCGCTTCAACATTTCGCCGACGAGGCTGCCGATTCTGCCATAGCCGACGATCACGACGCGGTCCCCGGCGATTGCAGCCGCCGGCGCGAGATCCGCATAAAGCAGTTCGTTCTCGGCTTCCGTCGCTGGCGGGACGAGAGCGGCGCCGATCCGGCCAAGAAGGGGAATGGCGAAAATGCTGATCGTGACGACGATCATCGCATCGGCGCCGTAGTGACCCGGCAGCACGCCGACGGCCATCGCTGAGGTCAGCAGCGCGAAGGCGAATTCGCCGCCCGGCGCCAGCAGCAGCGACGCCTCGGCTGAGGGCCGCCAGTCGACGCCAAAGAGCCGCGCGAGTACGAAGATGATCGCCCCCTTAACCGCGATCAGCCCGGCGGCGTACATGAAGATCGGAAAGGGATCCGCGGCGACGGCGCCCATGTCGAGACCGGCGCCGACCGAAACGAAGAAGAGCCCGAGCAACAGGCCCTTGAACGGCTCGATCGTCACCTCGACCTCGCGCCGAAACTCCGTCTCCGCCAGCAGCAGCCCGGCGATGAAGGCGCCAAGGCCCATGGAGAATCCGGCGGCCGCCGAAAGCGCCGCCTCGCCGATGACCACGAGAAGGCAGGCGGCCATGAACAGTTCGGTCAGCTGCACGGCCGCGACCATGCGAAACAGCGGACGCAGCAGCAGCCGGCCGATGAAGATCAGCGCGCCCATGGCGAGGAAGGCGCGCCCGAACGCCCACGCCGCCTGTTCGCCCGTGAAACCGCCGTTCTTGGCTTCGGCGAGCGCGGAAACGAGAAAAAGCGCCGGCGCAACGGCAAGGTCCTGAAACAACAACACCGAGAAGGCGACGCGCCCCGAGGTTTTGTTTAAGCGCCGCGCTTCGGCGAGCACCGGCAGCACCACCGCCGTCGAGGACATAGCGAGCGCCAAACCCATCAATATCGC
The DNA here is from genome assembly GCF_024448135.1 of Methylocystis suflitae. Lineage (GTDB taxonomy): Bacteria > Pseudomonadota > Alphaproteobacteria > Rhizobiales > Beijerinckiaceae > Methylocystis > Methylocystis suflitae. Next base: position 16,267 of record NZ_JAMRYX010000063.1, read on the forward strand.
GGGCCCAAACTCGACGCGAAAATAATAGTAGCCAAAAGCCGCGAGCACGCTTGCGCACACCACGACCTGCGCGAGCCCCAGTCCGAAGACGAGCCGTCGCAGGCGGGCGAGACGCTCCCAGGACAGTTCGAGGCCGATCATGAACAGCAGGAAGACCAGCCCGAATTCAGCGAGATTGGAGACGCCCTCGACATTGGTGATGGTGAAATTGCGCGCCCATTCATGATCGACCGCCAAGCGGCCGAGCCCGAACGGCCCAAGCACGACGCCGGCGAAGAGAAAGCCCAGCACCGGCGAAATCTTGATGCGATGAAACAGCGGGACGACGACCCCCGCCGTGGCGAGAAAGACCAGCGCCTCGCGATAAGATTCAAGATGGATGGAGCTCGTCATGCCGCCTCGTTGCTCGCGCGCTGGTCCTTCGCGAAGGATAAATGGGTCACGCGGCGATTGGCGATGAAGACAGCAAGAGTCGCGCCGCCGGACTGCGCAGAAGCGCGAGCCCGACGGATGCGACGCGCTGCGCGCGAAATCAATCCGATTGACGGCAAAATTCTATCCGATTCGCCTTTGGACCCGGCGATTTTTCTTCAGCCGCCGCGCTCGAGCCAGACTTTGGCTACTGATCTGCGCCGGGGGTCCAGACAGCCCTTCAGAGCCCGAGGAGACGCTCATAGACCTGCAGCGTGGCGCGCTGCATCTCCTCGACGGAGAAGCGCTCCTGCGCGTTTCGGCGCGCGCGCAGCGACAGGTCGTCATGCGCCGAGGCCTGCAGGCTCAGCGCCTCGGCGATGGCGTCGGCCAACGCCGCCGGGTCGCCGGGCGGGGTCCGCCAGCCTGTCGAAAGATGGCGCGGGATCTGCGGCGGCGCCAGGACGATCTCGGGCGCCGCGCCAATATCGGAGATGATCACCGGCGCCCCCATCGCCTGCGCTTCGACGGCGATCCGCCCGAACGCCTCCGGAACCGTCGCCGGCGCGACAATGACGGCGGCGGCCATATAGGCGGCGGGCATGTCTTCGCAGTAGCCGGCGTAGCGAATGACGTCGCGCAGGCCGGCGTGCTCGATCTGCGTTTCGAGGGCGCGGCGAAAGGAGTCGCTGCGCGGGTCGCCGACGAAAATGACGCGCAGATCGCAGACGCCTTGCTTGGTCAGCCGCTTGGTCGCCTCGACCAGAACCGAATGGCCCTTGCGCGCGGAAAGCCGCGACGGCAGCAGCACGACGCGATCATGCGCCGCGACGCCCCACGCCGCGCGCAGGCGCTCGACGCGGCGCCGGTCGACGGCGGCGGGCGAGAAGGCGCGCAGATCCGCGCCGCGCGGGATGACCACAATCCGCTCCGCGCTTTCCGGATGCAATTGCCGAATGCGCTGGGCGGCGAATTCCGAAATGGCGATCACCGCGTCGCCCGCCGACATGATGGCGTTGTAGCGCTGCTTGATCGCCGACGCGCCGCTATAGGCGCTGTGATAGGTCGTGACCAGTTTTGCGCCGGTCTGACGCGCCGCGTAATAGGCGACCCAGGCGGGCGCGCGCGAGCGCGCATGGACGATGTCGACGCCTTCGTCGCGGATGATTCGCGCCAGCCGCACCGAATTCAGCGCCATCGCGAAGGGATTTTTCGTCGCCGCCGGAAACGGCGCCCAGACGCCGCCTTTCGATTGCAATTCGCTGACCATGCGCCCGCCGCGCGACGCCACGAGACAGCGGGCGCCGACCCGGCTTAACGCCTCGGCCACGTCCACCGTCGCGCGCTCCGCCCCGCCCGATTGGAGATCGGGCACGATCTGCAGGATCGTTCGTCCAGCCAGTCGCTGGTCGGGCGCGGCGATCGTGGCGGGTTGTTGCGACATCGCTGGGCTAACGCGAGCCCCGGACAGAATCGTCCGGCTGCAGCATTCTGTTGCGAGATCCTTTACCAACTATGAGCAAACCGCCTATTTTCAATCGCGTCGCCTCTTCGATCCTATAGTGAACCTGCTTGTCGGACACGCTCGATTTCCTCGACATTCCCAATCCGGCGGGCGGCGTCTGGCGCCTCGCGCGACGATGGCGCGCCGCGACGGCCGAGGCCGGAAACGCGCCGGGCCTCGTCTGGCTCGGAGGCTTCGCCTCCGATATGGACGGAACCAAGGCGGGCGCACTCGACGCATGGGCGCAGGCGAGGGGGCGCGCCTTTCTGCGCTTCGACTATTCGGGCCATGGCCGCTCGTCCGGCAAATTCGAGGAGGGCTGCATCGGCGATTGGCTCGAGCAGAGCCTCGCCGTTTTCGAGCGCTCGACGCAAGGGCCGCAGATCCTCATCGGCAGCTCGATGGGGGGCTGGATCGCGTTGCTTCTGGCGCGGCGGCTCGCTGCGAGAGGCGAGACCGCCCGGCTCGCCGGTCTGATCCTGCTCGCGCCGGCGGTGGACTTCACCGAGGCGCTGATGTGGGAGGGCTTCGACGAAGCGACGCGCCGCGAACTCATGGAGAAAGGCGTCCTGCCCGCCAAGGAGCCGGATCACGGGCCGGTCACGCGGCGGTTGATCGAAGAGGGACGCCATCATCTGCTGCTCGGCGGCCTCATGCGCGCCCATGCGCGCGTGCATATTCTGCAGGGCATGCGCGATGACGCCGTGCCCTGGCGGCATGCGCTGACGATCGTGGAGCATCTGAACGCCGATCCCGTAACCCTGACCTTTATCGCCGACGGCGATCATCGGCTGTCCCGCCCCGAAGACCTCGCGCAGCTTGCCGCCGCGGTGGAGACGATGAGCGCACCCCCGCCCGGCGAGCCGCCGCCGACGCTGTTTGATTGACGGACGCAGCGCGCATCGATGCGCGTTCGCGCGATCTCCATGCTACGCTGCGCGGGCAGCGGCCTGGACGTGGTCAGCAATGGCTACAGTGATATTAAGTGTCCTCTATGATGCTATTATCAATGAGGAATCCTGGGCGCTGGCGGCGGTTGCGGCGCTTGCGCTCCTGTATCTGATCATTCGCTCCAGGAGAAAACGTGAGGCCATCGGTCTTGACGGCGAAAAGCATCCGGCGCCGCCGCGCGGCGCTTGACACCTCCGCCGGCCCCATCGATGTTGCCGAACGAATTGTTCGGCATATCGAACGCTAGGAAGATCGCTTGTCCGTATTGTCAGAAGCGCGGCCGGCCTGCAGCGAGGGCTTCGCGCCGAAAACCGTCGTTTTTCCCCCGGACCGACCGCTTTTGACGGACGGCGGCGGCCGCATCGCGCCGCTCGCCATCGCTTACGAGACCCGTGGAACGCTCAACGCCGCCTGTAGCAACGCCATTCTGCTGTGCCATGCGCTCACCGGCGACCAATATGCCGCCGGCGTAAATCCCGTCACCGGCAAGCCCGGCTGGTGGGAGGCGATGGTCGGACCCGGCAAGCCTTTCGACACCGATCGCTATTTCCTGATCTGCTCGAATGTCGTCGGCGGCTGCATGGGCACGACCGGCCCGGCGTCGATCAACCCGACGACCGGCAAGCCCTATGGCGTCGACTTCCCCGTCGTCACCATCCGCGACATGGTGCGGGCGCAGGCGATGCTCATCGATCATCTTGGCGTCGAGACGCTGTTTTGCGTCGCCGGCGGCTCGATGGGCGGCATGCAGGTGCTGCAATGGGCGGCGAGCTATCCGGAGCGGGTCTTTTCGGCCATGCCGATCGCCACCGCCGCCAAACATTCGGCGCAGAATATCGCCTTTCACGAAGTCGGCCGACAGGCGGTGATGGCCGATCCGGACTGGCGCTCGGGGCGCTATCAGGAGCAGGGCGTGCGGCCCGAGAAGGGACTCGCGGTGGCGCGCATGTCGGCGCACATTACTTATCTCTCGGAAGCGGCGCTGCAGCGTAAGTTCGGCCGCAAGCTGCAGGACCGCAGCGCGCCGACCTTCTCCTTCGACGCGGATTTTCAGGTCGAGAACTATCTGCGTTACCAGGGCCTCGCCTTCGTCGAGCGGTTCGACGCCAATTCCTATCTCTTCGTCACCCGCGCCTGCGACTACTTTGATCTTGCCGCCGACTATGGCGGTTCGCTGGCCATGGCCTTCAAGGACACCAAGACGCGCTTTTGCGTCGTCTCCTTCACGTCGGACTGGCTCTATCCCACCTCGGACTCGCGCGCCATCGTTCACGCGCTCAACGCCGGCGGCGCGTCGGTGTCTTTCGTCGAAATCGAATCCGACAAGGGGCACGACGCGTTCTTGCTGCACGAGCCGATGTTCATTGCGACGACGCGCGGCTTTCTCGATTCAGCCGCAAACGCGCGCGGCCTCGCGCCTGACGGAACCTCGAAATGACCGTCACGCCTGCAGCCGACGCGCCTGAGCGGCCCGCGCAGCCGCTCGAGCAACCGCGTCTCGATCTCGCGGTCATCGCCGAGATGGTCGCGCACGGCGCGCGCGTTCTCGACGTCGGCTGCGGCGACGGCGCGTTGCTGCAGCTCCTGGCGCAGAAGAAGGGCGTCGACGGCCGCGGCGTCGAACTCTCGCAGCGCGGCGTTAATGAATGCGTGGCGAAAGGACTTTCCGTCATTCAGGGCGACGCCGATACGGACCTCTCCGATTATCCGGACGACGGATTCGACTATGTGATTCTTTCCCAGACGCTGCAGGCGACAAGGCGCCCGCGCGCGGCGCTCGCCAATATGCTGCGCATCGGTCGGCGCGCCATCATCTCATTTCCTAATTTCGGCTATTGGCGCGTGCGCGCGCAGCTCGCCTTTAGCGGCCGCATGCCGGTCACCGGGCGGCTTGACTATCACTGGCATGACACGCCGAACATTCATCTTTGCACCATCCGTGACTTCGTCGAGATCGTCGACGAACTCGGCGCGCACATCGAGCGCGGAGTCGCCTTTGATCGCGCCGGCGCGCCGATCCGCTTCAGCGCGCCTTGGTGGGTGTGGAATCTCTTCGGCGAACAGGCTGTGTTTCTGCTGGAGCGTGGCGGCCGACGACCGTAACCCATGCGACGGTTTGTCCCGGTGCGTCGCCTTTCGCGGGCTGACGGTTCGCGTTAGCCTTCCCATTGGCGGCATTAGAGAAACATGCGCGGGAGGGAGCGGCGGCGCCTCCGCTTCATGCGTCGTGTCATCCTTGGATGACGCGCGTGATTCCGCGCGCTTCGGGAGGAGGCGCGAGCTTGACAGTCGACACCGGCCCCGCTGTGCGAAGCCATGACAGCGCCTCGCAAAAGAGACGCGCCGGTCCGTGCGCGCCGCAGCCGGCGGGCCCGAAGGACCTGCGCAAAGCGCCGCTCTTCGCGGGGGTCGACGAAGCGACATTGTCGCGACTGTCGGCGGACGCCAGGATCGAGTCCCTCCAGGACGGCGACTCGCTTTTCCATCAAGGCGCTGTGGTCACAGACCTCGCATTCGTTTTGAGCGGCTATGTGAAGCTGCTGCGCCTTTCGTCTTCGGGACGCCAAACGCTCATCGGCATTCGCTCGGACGGCGAAATGATCGGCGAGGCGCCGACCGACGCCGATGAGATTCACACGCTCTCCGCAGAGGCGGTGGGCCCGACGCGCGCGCTCAAGCTGCCGGCGGCGCGCTTCGCTCGGCTCCTCAAGGAGTCGCCGTCGCTCTGCGCCGCGGTGATGCAGGACTCCAAGGAAAGCATCGCGCGTCTCATTGGCGAGGTCGAGTCGCTCAAGAGCCAGAACGCCGATCAGCGCCTCGCGCATTTCCTACTTGGCCTCTGCCCCCCGGGCGAAGATCGGTGCCGCTTCCGCTTGCCCTATGACAAGCGCCTGATCGCCGCGCGGCTGGGCGTCAAGCAGGAGACGCTGTCGCGCGCTTTCGCCAAACTCCGCGCCCATGGCGTCCGCACCGAGACGCGCAACGTGCATGTCGAAAGCGTCTTGCGTCTCGCGGACCAGTGCGACCGGCTCGGCCGGCCGCCGCGCCTTTCTTTGGCACGACGCAAGATCGAGACGCAGTACGACGCCGCTTAGAGCGCGGCTCGCGAAAAAGTGAAATCCGGTTTTTCGCGCGGCGCGCTATAAGCCGTAAGGGAATTCCCGGTTCTGCCGAAGGGGAAGAAGCGTGCGCAGAGCGGAAATGCTTTGGCCCCTCGCCATCGGACGCGAAGAAATCCTGCGCGCTCTAAAGTTCGGCGTGCTTCTCGCGGTCATCGAGATGCTGTTCTTTTCCGTCGCCGCTCGCGGACAGGCGATTTCGCCCGACGCGTTGCCGCACGCCTATCCGGACCAAATAGCCGGTCGCGACGACGCCGGGATCATATTTCGCGATGGAACAAGACAAAATCTCTCTGACGGCAGGACCGACAAGAGCTTCGACGAGAAACTGAAAAACGCCTCTCTCCTAGATCAGCTGAGCCTTCCCTATCCCAAGGGCGCGCTGACGAAGCCTCCCGGACCGCAGGACGATCCGGGGCGCTTCCGCAACGCCGCCTTCTTCGACAAGATGTATGGGGATTGCGACAAGCGCGAAACGCAGAAGCATTTGACCGATATTCCCTGGTTCACTGGCAAGGTGCGAGTGACCACGATCAATGGCGTCGCCGAAAAGTTGCGCGCGGTCGCCACAGAAATCGATCGTCTGCCGCAGGACATTAAGCGTTACGCTTATCCGAGCGCCGGCGCCTTCAATTGCCGCGTTGTGAAGGACACTGGCAAACGCAGCATGCACGCCTATGGCGCGGCGATTGATCTCAACACCGCCTTCTCTGATTATTGGCTCTGGCGCAAAGGCGGTTACCGCAATCGGATTCCTTACGAGATCGTGGAGATTTTCGAACGCCACGGGTTCATTTGGGGCGGCAAATGGGGGCATTTTGACACGATGCATTTCGAATACCGGCCCGAATTTTTTGACGCGCCGCCAGGCGGCGAAGGGAAAAAACAACATAGTGATTGAAAAGAAGCGCGTAGATCGTAAGTAACCCCAATTACAGGAGGGGATTTCCGATGAGAACACAAAAGATTTTCACGGCGCTGAGCCTTATCGGCGCATTCGGCGCCGGATCGATGGGGGTCGCCGCGCCGACCCCGGCGGCGGCGCAGGATCCGGCTTACATGTCTTGCGAGGCTCTTTGGTACGCGCGCAACCGGATCTACGCGCGTAACGGCCATTGCTTCAATACCGACCGGGCGCGGGCCGTGTTCGGAGCTGGCTGTTTTCCACCTTACGGGCGGCTGAGCGGTTGGGAGAAAAGCCGCGTCAATCAGCTTCAAATGTGGGAGCGCCGTAAGGGGTGCTGAGTTCCATGCGCGGGCGAAAATTTCGCAGTTCAACAAGGGCCACGACAGGAAATCGAGCGGTCTGGACGGTCCGCCTGCGCCTCTAATTTTCAAACGCGCATTCACGGCCGCGGAAATGGCGGATATGTTCGTGGCCGTCGACTGAACGCGCCAGCGTCGCAAATTTGGCGTCGGCTCTTGGTCAATTGCGCAGATGCATTTGTCGGGGAATCGCCATGATCGCATACAAGACGATTGGATTGGTCCTTTTATCCGCCCTCGCGCCCGCCGCCGCTCAGGCGGGAGCCAGCAACGGCTCGAACGCGCTGGCGCTTTCGGCGATCGTCGGCGAATTGTCGCCTCAAACGAGCGTTCCCAACAAGAAGCTTCTCGCGGCGTTCTTCAGCGGTAAGGCGGATGCGCCACATCCCAAAGGGCTCCGCATCGCAGTGAAAGCTGATGCGATCGACTGCCGCGCCGGCAATGTCGACATCACATCGCGCGCCTGCGAACTGACCTTCGGCGCGAAGAAGATCGAATTGAGCGGCCGCAAGGCGAATGAACTCTACGCGACCTTGATCGAGAATGGCGTCGTGGCGGAAGGCGCCGCAGGCTCTTCGCATGCGTCGATCACGGCGCTCGACTGCATCGTCGACGCCGATGAAGTTGCCGAAAAGGCCGGCGGCGGCGCGCGCTGCGCGTATAATCCCTAAAGGCTGCGCCGACGCTTGTCTTTGGCGCGGCTTTGGTCGAGAAGGCGCGTCCATAGACAGGAGTGCTGAAATGGCTGCGCCGGGCGTCACGGTCTTTGTTTGCGTCTCCTGCCGCGACGGCGGCGACGCCGACATGCGTCCCGGCGCGCTTTTGCTGGAGGCGCTGCGCGCGCGGCTTGACGAGCGCAATCTCGATATCGCCGTCGAAGCGGTGGAATGCCTCGCGGTGTGCAAGCGCCCGGCGACGGTCGCCTTCGCCGGCGGCGGCAAATGGACTTATGTGATTGGCGATCTCGACGGCGGCGTGCATGTCGACGAGCTGATCGATTCGGCGCAAAGCTTCGCCGCGACCGACAATGGCATCGTCGCCTGGAAGGACAGGCAGGCCTGCTTCAAGAAGGGCGTGGTGTCGCGCACGCCGCCGCTTCGCTAGGGCGCTTATCGATCACATGGAATCATGTGATCGATAAGGAATCGCTCAAAAGCAAATGCTGGAGCAGGAACCTGCTCTAACGCTATTTCGCCGCTTTCGCCCGCTCGATCGCCTCGCTGATCAGCGCGCGCGCGTCGGCGGCGTCGCCCCAGCCCGCGATCTTGGCCCATTTGCCGGGCTCGAGATCCTTATAATGCACGAAGAAGTGCTCGATCCGTCGCCAGGTCATCTCCTGCAGGTCGGTGTAATTCTTCACGTCGATATAGCGTTGCGTGAGCCGCGCCGACGGCACGGCGACGATCTTCTCGTCGCCGCCGGCCTCATCCGTCATGCGCAGCACGCCGATCGGCCTGACCGCGATAACGGCGCCCGGCGCCACGGGACGGGTGTTGGCGACGAGCACGTCGCAGGGATCGCCGTCGTCCGAAAGCGTATGCGGAATGAAGCCGTAATTGCCGGGATAGCGCATCGCCGTATAGAGGAACCGATCGACGAACAGCGTGCCGGAGGCCTTGTCGAGTTCATATTTGATCGGCTCGCCGCCAAGCGGCACCTCGACGACGACATTGACTTCGTGCGGCGGGTTCGCGCCGATAGGGATGGCGTCGAGACGCATTCAAGTTCTCCGATTGAGACAGACGGCGCGGCGGCTGATGCGCCGGCGCAGCGTCGGGTTTTGTTGAGGAAGTTAGCGCACAAACCTGGCGAGGATCGCGGCGCTGCGCGTCTGTATTCTCGCATTGCTTCGCGTTTATGGCGCCAAAAATGATTTACCGCACCGGCGCGGAAACGAAGCCGAAAGCGACGCGCGTCAGCATGTCCGCGCCGAACCGCTCCTCCGCGCGGCGGACCGTCTGTCCGCCGAGGCTGCGATAAAAGGCGAGCGCTTTCTCATTATCGGCGAGCGCCCAGACGATGGTGGAGAGATAGCCATGCTCGGCGAGTTCGCGACGGGTGGCGTTGAACAGCCGGCGTCCCAAGCCAAGCCCCTGCTGCTCCGGCGCCAGATAGATTTCGAAGATCTCGCCCGAATAAGGCATCGATGGAACGCGGTTTCGTCCATAGGTCGAGTAGCCGACGATGTCGTCGTCGAAGTCCAGCACGAGAAGACCGGTGCCGCGCACGATCGCCGAATGCCACCAGTTGGGGCCGCGGCGGGCGATCATCCGCTCAAGCTCGGCGCCGGGTATGACGCCGCGATAGGCGTAGCGCCATGAGGCGTCATGAACGCGCGTGATCTGCTCTGCGTCTCCGGGACGCGCATGGCGGATGGAGAAGGCGGTTTTGACCATGCCTTTGATGTTAGGTCTCATCGGTTCGTTTCGGCAAGAGCCATAAGCGTTCAGGCGCAAAAATTATCCGTCGCCGAGACGGCTCATACGTTTGGCGTAATTGTCTGTTTCACTTTATTGCGGCCCGCGAGCCGCGCGCGATGGCAGGCGGCGATACGGCGCTTGCGGCGCAGCAGGTTCTTGCGCTATTCTTATCCCGATTGCGGCCAACGCCGCCGGAACGGGACGAAATCGTTGCCCCACGCAACCGCCTTTGCGATTGACCACGCGACGCCGGCGCGCGCGCGCGGATTCGCTCGGCCGCGTTCCCTGCCGCTTTTCGGCCTGCTGCTTCTTAGTCGCCCCTGAGCGCCCGACGGGCTCGCGCCCAGGCTTTCAGGGGACATGTCATGCAGTCAGACGACAAGAGCCCCTCAGCGGGCACGGCAAGCAGGATTTCAAAACCGATGAACAACCCGTCACACCCCGGCGCCGTCGCAGATAATGACGCGCGCGTCCTGATTTTCGACACCACCCTGCGCGACGGCGAGCAATCGCCCGGCGCCTCGATGACCCTGGAAGAGAAGCTCGAGGTCGCCGATCTCCTCGACCAATTGGGCGTCGATATTATCGAGGCCGGCTTCCCGATCGCCAGTCCAGGCGATTTCGAGAGCGTCAGCGAAGTGGCGCGGCGGGTGAAGAACGCCTCCGTCGCCGGATTGGCCCGCGCGTCCGAGAAGGACATCGACCGCTGCGCCGAAGCGCTGCGGGAGGCGAAGCGTCCGCGCATCCATACCTTCATCTCCACCTCGCCGGTGCATATGAAATACAAGCTCCAGCTGGAGCCGGAGCGCGTCTTGGAGATGGTCACCGCGTCGGTGACGCGCGCGCGCAATCACGTCGCCGACGTCGAATGGTCGGCGGAGGACGGCACGCGCACGGAGTTCGATTTTCTCTGCCGCTGCGTGGAGGCCGCGATCAAGGCCGGCGCGACCACGATCAACATTCCCGACACCGTCGGCTACAGCACGCCGGCGGAATATGAGCAGCTGTTCCGCGCCGTACGCGAGCGGGTGCCTAATTCCGACAAGGCGATCTTCTCGGTGCACTGTCACGACGATCTGGGACTGGCCGTCGCCAATTCGCTCGCCGGCGTGCGCGGCGGCGCGCGGCAGGTGGAATGCACGATCAACGGCATCGGCGAGCGGGCCGGCAACGCCGCGCTCGAAGAAATCGTGATGGCGATGAAGACGCGCGCCGACGCGCTGCCGTTCTTCACCAATATCGACGCCAAGCTCTTAACCCGCGCCTCGAAGCTCGTCTCGGCGGTGACGTCGTTTCCGGTGCAATACAACAAGGCGATCGTCGGGCGGAACGCTTTCGCGCATGAAAGCGGCATTCATCAGGACGGCATGCTCAAGAATGCGCACACCTATGAGATCATGACGCCGGAAAGCGTCGGGGTCTCCAAGACCTCGCTCGTCATGGGCAAGCATTCGGGCCGCCACGCGTTTCGCGAAAAGCTGAAGGAGCTCGGTTACGACCTCGGCGAGAACGCGTTGCTCGACGCGTTCAACCGCTTCAAGGATTTGGCCGACCGCAAGAAGTTCGTCTATGACGAAGATCTGGTCGCGCTGGTCGACGACGAGATCGTCAACGCCCATGATCATATCAAGGTCGAAGCCTTGATGGTGATGGCCGGCACGCATGGCCCGCAGTCGGCGGCGCTCACGCTCGACATTGACGGACAGAAGCTGACGCATCAGGCGACCGGCAACGGCCCTGTCGACGCGATCTTCAACGCCATCAAGGCGCTCGCGCCGCATGAGGCGACACTGGAGCTCTTCCAGGTCCACGCCGTCACCGAAGGCACCGACGCGCAGGCGGAAGTCTCCGTGCGCCTCTCCGAAAACGGCAAGTCGGTGACCGGCCGCGGCGCCGATCCCGACACGCTCGTCGCTTCGGCGCGCGCCTATGTCTCGGCGCTCAACCGGCTGATGGCGAAGCGCGCGCGCGGCAAGCCCGAAGCCATGCAGGCGATGTAGGCGGCGCCGCAACGCGTGAACCATAGGATGGCCGCGAGCGAATCTGACGATCCCGCTCGCGGCGCCAATCGGCCGTTTCGGAATCGATACGCAGCGCCGAACTCACACAGGCGCGGCGCGAATAGTAAAGGGTCCGTCTTCCCTTGACGGCGAACCGGCCATCAGCCGCTCCGTTGCGCATCGCAGGCGCCATCCGCACGGATGTCGGATGCGTCAGGCAGCTCAACGAAGACTCCGTCGCCTTCATCGCGAGCGCCGGCCGAGACGATCGCGACTATGGCGCGCTTGCGCTTGTCGCGGACGGCATGGGCGGCCACGCCGCCGGCGAAGTTGCGAGCGCGCTCGCGCTGGAAGTCGTGCGGCGCGTCTATTATTCGCTCGACAAGATCCCGTCTGAGGCGCTGCGGGCCGCTTTTGACGCCGCCAATCGGGCGATATTCGACTACGCCGCCAAACATCCTGATTGCGCCGGCATGGGGACGACCTGCACGGCGCTCGGCGTCAGGGACAGTCTCCTGTGGCTTGCGCATGTGGGCGACAGCCGCGCCTATCTGATGCGCGATGGCCGGCTTACCCAACTTTCCGACGATCAGACGCTGCACGCGCAATTGGTGCGCGACGGCGTCATGTCCCCGGAGGACGCCGGCAAAGGCGCCGGCAGCAATGTCATTCTGCAGGCGCTCGGCACGCGGCTCGACGTCTATCCGACAATCTGGACGGAAGGCCTGCCACTGCGACAGGGCGACATCGTGGTCTTGTGCACCGACGGTTTGACCAATCTCGTCTCGGACGCAAGGATCGCCGAAGCGGTCTCAAAAAACCCGCCGCCGGAGGCCTGCCGGCTATTGATCGACGCCGCGCGCCGCGGCGGCGGACACGACAATATTTCAGTGGGCGTTTTCGTGGCGGAGACCGACATCGCCGACCCGCCGATCTGAAAGCGCAAGGTTTTGGAGAAGAGCTAATGGGCGACATTGAGAATCGCCGCGCCGCGCCGTTCGACTTTGTCGACGCGCGCGCGGATGGGCCGGGAGTCGTCCGCATCTGCGATGATGATCCGGCCGCGCCCTTCTATCGATTGCTGTCGAAACTGCGCGCGCCCGTCGCGATGCGAGACATGATGATGGCGCCCGTGCGCGCCTGCTACAGAGGCGAAGGGCTCGCGATCGACCCGGCGGAACTGCCGCCGAGCGCCGCGCAGCTCTATCCGCAGGTCTTAGTCACGACCCTCGCCGTTCCTTCGGACGCAGGTCCGATCCGCTGCGAATGTTTCACGCCGCCTGGCGACAGACCAATGCCGATGATGCTGTACATGCATGGCGGCGGCTTTGTCGTCGGACGATCCGAGGACACGGCCTATGTCACCAGCCGCATCGCCGCCGAAAACAACGTCATCGTTATCAGCGTCAATTATCGCTGGGCGCCCGAATGGCCCTTTCCAGCCGGCCTCGACGATTGCATGGCGGTTTTGCGCTGGATGCGCGACAGAGGCGCCGATATCGGCGGCGACGCATCGCGCATATTGGTCTGCGGCGATTCCGCTGGAGGCAATCTCGCGGCGGCATTGCCGATAAGAGGGCGCGAAGAGCGCATATCCATTCTCGCGACCGTGCTTTTATGTCCGGTCACGGATTTTCACTTCGAAGAATTTGCATCCTACGAACGGATTGCCCCGACGGGCGTCGTGATCGACGCGTCCTTCATGGGATTTGCGCGCGGCGCCTATCTTACGAAATCGCAGCAGTGGCGAGACCCTTGGGCGAGCCCGGCGCTCGGCGATTTGAATGGCTATCCGCGAACGCTGCTCCTCAGCGGAACCGCCGATCCGCTCGTCGACGACAATCGCGCCTTTGCCGAGAAATTGACGGCGGCGGGCGTGGACGTCACGCATTTCATTGGCGAGGCCATGCCGCACGGCTTCTATTTCTTCCCCGGGGTCTTGAAGGAGACCGACGCTGCCTTCGCGGCGATCATGAGATTCGTCGCCGTTGCGCTGCAAAGTTAAGTCAAAACAATCCTCTCTTCGCGGCGCACGAAGCAAAGCTCAAGCATTGGATCTTGATCTTGGTCGCTGTTTGGCCACGTATTAGCCATTCATTATCGTTTAAATAACAAATTCGCCTTAGTACCGAAGGTGCTCAACCGCAGTTTGGAGCGGCACATGCGCTTGCGAACGCGCTCTCGCGCCCGGCTTTTTTCGAAGGTGGCGGTGACTGCCGCAGCGGCGCTCGGCTTTGCGCGGACGCCCGTCATGGCGCAGGGCTTTTATTTCTGGGGCGACCGCGAGCCTCTCATCGACGCGGTTGTAGGTCCTGATCGCGCCGTGCGGCCGCAACGCCCGGCCGCACGAAAAAAAATCTCCCGTCCGGCGACCGACAAAAGCGGCGCGGCGTCTTTGCCCGACGCCAAGCCCGAGGCTGCAAAGCTCGACCGGCCGCTCTTCGTCATCGCCTCCATCGCCGACCAGCAGGTGTCGATCTACAACCATAGCGGCCTCGTCGCGCGTTCGGCGATCTCGACAGGCATCGCCGGACATCCGACGCCGAAAGGCATTTTCACCATCATCGGCCGCGAACGGTTCCACCGATCCAACATCTATTCCAGCGCGCCGATGCCGTTCATGCAGCGGATCACCTGGTCCGGCATCGCCATGCATCTTGGGGTCGTGCCGGGACATCCGGCCTCGCACGGCTGCATCCGGCTTCCCGCCGCCTTCGCGGCGAAGCTCTGGGGCATGACCAGAATTGGCGAGCGGGTCGTGATCTCGCCGGATGATGTGTTTCCCGCCGAGTTCGAACACCCGTTGCTGCCCGCGCCTAAGATGCGCGCGTCCGCAGAGGCAGAAAAAGGCGCGCCCGCGGCTGACTCTCAACGGCCTCTCCACGTCGCAGAAGATCGCCCCACGATCGCTCCGCAGCCGCAGGCGGAGCAACCGAAAGCCGACGCTGGCGGCAATACGGCTACGGCCGCGAAAACCGCGAGCGCCGCGGCCGACCCGCCGTTGCAGCCCTCCCCCGTCGAGGCTGAAGCGCCCACCGCCGGTTCGCAGCAACAAGCGGAGCAGCCCAAGATGGAAGCCGGCGCTGAGGTCGCTTCGGCCGCCGCACCCGCGCCCGCTGCAGACTCCCAGCAGCCGCCGCTCGACTCCTCCGACGCGCCGTCGAAGACGGAGCAGGATGCGGATAAGCCTAAATTCGAAACCGTGACGGACAAACCGGCGCCCTCGGCTCCCTCGAGCCCAGCCGCCGTCGCCGAACGGCCGACAGTGAATCCGCATCAATACGCCCAGCAGCTCAAGGCCAAGGCCGTGGCTGAAGCCGTCGCCGCCAACAGGGCCGTCAAGGCTTTGTCCGCCGAAGTGGGAATGACGCAAAATGAGGCGGCGCGCGCAGCGACGGCGCTCCGCGCAGCAGAAGCCGCGCAGGCCACGGCCCGCGTCAGAGCGGAAGCGGCCGCTGCATTCTCCGCCGCTGCGACGGCGGCGGCCGACAGCCAGCAGGAGCCGGCCGTAGCGGCGGAACGCAGCGCGTCGACGGGCGATGCGCTGGCGAAAGCCAATGCCGACCGGCTGACGAGAGCCTATGGAAAAGCGCTCTTCACTCAGGATGCGGCGCTGCAGGCGAAGATCAACGCCGACTCCGCGCTTGCGGAAGCCACGGCAAAACTCGATCAGGCGAGAACGGCCTCGGCCGCTAAGGCCGCTGATCGCGCCGACGCCGAACGGCGTTTGGATGAGGCGCGAACGACCGCCGCCGCCGCCGCAACCGCTCAAAGAGAAGCCGAGCGGCGCGTGACGCCCATCTCGGTGCTGATCAGCAAGAAGGATCGGCGGATCTATGTTCGCCAAGCCCTCTCGCCGCTTTTCGATGCGCCAATCGAGATTCGCGATCCGGATACGCCGCTCGGCTCGCATCTTTATATTGCGACGGCGGCCAAGGAGGACGGGAACTCGCTCAAATGGTCGGTCGTGTCGATGCCGGAAGCGCGGACGGAGCGCAGGAAAGATTTGGCGTCAGCCGATGCTAAAGCCGACATATCCTGGGATTGGCGCCCCGCCGGCGCAAGCCCGTCCGAGGCGCTGGAGCGCGTCGACATTCCGAAAGACGTTCGCGACCGGATCGCGGAGCGGCTGTGGACTGGGGCGTCGCTCATTATCTCGGACCAGCCGGTCAGCGGCGAGACCGGAAACGACGGCACGGATCTGACGATCAAATTGCGCTAATGCACGGGCGTTCGTGTTCTAACTCGCTGTTACGGCGTTGGCGGTCGATTGACCGTGACGTCGCTGCCTGGCGGCAACTGATCGATGACCAGCAATTTGACCGGAACGGCCCCGACCGTCGCGCCGAAATGCCAGCGGTCGACGCTCTCGATGACGAATTCTCCAGCATGATAGACGCGCGACGCGGAATCGGCCTGCTGGACCATCAGCTGCCCCTCAAGAATATAGGCGTAGCGCTGATACGGATGCTTATGTTCCGGCAATCTGACGCCGGGCGCCAGAGTGTAAATCGAAGCCACGACCTCTAAGGGCCCCTGCGGAAGCGTGATCGGCTGCCCCGTGGCGGTTTTTGTCGCCCTGGCGATTTCCGTCACCACTTCTGCTGGCGCAGGCTCCTTCGCAGCGGCCGCGCCGACTGTGCTGAAAGCGACGCTCAGGATCGCGATAAACCCCATGCGAATCATCTGCTGTTCCATTCGCAATCCATTCCTTGCATTCGCCCTATAGAAGCGTTTCCGCGATCGCCGGTTCTTTCAAACGGCCTTGCCGAATATCTTGCCGACGCCCGCCGTCAGCGCCAGCGCCAATGCGCCCCAGAACGTCACGCGCACCGCGGCGCGCAGGATGCCGGCGCCGCCGGCTTTCGCGCCGATGGCGCCGAGCAGCGCGAGGCAGCCTAAAGACGCGGCCGAGACGACGGGGATGATCGCGTCTCGCGGCGCGATCCCGACGACGAGGAGCGGCAGCGCGGCTCCAGCGGCAAAGGTGACGGCCGATGTCAACGCCGCCTGCACCGGCCGCGCGCTGGCGATCTCCGAGATGCCCAATTCGTCGCGCGCATGCGCGATCAGCGCGTCCTTCTCCATCAATTGCGAAGCGACCTGCCGCGCCAGCTCAAGGTCGACGCCGCGCTCGACGTAAATATGCGCAAGCTCCTCCCTTTCGAGTTCGATTTGCTCGCTCAATTCCTTGCGTTCGCGCGCGAGGTCGGCCTTTTCGGTATCGGATTGGGAGCTGACCGAAACATATTCGCCCGCGGCCATCGACATGGCGCCGGCCACCAACCCCGCCACGCCGGCGATCAGCACCTCACTGCGCGTCGCGGCCGCAGCGGCGACGCCGACGATCAGGCTCGCCGTCGACACGATGCCGTCATTGGCGCCGAGCACCGCCGCCCGCAGCCAGCCGATGCGCTGAACGAGATGACTTTCCCGGTGCATGCGAAGTCGGCTCATGTCGCCTCTCGCGTCGTGTCAATGGCTAAATCAAGGGCCGCGACCCGCCGCGCCGACGCCGACCAGTTCGCGATGCTCAGGGCGTTATCGGCGAGCCAATTGAGAGAAAGTTGCACCTGCAAAAAGGCTGCGGCCGCCTGCATCAGATCTCCAAGCGTTAAATCGCCGGCAAGATATTTCGGCGCGCCAAGCAACAGGGGAACGGCGGGAGCCAAAAGATTGTTCGCGTGCGTTAGAAAAACGATCTTTGTCTGCCCCTGGATGACGCGCCCCCAGGTCGTTGCGAGCAGAAAGAGAAATCTGTCGAAGGGATTCCCGCTCCGAGCGTCGATTTCGGGCAGCCGATCTGGAATGATCGGAACCCCCTTGACGACGGGATGACGCAGGTAATCGCCAATATCGCGATCTATGTCCTCGTCGACTTCCACCACCGCTCTCGACTCGAACTCATGCCGGGCGCGGGTGAGAGCATAGCGGAAGTTCCCCTCCGCCGCGGCCTTTGCTTCGACGCTTGCCACCAGCGGTCGCCCGAGCACCCACATGCAAAACGAGGTCACCACCGAATAGATGAAGACCGCGAGAACCAGATAGCCGGGGATGACCACGCCGAGAAACTCATAGGATCCTCCCACTTGCCAAAGAACGAGGATGAAGGCGGCCGACACCAAGAAAATATTGATGACGCCTCCGGCGAGATCGACAAAAAGCTCGATCGCCAGCCGACCGTCATCGGCGATGCGGGCTTCAGGATTATCGATTGCGGGGGATATGGCGCAGGCTTGGCGAGATTCATTGACGAGCCATTTCTCGATGAGCGAGGCGGTGAGCCACAATCGCCAATTGACCTGAAGTCTCATACGAAACTGCGTTGTCGCGATTGAGGCAAGACCGACGCCGACCGCCAGAATGGCGAGTTGAAGAATTCCCCCGGTCACTTCATCGACTTTATGCGTTTGAAGCGCGTCGAAGAAACTCTTGCTCCAGCGATTCACGGCCAGAGCCATGTAAGTGTTCACAACCAGGCAGATGAGAAATCCAACCGAGAGAACCCACGCCGGGCGTTGCGTTTGGCCTTTCCAATAGCCCATCGCTAGCCAGAGGAACCGCTGAATCACGTCATTCCCTTTGTGCGAGATTTGTCAGATCGACTTGAGTGCAGCTGGCAGCGCGCCACCTGAGGCGCGCGACAATTCTCATGTCATTGGGCCGCGTTTTTGGGGCGGCGCAAAAGATCGACGCCTAGCGCTCACACTTTCTCACTTCTGGCCTCATCCCACCAGCCACCCACTCTGCCCATTGCTTGAGGGCTGCACATTGCGCCGCGCAAATCGCGGCGAACGCGATGGCGACACGAGCAGGCGGCGCCTCACCGAGGCAGAAAGCAGGTTGCTTGAGGCGCTTCGCCGCATCTCCAACGATGAGACTGTTATGAGTCTGGACCCTAAAGCCTCTTTTCGTTCTCCAGCCACAAGCGCTACAAGCCATATCGACGACTGGACTTGCGGGAGTCGCGTTGCGAATTCCAAATCAAGGCGCCTCACTGAGGCGATCGCGGACCAGCTCGGCGAGAGCGAGTGAGGCCGTCAGTCCCGGGCTTTCAATTCCGAACAGATTGACGAGGCCGGCGACGCCGTGTTGGCTTGGCCCGTCGACGCGAAAATCTGCGGCAGGCGTCCCCCGCCCCGAGATTTTCGGTCGAATGCCGGCGTAGCCGGGAAGCAGGGCGCCGTCTAGAAGGGCGGGCCAGTAGCGACGAATTTCGTCATAGAAGGCCTCGGCGCGCCGCGAGTCCACGTTGTAATCGATTTCATCGATCCATTCGATATCTGGACCAAACCGCGCCTGTCCGGCGAGGTCGAGCGTAAGATGAACGCCGAGACCGCCGTCCACAGGAACGGGATAGATGAGCCTGGAAAAGGGCGCGCGCCCGGGGAGCGTGAAATAGCAACCGCGCGCGAGATAAAGCTGCGGCGTCATGGAGGCCGGAAATCCGTCGATGGCTCGGGAGAGCGTCGTCGCGCCGAGCCCGGCGGCGTTCACAAAAGCCCTCGTCTCAAGCGAGGAGACGTCGTCGCTGGCGCGGTCGCGAATATGGAGCGTCATCCCGCTTTGCGTCACCGCGCCGCCCACGACTTTGGCGTTGAAAGCGAATGTCGCGCCGGACTCTTCAGCGTCGCCCTGCAGCGCCAACATCAGCCCATGACTGTCGACAATGCCGGTCGACGGAGACAGGATCGCACCGCAACAGGCAAGGCTCGGCTCGAGCTTGCGCGCCTCCGCCGCTTCGAGGCGAATGAGGTCTCGAACGCCGCTCGCGAGCGCGTTCGAAGCGATCTGATCGAGTTTGGCCTTGTGGTCGGGCTGCGTCGCCACGATCAGTTTTCCGACGCGCCGGAATCCAACGCCGCGATCGAAGCAATATCGGTAGAGCAACTCGGCGCCTCGCTGACATAGTCGCGCCTTCAGACTGACGGGCGGATAGTACAGACCGGCGTGAATGACTTCGGAATTGCGTGAGCTGACGCCCGAACCAATCGTCGGAGCGCTTTCGGTAACCAGAACTTTGTATCCCGTCTCGCCAAGCGCGCGGGCCACGGCGAGACCGACAACGCCTGCGCCCGCGATGACAACGTCAAAATTCGCACCGCTCATCTTTGCTCACGCCTCGCGTTCTGTGCGCCCTGCGCCTCGGTTTGTTGGTTTTCGTCGTCCAGTCGAACGCGATCCGTGGATTAACTCTCAGGCCAACCGTTTATAGAAAGCGTGTTGGATTTTCGGGGCGAAAGACAGATTAGCATTTCGGCGACGCCAAGTCGCCAATGACCTGGTTGATTCGCTCGACATAGGCCGCATTCGAGCGTCGGCTTTCCCTCGTTTGCTCTTGCAGCAAGTGATTGCGTGGTTAAAATGCAGTTGAGGCGTTGCCCATTCGACGCGTCGCGTGGATTGACTCTCACAGGGCGATATTCTAACCAGCTTTTGCTTGTTAAACAGGAGCGCTGCCCTGTCGCATATCATCAATTTTATGGAGCAGGTACGAGAGGTTGCAGGACTTCTTGACGCCGGCATGATCGAGCGGCTCGCTCAAGAATTGAGTCAATTGCGTGAGCGCGAGGGACGATTGTTTTTATTGGGCGTCGGGGGCAGCGCGGGAAATTGTGGTCACGCGGCGAATGATTTTCGCAAATTGTGCGGGATCGAAGCCTATGCGCCGACGGACAATGTTTCGGAGCTGACGGCTCGGGCCAATGATGAGGGATGGGATACGATCTTCACAGGATGGCTTGAGGTCAGCCGGCTATCCAGCGGCGACGCAATCCTCGTCTTTTCAGTGGGTGGCGGGAACGCGGCCCGCAATGTCAGCGTCAAACTTGTGAAGGCCATCGATCTTGCAAAGCAGCGTGGCGCCCGCGTTTTTGCGATCGTGGGTCGCGCCGACGGCCACGCCGGCGCCCATGGCGACGTGGTGGTCGTAATTCCGCAGGTCGACGCCGGCCGCGTGACGCCGCTTTCCGAAGCGTTTCAGGCAGTCGTCTGGCATTGCCTCGTGTCTCATCCAGCTCTTCAGTCGCGTGGGACGAAGTGGTAGGAGCCAAGGATGTTCGGGCCGCGACGCGCCGTTTTTTTGGATCGTGACGGCGTTCTCGTGGTGCCGCAGTTTCGCGAAGGCCGCAGTTTCGCACCGACGACTCTCGCGGAATTCGCCATTTATCCGGACGCGCCGAGGTGCGTTACGAGGTTGAAGGAAGCGGGCTTCTTCACCGTCGTCGTTTCAAACCAGCCAGATGTGGGGGCGGGCCGAGTTGCGCGTGAGATCGTCGATGAAATGAGCCTCCGACTTCGCCACGCAATGCCTTTGGATGCGATAAAGATCTGCTGCCATACGGGCCAGTGCGCCTGCCGCAAGCCGCAGCCTGGAATGCTGTTGGAAGCTGCGCGCGAAATCGAGCTCGATCTCAAGGAGAGCTTCATGGTAGGCGATCGAGCGAGCGACATAGAGGCCGGCGCTGCGGCGGGGTGCCGCACCGTGTTCATAGATCTTGGCTATACGGCGGAACAGCCCCCCGAACGCCCAGATAAAATTGTCGGCTCGCTCTGCGAGGCCGCCGACTGGATCCTATCATTGCCACAAGCAGACAGCTGAAAGTCGCTCATGCCGAAAATATTCATTAAGCTCTTTGCCGACGGCGCCGATCTTGGGAAAATGATCTCAATGTATCGCGATCCGAGGATCGTCGGCTTCACGACCAATCCGACGCTGATGCGCCAAGCCGGCGTGGCCGATTACGAAAAATTCGCCCGCAAGGTGCTCGAGGCGATTCCGGATCGTCCCGTCTCATTCGAAGTATTCGCCGACGACCCCTCCGAGATGGCGCGACAGGCGCGCGTCATTGCCGGTTGGGGCCCAAACGTCAACGTGAAGATTCCAGTTGTTAATACAAAGGGCGAGTTCACCGGCCCTATTCTGAGCGCGCTTTCCAACGAAGGCGTGACGCTCAACGTCACCGCGATCATGACCGTGCAGCAGGTTCGCGACGTCGCCGCGGCGCTCGCGCCCGAAGCGCCGGCGATCATTTCGGTCTTTGCCGGGAGAATCGCCGATACCGGCGTTGATCCTGTTCCTCACATGAAGGCCTGCCGCGCGGCGCTGGCGTCGCGCCCGCGCGCGGAGCTGCTTTGGGCCAGCCCGCGCGAGTTGCTAAACGTTTTTCACGCGCAGGAGGCGGGCTGCCATATCATCACCGCAACGCCCGACATTCTTTCCAAGCTGGAGTTGGTTGGAAAGGATCTCACGCAGTTTTCTCTCGAGACGGTACAAATGTTCTATCGCGACGCGACGGCTTCGGGATTCGACATAGACGTTGCGCCACAAAACTTGTCCGCCGAGGTCGGCGGCGTAAGCGATATACGCGAGGATGTTCGATGACGCGACAGTTCGAACGGGTTTTCATTACGGGCGGCGCCGGCTATTGCGGAAGCCGCCTCGTTCCACAGCTCCTTCGCTCTGGTTACAAGGCGACCGTGTATGACGTCATGTATTTCGGTAGCGAATTCCTGCCGAAAGACGACCCCAACCTAACCGTGGTTCAGGGCGACATACGCGATACAGCAAAGCTCGCCGCTGCGGTCGCCGGCCACGATGCTTTCTTGAGCCTCGCCTGCATCTCCAATGACGCTAGCTTCGAACTTGACGAACGGCTCTCGACCTCGGTGAATTTAGAGGCCTTCGAGCCAATGGTGCTCGCGGCCAAGAACGCGGGCGTCAAGCGCTTCATCTATGCGTCTTCATCTTCGGTTTATGGCGTTTCCGACCAACCCGAAGTGACGGAGGACCATCCGCTCGTGCCCCTGACGCTTTACAATAAATACAAGGGAATGTGCGAGCCGCTGCTCAACAGACACATCGATGACGGTTTCACGGGCGTCACCTTCCGTCCGGCGACCGTGTGCGGCTACGCGCCGCGCCAGCGATTGGATCTCTCCGTAAACATTCTCACCAATCACGCCGTGAACAAGAACAAGATCACGGTTTTCGGCGGCTCACAATTACGACCAAACCTGCATATTCAGGACTATGTCGACGCGCTGGAGATGTTTCTCGAGGCGCCTGCGGAAAAGATCCAAGGCGAGATCTTCAACGTCGGATATCAAAATCTCTCTTTGATGCAGATCGCCGAACTGGTTCGCAAGGTCGTGCTCGAGGAATATCCCGAACGCGGCGATCTCGAAATCGTGACGACGCCGAGCGACGATCTGCGCTCGTATCACATCAATTCGGACAAGATCGCGCGCGCGCTGGGCTTTCAGCCGCGGCGCACGATCGAGGACGCGGTGCGCGAACTCTGCGTCGCATTCCGAGAAAATCGTTTGCCGAACAGTTTCGACGACGACTTCTATTTCAACGTCAAGCGGCTGCAAAGATTGAAAGCAGCATGACCGGCAAACCTATTGCTGTGGTGACAGGCGGCGCGGGCTTCATCGGGAGCCATATGGTCGACCTGCTGCTGGATCGCGGATTTTGCGTTCGCGTGATCGACGACTTGTCGGGCGGGCGCGAAGCGAATCTTGCGCATCATGCGCAGAACTCGGACCTCGCCTGTCATTGGAAAGATATACGCACGCTGGCGCCCGGTGATCCGATCTTCTCGGATTGCCGCTATGTTTTTCATTTTGCAGGCATTGGCGACATCGTTCCATCGATCGAGCGCCCGATCGATTACATGGACATCAATGTCCAGGGAACGGTCCGTACGCTCGAATGCGCGCGCGCCGCAAAGGTGAAAAAATTCGTCTATGCGGCGTCTTCATCCTGCTATGGCCTCGCCGCGACGCCGACGCGCGAGGATCACCCAATCGCGCCGCAATATCCTTACGCTCTCTCAAAATATCAGGGCGAGCAAGCGGTGTTTCACTGGGGAAACGTCTACAAGCTCCCTGTCAATTCGATTTGCATATTTAACGCATACGGCTTGCGCGTGCGCACCACGGGCGCATATGGCGCCGTCTTTGGCGTCTTCTTTCGCCAGAAACTCGAGGGCAAGCCGTACACTGTCGTCGGCGACGGATCGCAATCACGCGACTTCATTTACGCAACGGACGTCGCCGAAGCGTTTCTTGCCGCCGCCGAAACGGACATCGTCGGCGAGCGCTTTAATGTCGGCGCCGGCGCGCCCAAATCAATCAATCAACTCGTGTCCCTGCTCGGCGGCGACGTGGTCTATGTGCCGAAGCGGCCCGGCGAGCCCGATTGCACCTGGGCGGACATAACGAAGATTTCCACGCTTCTCGGTTGGCGGCCGAAAGTTCCGTTTGAAGAGGGCGCGCCGAGGATGATGCAGCAGATACATCTTTGGAAGGACGCTCCGCTTTGGGATCCCGAGTCGATCGCCAAGGCGACGAAGACGTGGTTCGAATTTCTTGGAGGCGACGCGTCTCGGATATGAGTCCGCACGCGGCGTAGTTTGATACAAGACTCGCGACGAGTAGGGACTCAACCAAAGCCTTCACTCCAACCGAGGATGCTTTCTCGCAGAGTAGCTCATGCCCAATAACTCGCTCAATCGACTCTATGGCCACAAAATCAAGACGCCGGAAGAGTTGCGTGCAATCCTCGGCCCTGTGCCGCGCGAAAAGCGCGCGATAATGTGCCACGGCGTTTTCGATGTGGTTCATCCGGGCCACATTCGGCATCTCGCTTACGCCAAGGGCAAAGCCGATATTCTGATTACAAGCGTAACAGCCGACGCGCACATCACTAAGGGTCTTCATCGGCCGCACGTGCCGCAGGACCTGCGCGCGCTCAATCTTGCCGCTCTCGAGATGGTCGACTATGTGGTCGTGGACGTCAATGCGACGCCGCTCGACAATCTGAAACTCATTCAGCCAGACCTCTTTGCAAAAGGATATGAATACACAACAACCGGGATGCGTCCGAAGACCGCGGAGGAAGCGGAAGCCGTGCGCGCCTATGGCGGCGAGATCGTCTTCACGCCCGGCGACATCGTTTATTCCTCATCGAAGCTCATTGAACTCGAAGCTCCCAAGCTTCGCTTCGAAAAACTCCAAATCATCATGGAGAGAAAAGGAATTTCCTTCGACGACCTGCGCCGCGCGATAAATGCGCTTTCCGCCTATCGCGTTCATGTGGTCGGCGACACGATCGTCGACAGCTACACCAATTGCGTCATGATCGGAGGCCAGACCAAAACCCCGACCTTGTCCGTTCTGTTTGAGTCGAAAACGGACTATGCAGGAGGAGCGGCGATCGTCGCGAAACACTGCCGCGCCGCCGGAGCGGACGTTTCTTTTTGCACCGTGTTGGGCGATGACGCCTACGCCGAATTTGTTGTGAACGACCTTCAGCGGGCCGGCGTCAGTGTCTCTGTCGTGACGGAGCGCGGTCGTCCCACGGTAAACAAGAACGCAATCGTCGTCGGCGGCTATCGCCTTTTGAAAGTCGACACGCTCGACAACAACTCAATTACGGACGTCATGTGCAACAAGATGACCGATACGGTGCGCAACAGCGGCGCTGATGCGGTTATCTATGCCGATTTCCGTCACGGTATCTTCAATCGCCGCACGATACCCGATTTCATCGAGGCGATTCCGGCGAATGCGTATCGCGTCGCCGACAGCCAGGTCGCGAGCCGCTGGGGAAACATCACTGAATTTCGCGGTTTCGATCTGATTACGCCGAATGAGCGCGAGGCGCGATTTGCGCTGGCCGATCAGGACTCAGGCATTCGACCTCTGGCCTCCGCGATATTCGATGAGGCGCAATGTAAATTGCTGATCCTTAAGCTCGGGCAGCGCGGGGTGCTCGTCTGCCAAAGCACAGATCACGAATCGCTGGATAGCTTTTTCGTGCTCGACAGCTTTGTCGAGAATCTCGTCGACCCCGTCGGCGCCGGCGATGCGCTCCTCGCATATTCGACGCTCGCCATGCTCGCCACGAAGGATCCGACGCAGGCGACCATCATCGGCCTGCTCGCGGCCGCCTGCGAATGCGAATGCGACGGCAACGCGCCCATCGCGCCCAAGCAAATTTTGAAAAAGCTTGATGCGGTGGAAAAACAAACGAATTACGTGTAGCGCCATGAGAGTGATCGTTGTCGGCCTCGGGGTGCAGGGACATAAAAGGCGTGCGTTCGCCGGCGAAGACTTCGTCGCGACTGTCGACCCCTACAATGCCTCCGCGGATTATCGAGACATAAAAGACATCCCGCTCGATAGCTTCGATGCGGCGCTGTGCTGCATACCCGACGAGCCGAAATTCGAAATTCTTGAATATCTGCTCGCGAATGGAAAGCACGCGTTGGTCGAAAAGCCGCTATGGACGCGTACGGGCTCGGAACTTGACGAACTCGGGCGCCTCGCGCGCGCCGCGAACGTCGTTTGCTACACGGCCTACAATCATCGCTTCGAACCGCATTTCGTGCGCATGCGCGACCTCATTGCGTCGGGCGAACTGGGGCGGATCTATTCCTGTCGCATGTTCTACGGCAATGGAACGGCGCGCCTCGTGCGAAATTCGGAATGGCGCGATAGCGGGGCCGGCGTGCTGCCGGATCTTGGCTCGCACCTTCTGGACACATGCCGATTCTGGTTCGGCGACATCGATGCGAGATTCAAACTGCTCGCCGTCAACTGCTTTGAGAACAAGTCGCCCGATCACGTCATTATCGGCAATGAAGACGGCGCATGTCGCATCGAGCTCGAAATGACGCTGCTGTCTTGGCGCAATCACTTCGCTTGCGATATCTTTGCAGAAAACGGCAGCGCTCACATTGAATCGCTGTGCAAATGGGGTCCGTCAACTTTTACGACGCGACGGCGAATTCTTCCGTCGGGGCGCCCGCCGGAGCAGGCGGTCACGCTCGTGCAGGACGATCCGACTTGGAAGGTCGAATACGAGCATTTCAAGGGCATGTGCCAGTCTCGAGCAAAGACCGACCTCTCAAACGACATATGGCTGCGAGACGTGTTGGCGCAACTCGAGGAAGTGGTTCTCGAACAATCGCGGCGACGCCGCAGGCAAGACGCATGACTTCTGCAATCAAGCACGCTTCGGATATCGTCGTCGGCTTCGCCGGCATGACCCACCTTGGGATCGTCTCCGCGACCTCCGTCGCGGCGAAAGGTTTTAAGACGATCGGCTATGATTCCGATTCGCAACTAATCGAGCGGCTTTCGGCTGGCCAGCCTCCGATCGACGAGCCGGATCTGGATGAGCTGCTGCGCGCCAATGGCGCTCGACAGGCCTTCACCAACGATCTTTCGCGGCTCGCGGAATGCGACATCGTCTATATTTCATACGACGTGCCGACCGACGATAGGGGTCATAGCGATCTTAGCCCGATCGTCGGCATTATCGAAGCCGTGGCGAAGGCGCTACGGCCCGATGGGATTCTCGTCATTCTTTGTCAGGTGCCGCCGGGTTTTACGCGGGGCCTGCGCGCGGTTCCGCCGGAGCGGCTTTACTATCAGGTCGAAACGCTCGTGTTTGGCCGCGCCATGGCGCGCGCGCTGCATCCGGAGCGAACGATTATCGGATGCGCGGATCCAAATGCGCCGCTGGAGCCGCGCTACGAGGCGTTGCTCTCCGCATTCGGATGTCCGTTGATCCCGATGAGCTACGAGAGCGCCGAACTCTGCAAGATCGCGATCAACTGCTGCCTGGTGTCTTCGATCAGCGTCGCCAACACGCTGGCGGAACTTTGTGAAAATATAGGGGCCGAGTGGTCCGAGATCGTTCCCGCGTTGAAGCTCGACGCCCGGATCGGCCCAAGCGCCTATCTCTCGCCGGGATTGGGGATCGCAGGCGGGAATCTCGAACGTGATCTTGCGACGGTCGTTGCATTGTCCGAGCGTTTCGAAACGGACGCGGGCGTCGTCCGCGCATGGATCGATAACAGCCGGCGCCGCCGCGATTGGGCGCGTCGCACGATCTCGACCGCTCTGCTTCGTGAAAAGCCCGAGGCGACGATCGCCGTTTGGGGCCTCGCCTACAAGGAGAATACGCATTCAATTAAGAATTCGCCGTCCGTCGCGACGATCACGGGTCTGCCAGAAACGCGATTCGTCGCGCATGATCCTGTGGTGCAAGCAAGCGCAATTTCTCACGCGCGATTGACGGGCGTCGATTCGCCGCTCGCGGCGCTAGAAGGCGCCGACGCCTTGATGATCTTGACGCCCTGGCCTGCTTATCGTCGAGTTGGAGTTGAGGAAATAGCGCGGACGATGCGGGGTCGCATTGTCATTGATCCCTATCGCCTACTCGATCCACGCGCCGCCGCCGCGGCCGGCCTCGATTACTACACGCTCGGGTCTCGCCATAACTCGAGCGCGGGAATCGTCTAATGCTACGTCATCTCGCTCCCGCTCCGATGGCTCCCGCTCGCGTTGTTGTCATCGGAGGGAGTGGATTTGTCGGCGGCGCGCTCTGTCGCCGCATCGCGCGCGCGCAAATTCCCGTATTGGCGATCACCCGCCAGCAGATCGATCTTCTTGCCGACGGCGCCGAGAAGCAATTGCGCGCGATTTTGCAGCCGGGCGATGCGGTCGTGGCGGCCGCGGCGCGCGCGCCTTGCCGCTCTCTCGACATGCTTATCGAGAATGTCAAAATGACGCGCGCGATGGTCGCGGCGTTAAAGGATGCGGCTCCATCGCATGTGATCAACATCAGTTCGGACGCCGTCTACGCCGACGAGCCGGTGCCGATTGACGAAGGGACGCCCACGGCGCCTGGAACGCTGCACGGCGCCATGCACCTAGCTCGGGAAATCGCATTCCGCTCGGATATCTCGGCGCCGTTGACGATCGTGCGTCCGAGCCTTCTCTATGGTCTTGAAGATCCGCACAACGGCTATGGCCCCAATCGCTTTCGTCGCCTAGCGGCGGCCGGTGAGAATATCCCGGTTTTCGGCGCGGGCGAGGAGCGACGCGACCATGTTTGGATTGACGATCTCGCCGAGATCCTTTTCCGGATATTGATGCGGCGCTCGATCGGCGTGCTCAATGTAGCGACCGGAGAGGCGCATTCGTTCCGCGCGCTAGCGGAAGCGGCAGCCGGCGCCTCGCGGCATCAAGTAGCCGTCGAAGAGACGCCGCGCGTTGGACCTATGCCGCATAACGGCTATCGTCCGTTTGACATCGAAGCGACGCGCGCCTCATTCCCTGATTTCGCCTACGCGCCGACCATAGCGACCGTCGCGAAGCTACAAATTCTCGCGGAGCGATAAAGCATGGCGGAAGTCGATCTGTTGCGCGCGCTGCCGAAATCCCGGCGCAACATCACGCAGCGAGGCGAAGCGAAGTCGCCTGAGATCATTGCGCTTTCGCGAGAATATGGGGAGCTCTATTTCGACGGGCCGCGAGAATATGGCTATGGCGGCTATCGCTACGACGGGCGCTGGCGACCGGTCGCGAAGGATATCATCGTTCACTTCGGTCTCGCGGCGGGCGCGCGAATTCTCGATGTCGGATGCGCCAAGGGCTTTCTCGTCAAAGACTTGATGCTCGCGGAGCCGGGGCTGGAGGCCTTCGGCCTCGACATATCGCGTTACGCCCTCATGCACTGCGAACCGGAGGTCGTGGGCCGTTTGCACCTCGGCTCCGCCGACGCGCTGCCATTCCCCGACAAGAGCTTCGATTGCGTCGTGAGCATCAACACGATTCACAATTTCGACCGCGCCGGCGCATTGAGGGCCTTGCGTGAGATCGAGCGCGTGTCTCGCCAAAGCGCATTCGTCCAGGTCGATTCGTATCGTACGCCCGAACAAAAGAGTCTTTTCGAAAGTTGGGTGCTGACGGCGAAATTCCACGATTATCCGCAAGGCTGGATCGAAGTCTTTGCCGAAGCCGGCTATACGGGCGACTATTATTGGACGATCGTCGAGTGACGTGACGCTCCTGAAGAAGCGAAGGCGAACACATGTCGAATAAGACCTATGCAATCCTTGGCGGCGGAGGCAGCTTCGGCATTCACGCCGCATTCTGGCTGCTCGATCACGCTAACCCGCGAAAAGTGATCGGCATTGGTCGCAATCCGCTGCGGGAGCGCGCGTTCTCGCTGGATATCGATCAGCGCGACGGTTACGAATATCATGCTCGTCACGTGACCTACGAGATCGATCTGCTGCTCGAACTGCTCGATCGCGAAAAGCCGGAGATCATCGTCAATTTCGCAGCGCAGGGAGAGGGCGCCGTCTCCTGGAAGCACTCCTGGCGCTTTTTTGAAACGAACTCGATGGCGCTCGCGCGTCTTTGCGAAGAATTGATGAAACGGGATTGGTTGGAGCGTTTCATTCAGATCGGGACGTCGGAAATGTACGGGTCCGTCGATCGCCCCGTGACGGAGGACGAGCCGATCAAGCCGTCGAGTCCTTACGCCGCCTCCAAGGTCGCTTTCGACATGCATCTTCTGTCGATATCGCGATTCCTCAAGTTCCCGATGAATATTTTGCGGCCGTCGAACGCCTATTGCCCCGGGCAGCTTTTGCATCGCGTCGTGCCCAAGGCGATCGTCTCGGGCCTGCTCGGCGAGAAACTGCCCTTGCATGGCGGCGGCAAGGCGGAAAAGTCCTATATTCATGCGCGGGATCTCGGCCGGGCGATCCATCTCGTGGCGGAAGGCGCGCCGCTCGGCGCCGTCTATAACGTCGGACCGAGCGAGCCAACGTCGATTCGGCGCGTCGTCGAGCTTTGCGCGGAGGCTGTCGGCGTTCCGTTCGAACAATTGTGCGAGGTCAGCGGCGATCGACTCGGGCAGGACTCTCGCTACTGGCTCGACTCGTCGGCGATCAAGCGCGACGTGGGTTGGGAGCCCCGCATTGACTGGGCGGAGGGCTTGTCGGAAATGGTCGACTGGGCGCGCGCGAATCTTGGCGCTTTGAAACGCGCGCCTCGCGATTACACTTTGCGGGCATGATCGACCGCAACGAGTTGGGCGGAATGTGAAATGACCAACGGACTCATGCTATGTCAGCACGACGAGCGACGGCGCAACAGTTTCGACGCCGCTGCGGCAAAGGAACGTTGCCGCCGCTACCGCCGGCGCATCCTGGACATCTCGCGACAAGTTTCCGCGCTGCATGTAGCGCCGGCTTTTTCCTGCGTCGAGATCGTCGACTCGCTGTATAATGGCGCGATGCGTCGGGACTCGAACGGTGAGTATTGCGACATCTTTCTGATGTCCAAAGGTCACGGCTGCATGATCCAATATGTCGTGCTCGAGGAGCAAGGCATATTGTCGCGCGCAGACCTCGACGCCTATTGCAAGCCCGGCGGG
Source organism: Methylocystis suflitae (assembly GCF_024448135.1). GTDB lineage: Bacteria > Pseudomonadota > Alphaproteobacteria > Rhizobiales > Beijerinckiaceae > Methylocystis > Methylocystis suflitae. The sequence goes on from NZ_JAMRYX010000063.1 coordinate 47,187, forward strand.
CGGCTCGGCGCGCATCCCGATTACGGCACGCCGGGAATTGCGGCTTCGACCGGATCGTTGGGACATGGGCTGGGAATCGCGGTCGGACAGGCGTTCGCTGAGAAGCTGAAGGGAAGCGACGCGCGGGTCTATTGCGTCCTATCGGATGGCGAATTTCAGGAGGGCTCGACCTGGGAGGCGATGATGGCCGCCGCAAATCTCGGTCTTTCCAATCTTGTCGCGCTGATGGACAACAATGATTTTTCTGGTCTCGAACGCATAAGCGAGGGTCACAAGGCCTTTTACCCCCTACTCGATAAAGCGCGCGCTTTTGGATTTAGCACGGCTGAAGTCGCTGGACATGACAGCGCGGAGATTTTCGCGGCGCTCGACGACGACTGTTCGAATGACGCAACCCCTCGCCCGAAGTTGATCGTTTGTCGCACCACGAAGGGCAAAGGCGTTTCGTTCATGGAGAGCGTTCCGATCTGGCATTACCGTTCGCCCAATTCGGAGGAATATGCGCAGGCGTTGAACGAAATCGAGAACGCCCCATGAGGAATAGATTTGCGGATACATTCTATGAATTGGGCAGGGAGGACGAGCGCCTGTGCCTTGTCGTAGCGGACATATCTCCTGCCGGCAGCATCGAGAAGTTTCGCACGAAATTTCCGCAGCGCTTCGTGAATACCGGAGTCGCCGAGCAGATCATGATCGGCATGACCGCCGGAATGGCGCAGCGTGGTCTGCGGCCCTTCGCCTACACGATTGCGACCTTCTCGCTCTACCGCCCGTTTGAAATGGTGCGAGACGATCTGTGCTACCAAAATCTATGCGTCACCGTGGTCGGCATCGGCGGCGGCCTCACCTATTCGACGCTCGGCGCGACACATCACGCGCAAGAAGACGTAGCGATCGCCTGCGCGATTCCTAACCTCACAGTTATCGCGCCTTGCGACCCGGCGGAAACCGAAGCGGCGACGCGCTGGTGCGCCACGCAGGAGCATGGGCCGGTCTATCTGCGCCTCGGCAAGGCGGGAGAGCCGGACTTCACCAGCAACGCGCCACAACCCTGGACCTTCGGCAAGCTGCGGCAAATTCGCCCGGGCGCGGACGTTTGCATTCTTACATACGGTCCGATCATGAAACGCGCGTGGGCCGTGGCCGAGCGGCTCGAGGCGGCCGGCCGCAGCGTGGCGATCAATTCGGTTCACACATTGAAGCCGCTCGACGTCAGCGGACTCGCCGACGCGCTGACGCAATTTCCCTCTGTCGTCGTTATCGAGGAATGTGCGCCGACCGGCGGTCTTGCAATGCAAGTCAAAGCAATCGCCTTCGATATCGGCGCGCGAACAAGGCTCTTTTCATTCACGCTTAAGGATGAGTTCATTCACTGCTATGGAAGCCATGACGACATCCTCGACGCGCACGGGCTTTCGATCGAGGATATGACGCGGCGAATTCTCAGTGAGTGACCGCGCTCCAGACTATTTCCTCAACGAGGGACCGCTGACGCCGGGCGATGCGGCGGTTGCGCTGCTTGTCCTAGACGACGGTCGCTATCTCATGCAGCTTAGGGATGAGAAGCCTGGCATTTTTTTTCCGGGCCATTGGGGCCTCTTCGGCGGCGGCCTCGAACCCGGCGAAGGGGCCGAGGCGGCGTTGCGGCGCGAACTGCGGGAAGAACTGGGATACGACGCCCCGACCATGGTCTGGTTTACGACGATGACGCTCGATTTTACCGCATTGGGCGGCGGCCCCGTCGAGCGCCATTTCTTCGAGACGCCGCTCGCTGCCGCACAGATGGAGAGGCTTGTCCTCGGAGAGGGGCGCGCGATGCGCGCATTCGAGGGTCCCGATCTGCTTGCGAGGGAACGCGTGACGCCATACGACGCATTTGCGCTCTGGATGCATCTGACGCGCGCGAGCCATGAACGCGCGCGGCGCTCCGTGGAATTGAATGAAGAAGCGCGGCGGCTCCAGGAATTTCCTCGATGACCTTAATGCTGTCGTCGGGCAATTCTTGTCAGGTTTGCGGATCGGAGAGATTGCGCGAACTCGTGTCGTTTCGCGAGTTGCCGCGTGTCACCTCTGACGCTCGACCGTGGCCCGCAGGCGGAAGGCTTGCGTGTTGTGAAGAGTGTGGCGCCGCTCAAAAAATCGTGGACGACGCCTGGCGCGCGGAGATCGCGCAGATCTACCGGAATTACGAATTATACCACCAGTCTCAGGGCGACGAGCAACCGATCTTTTCGGGTCAATCGACCGGGCCGCAACCTCGCTCCGCCTTGATAATAGACTATCTCGATGGCGCGCTCACGCTTCGCGAGGACGCGCGCGTCCTGGATTTCGGATGCGGAACCGGCTCGGCGTTGAAGACCTTTTCAGGTCGCCATCCTCGCTGGCGCCTTTACGGCGCGGAAATCCGCGACGACGCGCGCGAGCGTCTTGCGCAACTGCCGAATTTCGTCGAGCTCTATACCTGCGATCTTGACGCGATCGACGCGCGCTTCGACCTCGTCACCCTCATCCACTCGCTTGAGCATCTCATCTCGCCGGTCGACACATTGATCGAGCTGCGGCGTCTCATCGGCGACGATGGGCGCGTCTTCGTGCAGGTTCCGGATTGCGCAATCACGCCATTCGATTTCGTCATCGTCGATCATCTCACGCACTTCACTGTCCAGTCGCTCCGCCGCCTGGGCGAACGCGCGGGCTACGAGACTGTCGCCGCCCACGACGCCTTGCTCCCCAAGGAATTGAGCTGGATCGGTAAAGCCGTCGCATCCCGCGACCGACCGGCGGAGACGCCTCAAAAGGGCTTGGATGAAATCCGCGCTCAGGTCGACTGGCTGAACGCGCAAGTGCGCAACTCGCGAGAGCTCGCGCGTTCAAGCGCGAATTTCGGTATTTTTGGCACCTCCATCTCCGGAACATGGCTCGCGGGCGCGGTCGGTGACGAGGTCGACTTTTTCGTGGACGAAGACCCCCAGCGCATCGGACGAGAGCACATGGGCAGGCCCATCATCGCGCCTGACAACGTCGCCGAAAATTCCGATGTCTTCGTTCCGCTGATTCCGAAGGTCGCCGCCGCAGTAAAATCCCGCTTGACGAGACAGGGCGTGCGTTACCACGCTCCCGCGGACATCGTCAGATGAGCGCCAATACCAGCGCACGATATTGCGTCATCGGGGGAAGCGGAGCCATTGGCTCCGCGTTGATGAAAAGCTTGAGCGCGCAACGAATAGAAGCGATCGCGTCGACCAGGCGTCAGCCGGTCGATCGCCAAAACGAATTTTATCTCGACCTCGGCGCCGATCTGCCCGAGCTTTCATTCTCGGCGCGCGACGTGGTCGTCCTTACGGCGTCGATGACGCGACTGGCGGAATGTCGATTGGAGCCGGAGCTCGCTCGAAGAGTGAACGTCGACGCGCAGGTTCTCATTGCGGAGCAGGCGGTGAAGAAGGGCGCTTTCGTCGTTTTTCTTTCGACGAACCAAGTGTTCGACGGAACCAAGAGCGGCGTCGGGCCCGATGAGCCCCGCTCGCCTCGTTCCGTCTATGGAAAGCTGAAGGCCGAGGCGGAATCGGCATTGTCGCGCTTGGGCGATTCTGTCGCGATCGTCCGCCTGAGCAAAGTCGTTGGTCCGCATCTCGATTTATTCCAGCGATGGCGCCGCGAATTGTCGCGGGGCGAAACCATCGAGGCCTTCGACGATCTGCTTTTGGCGCCAATCGCGATGGCAAAGGTCGTGGCAGGGGTCGAGCTTATCGGTCTTAGGCGGCTGGGCGGCGTCTGGCATCTGGGCGGTTCCGACGAAATCAGCTATCTACAAGCAGGACGCCACCTTGCTTGCCTTCTTGGCGCTGACGCGCGATTGGTCGTCTCGGCCAGCGCCGCGAAGGCGGGAATTCCTGTCGAGGAGCGGCCGCCGCGAGTCTCGATGGCGCCGGGTAACCTAGAAACCGCTATTGGCGTTCGAATCGGCGATGCCTTAGAGGAACTCGACATCGGGTTGGGGTTTGCCGATTGGACGCGAACCGATATTTGTTCTCGAAGCGGCGAGATTATCCCTCAGGCGATGTAGAATCATGACGGATCAGGTGGAGCGCGAAGGCGAAAAGCAATACGCGGAATTTGTCGCCGAGATTCGCAAGCACGGCCATCAGCGTATGGGTTTGATGACGAGCTGGGCCTATCTCGACGATCCCAAGCGCCTCGCTTTTATGATGGCGCGTTACAAATTCGTGGCGAAGATGCTCGAAGGCGCCGACCATGTTCTCGAGGTCGGCTGCGGCGACGGGTTTGGGACGAGGATCGTAGCTCAGGCCGTCAGGAAAGTGACGGCCGTTGATTTCGACCCGGAGTTTATCGACGACGCTCGAGCTGTCGCCGGCGATCGTTACCCCATCTCGTTTCACCGCCACGACATGGTTGCGACCCCTTTTCCCGGCAGCTTTTCGGGCGCCTATAGTCTCGATGTTCTCGAACATATCGATCGCGCCAACGAAGACGGATTTATTTCAAATATCGTAGCGTCACTGACGCAAGACGGCGTTTGCATCATCGGCGCGCCATCGCTCGAGTCGCAGGCCTATGCGTCGCGGATGTCTCGTTTGGGTCATGTGAACTGCAAGACCCAGGCCGAGCTGAAAGACACGATGCTTCGCCACTTTCGAAACGTCTTCATGTTCGGCATGAACGACGAAGTTCTTCATACAGGTTACGCAAAGATGACGCATTACAACATCGCATTATGCGCCGGGCCGATCGCGGCGAATAGTTAGTGGCGAGAGATGGATGCGCCGGCTCGTCGCTCGCGCGATAGCGTTTCCTGAATTAATTGGAGCGAGCGCTATTATTCGTTCGCAAACTTAAAGGACGGGATCAATTGGGATGAATGGCGATCGAACAGGCCTCACCGAACAAAAGTTGGAGCGTCACGGTCGTTATTTTTATCCCATTTATGCCCTTTGGGCGCGAATCCTCAGCCGGTTGGGATATCGCTTTCTGCACACGCATATTTGGCTGATCGAAGATTTCGGCCAGCTTGCGATGGATCTAGACGTTTATCTGAAGCGGCAAATACTCTCGGGACGAAAGGTCAAGCCAATCCTCCTGGTTGACGGTCGCACGCCCGCCAATGAGGCGCTATTGGCGCATTGGACGCGCTATATTCATGTCGTGCGCTCACGCGCGATGAATTTCCTACTGCGGCCATTCTTGCAGTTTCCGGAGGTCGTCGACGTTATTCCGGCCTATTCCATTGCGAAGGGGGGCGCGTCGCATAATCACGAAATTCTGCGCCTCTGGGGTGACCGGCCGCCGCTCTTGCAGCTTTCCGAAGCGGAAATCGCCAAGGGAGAGGAGCAGCTGCGGGCTTGGGGCATGCCGGAAGGGGCCTGGTTCGTATGCGTGCATTCGCGTGAAGGCGGCTTCAAGCCCGTCCACGACTGGGCGCATAATTTTCGGAATTCACGGATCGACGGTTACCAAGAGGCCATGCGGGAAATCGTTGCGCGCGGCGGCTGGTGCATCCGGGTCGGCGACGCGACGATGGAGCCGCTGGCGCCGGCCCCAGGGATTGTGGATTATGCGCGGTCGCCTGCGAAAAGCGCGTGGATGGATGTTTTTCTCCTCGCGCGGTGTCGCTTTCTGCTCGGCAACACCTCTGGGGTTTTCATTATCTCGGGAATTTTTGGCAAGCGGTCGGCGCTCGCTAATATGGCGCCGATTGGCGCGGCCTATGCGCTTTTTCCGGGCGATATAACCATTCCCAAATTGCTTCAGGACGCGAGCGGACGCACTTTGTCTTTTGGCGAGGCGCTGGCGGACACCTCATCCGAATACCACCTTGCCACGCAGTTCGCCGAACGAGGCTTACGCCATATTGACAATACGCCGCAGGAAATCGCCGAACTTGTCCTGGAAATGATGGATCGGCTCGAAGGAAAATTCGTTGAAGATCCAGAAGACGCCGACTTGCAGGCGCGGTTTCGCGCCTTGATGCGCCCGGAGCATTATTCATGGCATTCTGCAGGTCGAATTGGCGCCGCTTTCCTGCGTCGCCATCGTCATCTGCTCGACGCACAGGCTCCCCTTGAGAAAGAGGATCACGGCTCCTAGGCCGTCAAGGCTGCGCATGAGTACTGGCGGAGGGGGCGGGATTCGAACCCGCGATACGGTTTCCCGCATACACACTTTCCAGGCGTGCGCCTTCAACCACTCGGCCACCCCTCCGCGAAGCGCGCAATATATTCACGCGCGCCTAGAACGCAAACGCTAGCATGGACAGAAGCGGCCGCGGCGCCTATTCTCCCCACGCTTTTTCGATCCATCGCAACATTTCCGTTCGCACGAAGAGACCATGCTGCGACTCCTCACCAGACTGATCGGCCTTCTCTTGCTCGCCGGCGGCTTCATCGCCCTCATCGTGGACGGCACGCGCTCGATCGCCGCCGGCCGCGTGACGGTGACGAGCCTCGGCAAGGGAGCGTCGGAGCTTTTTCCCGGCCTCTATCAGTCCATGCAATCGAGCGTCGAGAACGTCTCGGCCTTTCTATGGGACCCGGTTCTGACCACGCTGATGCTGGCGCCGGTCAGCGTCGCCTTCGGCGGCGTCGGGGCCCTGCTGATCCTACTCAGCCACCGGCGGTCGGCGCCGCTCTATTACGCCCGCCGCTAGATTCCCTCGGGCCGCCACACTATATCGCCGCCATGACCATCTTCGACGAACTCGGTCTTTCCAAGCTGCTCGGGCCGATACCCGACCGCGAGACTCCGGTGGCGCATGGGGCGCGCCATTTCGTCAACGGTCGGCCGCTCGACCCGCCGTTTCCGCTCGGGTCCGAGCAGGTCCTCTTCGGCATGGGCTGCTTTTGGGGCGCCGAGCGCAAATTCTGGCAGGCGGGCGACGGCGTCTATGTGACGGCGGTCGGCTACGCCGGCGGCGTGACAAAAAATCCCACCTATGAGGACGTCTGCAGCGGCCGCACCGGCCATGCGGAGGTGGTGCGGGTCGTCTACCAGCCGCCGGTGATGACCTTCGAACAGCTGTTGCGCATTTTCTGGGAGGGCCATGATCCGACGCAGGGCATGCGCCAAGGCAATGACGCCGGCACGCAATATCGCTCGGCCCTCTATGTCTCGACGCCGGAACAGCTCGCCGCCGCGAAGGACTCGCTCGCCATGTATCAACGCGTATTGACGCAGGCGGGCCTCGGCGTGATCACGACGGAAATCCGCGAAAACGCGCCGTTTTATTACGCCGAGGAGTATCACCAACAGTATCTCGCCAAAAATCCCGGCGGCTACTGCGGACTCGGCGGAACCGGCGTCGCCTGCCCGCTCGGCGACTGCTCCGCCTGAAGGCTTACTGCGCGCGCAACACCTCGCGGCAGGCGGCAGGCAGGCCGGCCATCGTCATCGGCGGCCAGCTCTTCCCCGATTTCTTCGCATGCAACACCCCGTCCTGGAACCACCAGGCGAGCGAGGAGTCGCAGCCGTCGCCAGCGGGCGTCGGGTCCTGATCGCGGCAGTTGGAGCCGTTCGGGCAGTGAAGCCGGATGTGGAAGTGGTAGTTGTGCCCCCACATCGGCCGGACCTTGTGCATCCAGCTTTCGCCCTGCGCCGAGCGGCAGAGCGCACGTTTGATCGCGGCGTTGACGAAGATGCGCTGCACGGCCGGCTCCATCGCCGCCGCGCGGATCAAGGCGATGTGGCCCGCGCTCCAAATGTCGGGCCGAACGTCGAGCCCGTCGTCGCGCACGACGTCCGTCGACATCAGCTCTTCGCGCTCTTCGCGCGTCAGCTCGCGATTGGGCATCGGCGTTAGCCAAATATCGGCGTCGAGCCCGATCTGATGGGACGCGTGGCCAGAGAGCATCGGCCCGCCGCGCGGTTGCGACAGATCGCCGATGAGCAGGCCCGGCCAGCCCGATTCGCGCGCGGCTTTCGACGAGAAATGCTTCAAGAAGGCGATGAGATTGGGATGTCCCCAATTGCGGTTGCGCGACAGGCGCATGACCTGCCAGTAGGGGCCGTTGATCGGCAGCGGCTCGCCGCCCGCGAGACAGCCGCGCGAATAGAAGCCGATCGGATCGGGATGTAGCGGCGCGGCCGCATGCGCGCGGCCAAACAGCTCTCGCGCCGGCGTCGCCGGACTCGACGGATTGGCGAGCGGCGGCAGCGGCTTCGGGTCGAGCGCGCCCTTATCCTGCGCCGGCGCGCCAGTAACCATGGCGATCGCCGCGACGGCGAGTAGCGCCGCACAAAGCCTGCGCAATGTCGAACCTGTCATCATGGGCTTTCGCCCCCCAGTCTCCATAATTGCCTGCGCCGCGTAAAGCGTCGCGATAGAGCCTTGCCGCGAAAGCTTAACGCTTCATTTAGCTTTGTTGTAGCGCCAAGCCAGCGCAAGAGCGCCGGGCATGCTGCGCGTTGGGTCAGGAGTCCGCTATGCGTTTTTCAGTCATCCTTCCCGCGACGGTTTCTCTGATCGCCGGCCTCGGCGCGGCGAATGCCACCACACACATCCACATCAATCTTTCGACGCAGACCATGCATGTCCAGTCTTCGTCCGGCAGCTATTCGTGGCCGGTGTCGACTGCACGCGCCGGCTATTCGACGCCGCGCGGCTCGTTTGCGCCCACCGGCATGCAGCCCATGCATTATTCGCGAAAGTATCACATGTCGCCCATGCCCCACTCGATCTTCTTCCGCGGCGGCTATGCGATTCACGGCTCCTATGCGACGGGGATGCTCGGCCAGCCGGCGTCGCACGGCTGCGTGCGCCTGTCGCCCGGCCACGCCGCGATGCTGTATCAAATGGTCCAGAGCGAAGGCGGCCGCATTTCCATCACCGGCGCGCCGCCACGTAGCCATTACTATGCCAGCGCCGAGCGCGGCAGGGGCGTCCACTATGCGTCCTCGCGCGGCCGCTCCTATTATGGCTCGGGCTATGCAGTCGCCGATCCTTTCGCCGCCCTCTTTGGCGGCGGCCTTTTCTGATCGCCAAGCGCTTCCCGATCACATCGAAAGATAAGGAATCGCTCAAAAGCAAAATGCTGGAGCAGGTTCTCATCGAAAAAGTCCGTCAACTTTTTCGCAAACCTGCTCTAAGCAACGGCCTGTCCGAGCCGGGCGGGCCCACTCCTTGTTTTCGCCTTTTGCGCCGCGTTAATGCATCGCGACGCTTGCCGCGCGCTTCCTTTGCGCGCGATAAGGACCTCAAAAGCAACAAGGAATCTTCCAGTTGACGACATTCGATCGCCGCCGCTTTCTTTTGGGAGCCGGCGGCTTGGCCTTCGCCGGCGCAGCCTCGGCGGAGACTCCGGAAGCGGCCGAAGAGTTGCAAGTTCGCGTCGAGAACAATTCGGCGCCGGAGCTCTGCGCCGAGAAGGACAATGTCGAGCTCGACTTCATCTCGCCGCGCGTGCGCAGTCTGCAGATCCAGGCGGTGCACCCCTCCTACATCAACACGATCGCCTCGGATCGCTGGGCGCCCGATTGGTCGAGCTGCGATTTCACCGTGGACCCCAAGGCGTTTTCGCAAGCGCGCCGCAAGACCTTCTGGGAGACGCCGGAATTCTGGCTAACGGGCTACACCTTTCCCTCGTTCTGGCGCCCCAACGACGTGCCGATCCGCGTCGGCGATACGGTCGAGCACGGCTTCCATCTGATCCAGCTCTGGATGTGGCGCCGCGAGCGCGCCGAAGAGATCATGGTGCTCTATCCGCCCGACGGCTATTGGCGGGCGCGGCCGCTGCCCTTCGAGGACATGCGCTGGACGGCTTACGGCTCGTCCTTTCTCGTCGGGCCGGTCGAGACGCAGGAGCGGCCGATCGTCGATATCGAGGAAATCGTCTTCGAGCCTGAATCGCGCAGCCTGATCCTCAAATTCCGGCGCGGCGGCGAAGGCCGCCTCTCGATCAAGAGCGTCGATCAAGACCGGATAACGCTCGACGTCTCCTTCAGTCAGGCGATGCCGAACGGATTGCCCTTCGCGGCGCTGCGGTCGATGTACGCCATGGAGACGATGAGCGACGCCGCCATTGTCGCCTGGCGCAGCAAGCGCGGCAAGAGCTGGGAGGAAGCGCCCGTCATTCGCTTCCCCGGCGCCAGCGCGACGGAAGTGTGGGTCGGCCGCCATCTGCCCTCGCGCCACAATCTTTCCGCGCCCGATATGGTGTTCAGCAAATTCCAGGGCGCGCCGCCGGCGGCCGCGCGCCGATGATTGAGGGCCGCTGGCAGGCGCTCGACGCGGCGCGCGGGATCGCCGTTCTGGCGATGATCGTTTTTCACGTCATCTGGGACCTCGCGCATTTCGGCTATGCGCCGGCGACTCTTCCCTGGTCGGCGCCCGTCAAAATATTCGGCCATTCGATCGCCTTCGCCTTCCTGTTCATCGCCGGCGTCGCGCTGGTCCTGGCGAATCGCGATTCAATGCGCTGGCCGGCCTTCTGGCGCCGCTTCGCGCTCATCGGCGCGGCGGCGGCGCTGGTGACGGCCGGCACCTATGCCCTTTTTCCCACCTCCTATGTGTTCTTCGGCATTCTGCATTGCATCGCGGTCGCCAGTCTGATCGCGGTTCCGTTGCTTTTCGCGCCCTGGCCAGTCGCGTTCGCGTGCGGCGCCTTTTTCCTTCTCGCCGGATCGTTCTTCGCGTCGTCCGCCTTCAACGCCGATTGGCTGCAATGGATCGGGCTTTCGACCAGCGAGCCGATGACCCAGGACTGGCGTCCACTGTTTCCCTGGGCGGGCGCGCTGCTACTCGGCGTGGCGGCAGGGCGCGCAACCCTCTCCTCGCAAACGAGGTTTTCCTCGTTTGCGCATCGAAATGTCAAAGTCGGCAACAGCCGACTTTGGAGGGAGAGGGTGGATGCGAAGCATCCGGGTGAGGGGTTGCGAGCTTCGTCGGGAAAACCCCTCACCCCGGCGCTCCGCGCCGACCCTCTCCCGATGGGAGAGGGTTTAAACTTCCTCGGCCGGCACAGCCTGCTCATCTATCTCGCGCATCAGCCGGCGCTCTTCGCGCTCCTTATGGGCCTCGCCTATCTCATGCCGCCCGCCGTCGACGCGACGGAATTCATCGCCTCATGCGAAGCGCGCTGCATGAATGAGGGCGGCGAAGGAAAAATTTGCCACGACGCCTGCGCGTGCACGGCGCGGGAAGCGATCAGCAGCAAGGCGCTCGCCGGCGTGACCGATGAGACCGAGCGCGGACGAAGGCTCAACGAGATCGCGCAAAAGTGTGTGGCGAGTGGCAGATGAGCCTTGCATTGCCCTCATGCTGAGGAGCGCCTGAAAGGCGCGTCTCGAAGCACGAGGGCGCAGCGCAATTTCCCTGCCCCTTCGAGACGCGAGCTGCGCTCGCTCCTCAGGATGAGGGAATTGCTTCGTCTGCCTCAGCTCTTCACATCCCGCCGAGATGCTCGGCGACGGTGAAAATGTCCTTGTCGCCGCGGCCGCACATATTCATCACCATCAGATGATCGCGCGGCTTCTGCGCCGCGAGTTCGAACACTTTCGCCAGCGCATGAGAGGGCTCCAGCGCCGGGATGATGCCTTCCAGTTTTGAGCAGAGCTGAAACGCGTTGAGCGCCTCCTTGTCAGTCGCGTTCAGATATTTCACGCGGCCGATCTCATGCAGCCAGGAATGTTCCGGGCCGATGCCGGGGTAATCCAGCCCCGCCGAAATCGAATGGCCTTCGAGAATCTGGCCGTCGTCGTCCATCAGAAGATAGGTGCGGTTGCCGTGCAGCACGCCCGGACGCCCGCCGGTGAGCGAGGCCGCATGGCCGTTCGGCACATCGACGCCATGTCCCGCCGCCTCGACGCCGTAAATCTCGACGCTCGCGTCGTCGAGAAACGGATGGAACAGGCCGATGGCGTTGGAGCCGCCGCCGATGCAGGCGACGAGCGAATCGGGAAGCCGCCCCTCCATCTCCTGCATCTGCACGCGCGTCTCATTGCCGATGATCGACTGAAAATCGCGCACCATCGCCGGATAGGGATGCGGGCCCGCCGCCGTGCCGATGCAGTAGAAGGTGTCGGCGACATTCGTCACCCAGTCGCGCAGCGCCTCGTTCATCGCGTCCTTCAAGGTCCGCGCGCCCGACTGTACGGGAATAACCTCGGCGCCGAGCATCTTCATGCGGAAGACGTTGGGCTTCTGCCGCTCGACGTCGACCGCGCCCATATAGACGACGCAGTCGAGGCCAAAGCGCGCGCAGGCGGTGGCGGTGGCGACGCCATGCTGGCCGGCGCCCGTCTCGGCGATGATGCGCTTCTTGCCCATGCGCCGCGCGAGCAGAATCTGCCCGAGCACATTGTTGATCTTATGCGCGCCGGTGTGATTGAGCTCGTCGCGCTTGAAATAGACCTTGGCGCCTTTGCCCTCGCCCGCGCGGGCCCGCACATAGTCGGTGATGCGCTCGGCGAAATAGAGCGGCGAGGGGCGCCCGACATAGTGCTTGTGAAGGCCGGCGAGCTCCTCGTGAAAGGCCGGATCGGTCTTTGTCTTCTCGTACGCCTCTTCGAGATCAAGTACGAGCGGCATCAGCGTTTCGGCGACGAAGCGCCCGCCGAAAATGCCGAAGCGGCCGTTTTCATCCGGGCCGGCGCGGAAGGAATTGGGAATCGGCTTGTTCACGGGGCGTGT
>NZ_JAMRYX010000064.1 GCF_024448135.1 Methylocystis suflitae
CCCTCCCCCGCTTCGCGGGAGAGGGAGCAGGTCGCGCCTTGCATCGTCATTTTCGCGCGAGGCCGCGTGACTCTCTTTCGCGAAAAGCAGATCGCTTGGGTCCCCTCTCCCGCGAAGCGGGGGAGGGACAGGGAGGGGGTCAGGCGCCGATAAACTCCCGCAGCGTTATCTGCTGCGCGTCGCTCATATGGAGGCCGAGCTTCGAGCGGCGCCAGAGAATGTCGTCAGCCGTGCGCGCCCATTCCTTCTCGCGCAGATAGGCGATCTCCGCTTCGGTGAGGCCGCCGCCGAAATCACGGCCAAGATCGCTCAACGCTCGTGCATCCTTCAAAATCTCGAAGACGCGCGTCCCATAGGCGCGCGCGAGGCGCAGCGCCAATTCGTCACCGAGAAACGGCTTGTCGCGCTTGAGATCGTCGAGAAATCTGTCGAAACCCTCGGGCATGTCGCCGCCGGGAAAGATCGCGTTCGCCGTCCAGGCCTCGCCATGCGCGGGAAGAAAGCGCGAGAGCTCGCTCAGCGCATGTTCGGCGAGCCGGCGCGCCGTGGTGATCTTGCCGCCGAAGATCGACAGCGACGGCGGCGCGTCTTCTGGCGCGTCGAGATCGAAAGCGTAGTCGCGCGTCACGACCGACGCTTTGAGCGCGCCGTCGTCATAGAGCGGACGCAGGCCGGCGTAGCTCCACACGATGTCGTCGCGGGTCGCTGGAACGCGCAAGAAATGGTTGAGCGAATTGAGCAGATAGTCCGTCTCTGCGTCGCTGATCGCCACGGCGCCGGGAAGGCCGTCATAGGAAATGTCGGTCGTGCCGACGAGCGTGAAGTCGTGTTCATAGGGGATGGCGAAGACGATGCGGCCATCGGGATTTTGCAAAATATAGGCCTGCGCGCCCTCGAAGAGCTTACGCAAAACAAGATGCGATCCCTTTACGAGCCGCACATGCTTGCGCGAATGGATGTGCAGCGCGTCTTCGATCACCTGCGACACCCAGGGGCCGGCGGCGTTGACCAGCGCGCGCGTTTGAATCGTCTCGCCGTCCGCGAGCGTCGCGCGCCAGCGGTCGCCGCATCGGACCGCCTGAACAAGCTTCGCGCCAACGCTGATCGTCGCGCCGCGTTCCGCCGCGTCGCGTGCGTTCAGCACGACGAGGCGCGAATCGTCCACCCAGCAATCGGCGTAAGTGAAGCCGACGCGGTAAGCGTCGCGTAGCGGCGCACCAAACGCATCCTGCGAAAGTCTCACCATATGCGAGGCTTCGAGCTGCTTGCGGCGCGCAAGGTGGTCGTAGATGAAAAGTCCAAGACGCAGCAGCCAGACGGGCCGCAGCCCCTTCTCATAGGGCAAAACGAATTTTAGCGGCCAGATGATGTGCGGCGCGGCGGCGAGCAGCAGTTCGCGTTCGGCGAGCGCTTCATGCACCAGACGAAATTCGTAGAGTTCGAGATAGCGAAGACCGCCGTGGATCAGCTTCGTCGAGGCGGACGACGTCCCTTGCGCGAGATCGCCCTGCTCGACGAGCCTGACGGCAAGGCCGCGGCCGGCGGCGTCGCGGGCGATGGCGCAGCCGTTGATCCCGCCGCCGACGATGAGAAGATCATAGAGCATGGCCGTCCTCGATTCGGAACGGCCATGACTATAGCCTTATGCCTGCGGACGGCTCGCCTGCTTGAAACGCCCGCCGCCATTGGCGCGCCGCTTCTGGCCACTATTGGCAGGCGCGTCGGCGCGCTTCGCGGCTGGACGCTGCCCATCGCGCCGAGGATGCTGCACGCCGTTTCGATGCGGCGCCGGCGAACTCGGCCTCTTGGGCGCCGGGCGTGCGGAGTCGCCGTCATCGTGACGGGCGCCTTCGGCGCGCCGGTCAGTGAATTCAAGCGTCTGACGCGTCAGTTTTTCGATCGCGCGCAGCAACGGCCGCTCGCCATTGTCGCAGAGCGAAATCGCCTGACCGGTCGCGCCGGCCCGCGCAGTGCGGCCGATGCGATGCACATAGGCTTCCGCAACTTCCGGCAATTCGAAATTGACGACATGCGTCACGCCGTCGACGTCGATGCCGCGCGCGGCGATATCGGTCGCGACAAGCACCCGCGTGCGGCCCTTGCGAAAGCCGTCAAGCGCGCGCAGCCGCTGGCTCTGGCTCTTGTTGCCGTGGATCGCGTCGGCGCCGACGCCGGCGCTCTCCAGATGCTGCGCGACGCGATCGGCGCCGCGCTTGGTGCGCGTAAACACGATCGCGCGCGAAATTTCACGGTCGTTCAACAGTTCCACCAGCAGGTCACGCTTGGCGCCGCCAGAAACCAGATAGACATGTTGCGCGACACGCTCGGCGGTGGTCGCCGCCGGCGTCACCGAGACTTTCGTCGGATCCCGTAGCATGTCGTCCGCGAGCGCGGAGATCTCCCGCGGCATCGTCGCCGAGAACAGCAGCGTCTGGCGTTGCTTCGGCAATTTCGCGACGATCTGGCGGATCGGAACGATAAATCCGAGATCGAGCATATGGTCGGCTTCGTCGAGAACGAGCACTTCGGTCGTCGCGAGCTTCAAACGGCCGCTGCCGAGATGGTCGAGCAGACGCCCGGGCGTCGCCACCAGAATGTCGAGGCCACGGGCCAGCATTTCATTTTGCGGACGATGCGACACGCCGCCGACGATGACGCCGACGCTCGGGCGAAAGAAATGGCCGTAAGAGCGGAAACTGTCGGCGATCTGCGCCGCGAGTTCGCGCGTCGGCGCGAGAATCAGCGCGCGCGCCGTGTTGGGCGCCGCGCGCCGCTTATCGGCGAGCAAGCGGTGCAGGATCGGCAGAGCGAAAGCCGCCGTCTTGCCGGTGCCGGTCTGGGCCACGCCGAGAAGGTCGCGACCTTGCAGAAGCGCGGGAATAGCCTGCGCCTGGACCGGGGTGGGAGTGGTGTAGCCTTCGCGCTCAAGCGCGCGCAGCAGGATCTCGTTCAAGCCGAGATCGGAGAATGTCATCACTTCGATTGTTGCTTTCAGTTGTCGATTCGAGCCACGAGGACCGGCGCGGAGAGCGCCAGCTCAGGACCAAAAAAGAGTCGGCCCCGCGTAACGGGCCTCGGCGTGGGAAAAGGGGGCGCTCGACAGCTCGTCGACGGAAACGTCGACCTACGCGGCTGGAGCGCCTCATGCTGCGGCGCAGCGCAGTCTTCATACAGGAGCGCAGCCTCAGGGTCAACATTACCGCGGCGTCGGCCGCGACAAGCTTCCTGTGGCCTTCTATAAGCCGAGCAGCGGAACGCCGATGGATTTAGCCCATGAACGCCATTGCCAATTTCGACGGCGCGGAAATTCTCAATACGTTTGTGTCGCTGCTCGTGGCGTTCGTTCTGGGGACCGCGATCGGCGCGGAGCGCCAGTATCGGCAGCGCAGCGCCGGGTTGCGGATTAACGCTCTCGTCGCGCTCGGCGCTTCCGCTTTCGTCGATCTCGGCATGCGGCTCATGGGCAATCAGGGCGCGACCCAGGTGCTGGCCTATGTGGCGTCAGGCGTCGGCTTTCTCGGCGCTGGCGTGATCATCAAGGAAGGCATGAATATCCGTGGATTGAACACAGCGGCGACCGTCTGGTGCTCGGCGGTGACGGGTGGCTTCGCGGGCGCCGATCGTCCCGCGGAAGCTTTGTTGCTCACGGGTTTCGTGCTCGCTGGCAACACGCTCCTTCGACCGCTCGTGCGTCTGATCGAACGTACGCCGATCGACGAAACCGCGACGGAAGCGGTCTATGACGTCCGCGTCGCGGCGAGCGGCGCCCGACGCGACGCTATTCGGGACACTTTGATCGAGCGGCTCGAAGCCGCCTCTTATCCGATCCAGGACATTGCTGAGAACGAACGCGAAGACGACGTCGAGATCGTCGCGACCCTCGCGACGTCGAGCGCGACGGGCGAACAGCTTGACGCCGTGGTCGAGGCGCTCGCCGCCCTCGACGGCGTCTCGCACGCGACCTGGTCCTCTCGCACAAGCGACTGAAATCACACCGCGAGTAAGCAGCGCCGCCATCGCCCCGCAGATCACGATTTTGACCCGGAGCGGACGCTTCCCGTCGAGGCTTAGGCAGGAGTCGCTTGCGGCCGAAATGCTCTTTCGCTGGCGCGCCGCATAGCCTAATGGCTACCCAAACTTTCCCTCCCCGGTCCCCTGCACACATGATTCGTCTCGAAAACATCGGCAAGCAGAACGGTCATCAGATCCTCTTCATCGAGGCCTCCGCGACGCTCCTTAAGGGCGAGCGGGTCGGCCTCGTCGGTCCCAACGGGGCCGGCAAGACGACGCTTTTCCGAATGATTACGGGACGGGAGCATCCCGACGAGGGCCAGGTGGCCGTCGATCGCGGCGTGACCATCGGCTACTTCAATCAGGACGTCGGCGAGATGTCTGGCCGCAGCGCCGTGTCAGAGGTGATGGACGGCGCGGGTCCCGTCAGCGCCGTGGCCTCCGAACTGAAGCAGCTGGAGGACGCCATGGTTGATCCTGACCGGGCGGGCGACATGGAAGAAATCATCGAGCGTTACGGCGAGGTGCAGGCGCGCTTCGAGGAACTGGACGGCTACGCCCTGGAAGGCCGCGCGCGCGAAATCCTCGCGGGCCTGAGTTTTACGCAGGAGATGATGGACGGCGACGTCGGCGCCCTGTCGGGCGGCTGGAAAATGCGCGTGGCGCTCGCCCGCATCCTCATCATGCGTCCCGACGCCATGCTTCTCGACGAGCCGAGCAACCATCTCGACCTGGAAAGCCTGATCTGGCTGGAGGAATTCCTCAAAGCCTATGAAGGCGTGCTGCTGATGACGTCGCATGATCGCGAGTTCATGAACCGCATTGTCACCAAGGTGGTGGAAATCGATGGCGGCGCGTTGACGACCTATTCGGGCAATTACGTGTTCTACGAGCAGCAACGCGCGCAGAACGAGAAGCAGGCGCAGGCGCAATTTGAGCGTCAGCAGGCAATGCTCGCCAAGGAAATCAAATTTATCGAGCGGTTCAAGGCGCGCGCATCGCACGCCGCGCAAGTGCAGAGCCGCGTCAAGAAGCTCGAGAAGATCGACAGGGTGGAGCCGCCAAAGCGCCGCCAGACGGTTTTGTTCGAATTCCCGCCAGCGCCGCGCTCGGGCGACGACGTGATCACCCTGAAGAACGTGCACAAGAGCTACGGCGCACGGACAATCTACGAGGGACTGAACTTTCAAGTGCGCCGCAATGAGCGGTGGTGCGTCATGGGCGTCAACGGCGCGGGCAAGTCGACGCTGCTGAAGTTGGTGGCCGGCGCCTCGCTGCCGGACGATGGCGCCGTCGCCCAGGGCGGCAGCGTGAAAATGGGCTATTTTGCGCAACACGCCATGGAGTTGCTGGACGGCGAGCGCACCGTGTTCCAGTCGCTGGAGGACTCGTTTCCGCAGGCAGGACAGGGCTCGCTGCGCACATTGGCCGGCTGCTTCGGCTTCTCCGGCGACGATGTGGAGAAGAAATGCCGGGTGTTGTCGGGCGGCGAGAAGGCGCGACTCGTCATGGCGAAAATGCTTTACGACCCGCCGAACTTTCTCGTGCTGGACGAACCCACGAACCATCTGGATCTGGCGACCAAGGAGATGCTCATCACGGCGCTCTCGCAATATGAGGGCGCCATGCTGTTCGTCTCGCACGATCGTCACTTCCTGGCAGCGCTATCCAATCGTGTGCTGGAACTGACGCCCGATGGCGTTCATGTTTATGGCGGCGGCTACACCGAATATGTGGCGCGCACGGGCCATGAGGCGCCTGGTCTGCGTAGCTGACGACGGCACGGCCGGCTTCGGAAGACGTCAATCACGACGCTCTGACTCATTTGCTCAGGTTAGCGGCTCCGAGGCGAACAAATTTTCTAATTCCGAGATCTTGATCGGTTTGACAAAATGCCGGTCAAATCCAGCCTCGGCGCTTCGCTCAAAGTCCTCGGCCTGGCCCCAACCCGACAACGCTGCGATGAAAAGAGAATCTCCGCCGGGAAGCTGTCTGATCCTCCGGACCGTCTCATAACCATCAATCCCGGGCATGCCGAGATCGACAAAGACGATCCGGGGCTGGAATTTCGGGATGACTTCCAGCGCCTCGGCTCCGCCAGGAACGACCTGCACCTCCATCCCAAAGGTGGCGATCAGCTCGCCAGTGAGTTTGCCGACAAGGTGGTCGTCATCCACGACCAACACCTTCGTCTGGGGCGCGCGCCGCTCCCTTGGATCTTGCGCGGGTTCGACATTCGCCGCAACGGACGGTTCGCTCAATGGCAGCCGGACGATGAACTCGCTGCCCTTATCCGCGCCGCCGCTGCGGGCTTCGATCGTGCCTCCGTGCAGCGTTACAAGACTGCGGGTAAGCGATAGACCGACGCCAATCCCGCCTTGAGCCCTTCCGAGATTGCGATCGACCTGGGTAAAGATGTCGAAAACGCGCGCTATCATTTCGGGCGGGATTCCGACGCCCGTATCCTTGACAATGACCACTGCGGAATTACCGTCCTGCGTCACCGATACATCGATCGCGCCGACATCTGTTGTATATTTTGCGGCGTTGTTGAGAATATTTACAAATACCTGCCCCAGACGAACGGGATCACCCTCAATGAAAAGCTCTGTCGAGGGCGCGTAAAAATGTTTGCGATGTTTCCCGGCCTGAAGTTTGTCGGCCCCATGTTCAAACACTTCGCGCACGAGCGAGACAAGATCCAGGCGCTCCTTGTGAAGCTCTAACTTGCCGCGGCTGATGCGCGAAACTTCCAAAAGGTCGTCGACAATACGCGTGAGCTGTTGAGTTTGCCTCTCGATCGCCGATAGCATGTCATCATCATTCCCGTCGGCTGAGCGCCGCCTCTTGATGTGAATCGCCGCACAAATCACAGCTAGAGGATTGCGCAACTCGTGGGCCAGCACGGCGAGGAACTCATCCTTGCGGCGATTGGCAGTCTGCAGCGCGTCCAGCGCGTCGCGAATGGCGTATTGTAGACGACGGGCTTCAATCGCGTTCTTGAGCGCGCTGATCAGCGAGCGCTTCTGTGCAGGGCGTTCGATGAAACCTAAACTCGGACGCTTTTCGATCGTTCGTAGTAACGCCAAATCTTTTTGAGCGTGGCCGCGGGCAAGAAGCAACACCACGGGCATCTGGGACCACGCCGGTTCAGGACCGAACAAGTCGTGCCAGGTCACCGCGCGATCGTGGGGCAATGCCTCCTCCGCCATAAGAACGCAGCCTGCGCCTTTCGCAATCTCCCCGCGTAGCTCTTCTTCGTTGCGGCAAACGCAGCTGGAAAGACCGTTACGCTTGAGCGCGTCTTCGGCGAGGGCGGCATCGCGTCCCGTTGGCGTCATTATCAGAACGCGCAGGCTATCCTCAGCTCTTGGGACGACCTCCGCTACGCTACGCTCCGCCATATTTGGACTCGGGATGATACACGGGCGTCCCCGTCAGGACGCCTGTAAAGCCTGTAAGCGGCTCACTGACGTCGACGCCCCCCGCTCTCATCGTCAGTTTCCGGATCGTGTGCTCATGTTGGCCGCTACGCTTTTTGACGATCGACAAGGCCTTGTGCAGCGCGCCGTCAAGCTCGAAATAACGAAGCAGGAAAACATTGTCGGCCAGGAAGCTGAAATCCATCGGCGAAGAGAGCTCGGTTCCGAAAATTCCGTGCTGCGTCAGCGTCATGATGGTGACAATCTGACGACGGCTCAGATAGGAGAGCAACTCCCTGATGTGAAGAACAACACTTGGTTCTTCCATCGAGGACTGCAGATAGCCGTTCAGCGTGTCCATCACGACGAGCTTCACGCCCTGCTTCTCGACTCGATCCATGACCAGGGCGGCGATCTCGCCGACGCTCAGTTCGGCCGGATCAAGATGCCTGAGTTCAATGCGGCCGGCTTCGACTTTGGCGCGCATGTCTAGGCCCAATCCCTCGCCGCGACCGATATAGCTCTCCTCGCTCTCGTCGAATAGAAAAAGGGCGCATTTCTCGCCGCGATTGGCCGCAGCCATCGCGTAGAGTGATGATATAGTTGATTTTCCGACGCCTGCAGGGCCCGCTATAAGCGTGTTCGAACCCCGGGGAAGCCCGCCTCCGACAAGCGCGTCAATCTCTGCGTTGCCGGAGCCGAGCGCCTGCGTCGACGCGAGGCTCGGAAAGCTCTGTGCGACGAGGCGAGAGTGCACGGTCAGCCCTCCGGTGGCGATCGTTACGTCATGTGAGCCACTCACATAGCTGCAGCCGCGCAGTTTGATCACGCGCAATGCGCGTCGGTCGGCGCCGTACGAAGACTGTTTTTGCCGCAATTCGATGATGCCGTCAGACAGCGTCTGACTGCGAAGATCCTTTTCCGTCATCGATGCTTCATCCAGCATCACAGTCGTGCAGTCGCGCGCCGCCATGAAGTCGCGAATACGTTTTAGTTGACGCCGATGAAAGGCCGCCGTCGGCGCGACAACACGCAGACTCGAAATCGTGTCGAGCACGAGCAGCTTTGGTTTGAACCGTTCGACTTCGGAAAAAAGATGGTCGAACGTCTCGCCGATCTCGACCTCCTCTTCCGGGAAAAGCGTGTAATCGAGCCCTGTGTCTTCCGCGCTGGATGGCTCCGACAGGCCCGTGATATTGATCCCCTCGAGACTCCATCCGTGCGATGCGGCGATCGACCGCAACTGTTGCGGCGACTCGGCGCTCGTCGCCAGCAGACAGCCTTCCCCCGCGCGAACCGCCTGGATCAGCAACTGGAGCGCCATGGTCGTCTTGCCGCTACCGGGCGCGCCTTCAACGAGAATGAGAGAGCAGCGCGGAAGTCCGCCGTGAAGGACCCTGTCGAGCCCCGGAACGCCTGTCGAAAAACGCGGGGTGGTCTCTATCGGCACGGACACTTTAGCGCTCCCGACAAAGGTGAATGACCAAGTTATAGCACCGACTCGGCAACATTGCCTTCCGCAATGTTCCCGCTTCCGCGGCCTGAGAGCCATCGCAGCCGTGGCCGCCATGGCGTTGAATAGGCATTCGGAAGATAAAACACGGCTTCGCGACCTCAAGCCATCTTGCCCCCAATGCTTTTCCCGCCTAGCGTCGTCGTCCGAGTGTCGGTCGATTCGTCGAGTCAGCTGTGTGAACGCTGAAAGTTCACGCTTCCGAGGGATCAACACATGGATCGGGACACGCTCAGCGATATCGCCGAATCCGCCCCGTTGCCGGACGCAGGGGCCGAATTGCGCGGCTCCTCCGCTTCCGCCGCCGGCAAAACATCGATCACCGCCCCGGCGCAACTCGTCTCCCAGGGCAAGCACCGCTTTTACGCGCTGGTGCTGCCGAGCAACCTGCTCGCCGAAACCTGCACGGTCGAACCGCGGGTCGAGAATCCGGCGGAAGGCTTCCAGCGCCTGCTCGATGAAAAGCGGGCGAAATCCATCGCCAAATATATCGACGCCGGGTTTGGCACGGTTCCCGGCGCCGTGGTGCTGTCGGCGCAGTCGCGCGCGCATATGCATTATGACCGCGCCGCGGGAGCTCTGACCTTCCGGCAGGACCCCCGCGCCTTCCTGATCATCGACGGGCAACATCGCATTTTCGGCTTCAAGCTGGCGAAGCATGCGGTCGACGTGCCGGTGGTGATCTACAATAAGCTGAAGCGTTCGGAAGAATGCCGGCTGTTCATGGACATCAACACTAAGCAGCGGCCGGTGCCCAATGAGCTATTGCTCGACATCCGCCGTCTCTCGGAAGTCGAGACCAAAGCCGACGCGCTGCTGCACGACGTCTTCGATCTTTTCCACACACGCGACGACAGCGCGCTCAAGGACCTGCTCAGTCCGGCGGAACGGCGCAAGGGCACGATTTCGCGCGTCACCTTCAACGCCGCGCTGCGCTCGATCAAGGGCGCATTCGTCGACGCGCGGGCGGAGGAAGTCTATGCGGTGCTCAACGCCTATTTACGCGCCTGCCGGCACGGCCTGGGTTTGCACAACGCCGATGAGCAGATCACCCATCCGGCCCTGTTCAAGGCGCTGGCGCTGCTGTTCGCCAATGTCGCCGAGCGCGTCGCCGATCGCCACGGCGGAAAATACACGGTGACGAACTTCGAGGACGTGCTCATTCCCTTCTTCAAACGATTGAAGAAATCTGATCTGCCGCGCGCCGGCATGAGCCATGTCGCGCTGCACGAACATTACGGCAAGGCGCTAAGCGCCGGCTTCTTGATCAAACAGTGGCTCTTCTCTTGAGACGAATGGATCGACTTCTATTTCCGCTTCGACAGCGCCGCGCATGGTCAGCCCATGCTCGGTCTTTTCCCAGTGGAAAGGACGCCGCCAGAGTTCATAAAGGGCGCGCCATGCCGCGATGCTCAGCATCATCAGCCAGATCGGCAGATAGATAAGCGCTCGGCGAAATCGCGTCAGGCCGCGCCGCCGCATTCCCATGGCCAGCGGCAAGATCAGGGAGACCGCTCCGGCGATCGCCAGACAGCACCACAGCGTGCTCAAGACGATTTCAAATGGCGCGACCGGCGCCAACAGAGCCCCAAAGATCGCATCATAGGCCATCCGCGCCGCCAAGAACGGGCCGAGCAAAGGACCAAACAATCCGCTGGCGAACATTGCGAGCACCGCGATCGCGCGCCGGGAACCGAGATCGACGAAAAGCCGCATAGGTCGACGGCAGTGCACGATAAATGTCTGCATCCAGCCTTTGAACCAGCGCGTGCGCTGTCTCACCAGCGCGCCGAAGACCGCCGGCGCCTCTTCGAAGGTTTGCGAGGCGAATGTCCGCGCTTCAAAGCCCGCGCGCGCGAGCCGCAGGCCGAGATCGGCGTCTTCGGTGACGTTGAAAGCGTCCCAGAAGCCGATGTCGCGCAGAGCCTCGATGCGGAAATGATTGGACGTTCCGCCAAGGAAGAGCGGCATGCCCATCGCTGCGAGGCCCTTGTTGTAGACGTCAAAAAGCGCCGCATATTCAAGCGCGAACATCGCCGTCATCCAATTCAGGCCGCCGTTGTCGATAACAAGGCTCGCCTGCAGGCACGCGACGCTCGGCGGCGATGCGGCAAAGAGCGTCGCCGCTCGACGCAATTGGCGTGGCTCGGGCAAATCTTCCGCGTCGAACACCGCAACGAGCGATCCCCGGGCGAGCGGCATGGCGACGTTCAGCGCGCGTGGCTTGGTGCGCGGCGCGCCTTCGGGCGCGATGACGATCTCATGCGGCGCATGTGGCGCATGCGCCTTTAATGCGGCAGCCGTTGGTTCATCATCGGCTTCAATAACGAATTTTACATCGAGCTTGGCTCTCGGATAGTCCGGTATTATGGCGCAAACGCCACAAGCGATCTGACGGCCACGTCGCCACCTATTCGGGGGAGGGTTGACGTGTAGGAGTCGCGCGCTTGTTCGGCGCAGCGCGTTGCGCGCTTTTAGGTGGCTTTGCCGCCGCTGCTCTTGTTTGCGCGGAGCCGATCTTTGGGGGTCGGGCCTTCGCTTTGGATAACCCCCCACGTGGCCCGATCGTCAGATGCGCCGAGAACATCAAAATATGTCAGCGTGTGACGTTTGCCTTTTACAGGATCGGTTTCGTATTCCGCCAGGAGCGCGACCCTGATAATCAATCCAGTTCGTGTTTTTGCGGAGCCGACAGCTTCACTTGGGCGAATCAAGATGTCTGGTTCAAAGGAATACATCTCGTTTGGAAGAATGACGCGGCCTCTTTCTTTCGGATGGCGCTGAGCCATGCGCTTGAAAAGCCAATCAGCGGACTCTTCCCAAACATGGGGGGTGCTAACACCTTCATCGGTGAAGGCTTTGGGCCATACCCTAACGTCACGCGCGACGCTTTGGCCAATATTCGTTATGGAAACAGTCATTTGCGTATAGAATCCGCCAGTCTCATAATAGGTGATTTCTCGGTATGGCGTGAGATCCAGTTTGAGCCACGCACGACGGCTAGATTGAGCGTCACGGATAGCGTCCTTAGCGGCAGTCGCGGCGGCAGCAGCGGCCCAAGCAGCGACAGCAGTGGCGGCGGCGGATACGATGCTGGCCAAAAGACCTTTCCAGCCAATATCGACTTGTTCCTTCGCCGCATCTGCGCTCCTGAATTGCGAGCACGTGTCGTCTTCTTCGCTGTTAGCGGGGTTTTCACAGGGCTTCTTGTGCTCTTTGGGCTTACCCGTTTGATCCTTGGGAATGATATCTTGCCGCCTTGGTGCTTCGGCGCTCTGGGTCGCCGGGTGCGGCGCCCGCGCATTTTTGGCTTGGCTCTGCTCGCTTTGAGCCTCGGTTTGGTTATTCTGGATCAGATGATGTCCGGCGTTTTCTCCAAATGCGGAATGTATTGAAACAACAAATAAAATCCCAGCTATCCATCCGCATCTAAATGCAGCGTTTTGCACCCGACGACCTCTAAACACTGAATCAGAAAAGCAGCGGTAAACCCGCCGCGACTGATCTTATTGTTTAGATTCCGGTCTGTCTCCTTCACCCCGATCGCCGCCAGCCTTTCGGCAAGCTGAGCATAGGTGACGCCACGGCGTTTCAGTTCCCCTTTCAGGAGGTTTTTCGCTTTCGTTTCATACGCTTGCGTAGCCGGGTCTGCTTTCGCCGCCATGGGAGCCTCAAAATATCATCACATGCGATGATATTAACCCTTGCTTCTGATTACGTCTACCGCTATATCCGATGCATAACATCATCGGATGTGGTGACATGTCGCAACATTTCCTTCTCTCCCGCGCCGCCAAGACGCTCTCGCTTGCCAGTATCTTCCGCATGTCGGACGCGGATGCGGAGACGATGTTTTGCCGCGTGCGCTGGGCTGAGACTGAGGGCAAGCCGGTCTGCCCGCACTGTGGCGGCGTTGACGCCTATGACTGTCGCCGCCCGAGCGGCGCGCCGCGCTTCCGTTGCCGCGCCTGCGCGAAGGATTTCAGCGTGACCAGCGGGACGCTCTTTGCGTCTCACAAGCTGCCCTTGCGCGTCTATCTCGCCGCGATCGCTATCTTCGCCAATGAGGTGAAGGGCAAGAGCGCTCTCGCCATGTCTCGCGATCTTGGCACGTCCTACAAGGCCGCCTTCGTCCTGTTGCACAAGCTGCGCGAGGCGATGGCCGAAGAAATGAAAGGCCGCGTCGTCGGCGGCGCCGGCGAGGAAGTGGAAATCGACGGCGGCTATTTCGGCGGCTACGTCAAACCGGCCAATATGCGTGAGAACCGCCGCGATCGTCGTCTTGCGGTCAATCAGACCGGCAAGCGCCAATGCGTTGTCATCGTCCGCGCCCGCGACGGACGGTCTGTCCCGGCTGTCTTCCGCGCGGAAGGCCGCGCGCTCGGTTTCATCCGCGCTCGTATCGCCAAGGGATCAATCGTCCATGCCGACGAAGCCGGCTCTTGGGATGCGCTGCATAAGAACTTCGAAATGCGCCGGATCAATCACGAAGAGGCATACAGCGACGATGGCGCGTGCACGAATGACGCCGAGTCCTATTTCTCGCGCCTGCGCCGCGCCGAGATTGGCCATCATCACCACGTTGCTGGCGTCTACTTGCTCCGCTATGCGCAGGAAGCCTCATGGCGCGAGGATCATCGCCGCATGTCGAATGGCGAACAGGTGGAGCGCTTGGCGGCGCTGATGACGAAGAAAAAGGTCAGCCCGGATTTCACGGGATACTGGCAAAGGCACGTGTCGTAATTTAATCAGTCACGGCTTGAGGCGCGGGGGAGTATGCGGCCCTATAGTCATAACATCTGGCCTTCCGACCTCGCCCTTCAAGTTGGCGAGCCGCCACTTGCTAAGATCGTCGTCTAACCATCTTTGCACCGAGTCTCTTTGCCGCGCGGGTAAAAACGCCTCTATTTCTCGAAATAGGTCCACCGCCCCGTGAACATAGCCACGGCGGAATGACATCTCGGCGTCTTCGAATTCCTCTCGCGCTGTAGGCATGGGCATCTCCTTGTGTGCTAGCAACAGTTGAAATCCCCAGCTAGAGCGAGCGTGGTTGCGCGACTGGCGCGCATTACGTGATGAGTTTATGATCAAAAGTGAATCGGCGGGGCCGGAATCCCCGCTCGATTCGGAATGACGAGACGCATCGTCGTGAGCTGTTAGGCTACACGAAACGGGAGCGGCTGTCATGCAAAACAAAAGCAAATTCCCGGCGACTAATTGGCCAAGCCATTTCTTGCCTCTACGACAAGCCCTGCGGCTTGCAGAATGCCCTTTGATACTTCTACCAAATATCCAAGAGGGAACGAAAAGTATAAGGATGAATTTCGATCTTCACCGACCTGAATTCGCAGAACGTCGCGACCCTGATCAGGGCGTTGAAGAAACTCTATAGCCCCAGCATTAAAAACCGGCGGCGGAGATGATTGCGGATCGCGTGCCGCTGCTCTCGCATCTCCAAGCAGAGCCAAAATGAGAGACACGGCTCTAGGCGCTTCGTCAGAAGGGAAGAGGATTGAAACGTTCCCGCCGTCCATGGGCGCATTGATCATGATTTGGCTGCCATCCGCAGTCGCCGCGCCGCTTTCAATGGAGCTGCAAATGTAGTGGTGATCGGCCATAGCCATCCTCCCTTTGACAAAGGGGACGCTACCAAACCGGCCTGACTGAGTCTCGCTAACTCACGCTGTGGCCAATTCGAGCTGACGTGTTTCAGCCAATCGCCACACGCAAACGCCCTTCCGCTTCCCATCCATGACGATACGCCCGCGCGAAGCCTGCATTCGCAGCGAGTGAATGAGATTGTTGGCGATGGCCTTCGCAAGAACCTTGTCGCCCGTGTCGAGGCCCTTCTTGCGCATCAAGAACAGCGCGAGATCCTTTGTCGTCATCGGCCCCTCGGCGAGCGCTTCACGGCATAGAGCGATCTTCTCTGTCCGCTTAAAGATGCGGTGAATGTCGATGTAGGGCTTCACGTCTTCGCCAGCGTCGAATATCCGCATCGCCGCTGACACATGCGCGAGATCGGCGCGGGCTTGTTCTAGCTGGCGCTCATAGAGCTTGATGACAGATATGATTTCGTCGCGCTTTCTGCGCAGCGTGGTGACAGTGCGAATCTCGGCCATGCCCAGAAAATAAGGCGTTGCACGCTAGTTCGCTTGTGGCGTTTGCGCCATAATACCGGGATAGTCGAAACGGTCGATCGCTCGCGCGAGTTGGCGCGCAACGGCGGCTTCTTGATAAAGCGCAAGCACGATCGTGTAGATCGGCAGTTGCGCGTCGCTTTCGAGCGGTTCGGCGTCTGCGCAGCGTTGAAGGCTCGCTGCGCAGGCGAAAAGTCTCAGAAACACGCCGCAAAAGAATGCGCCTGCAAGGAGCAAAGCCGATGCAAGGCGTAAAAAGAAGAAGGGTGCGTAAAGGCTCGCCGCCAGTCCGATCAGAGCGATGAGGAGCAGTCCCGCCTGTCCGCGCCGCAAGCCGCCGCGCGCGCATAAGTCCCGATCGACGCGCTCGACGAGGAAGGCCGCGTCGCGGGCGACGCTGACGGGATCGGCGCGGCGCACCGCCTCCAAAAACAGCGTTCGAGTGGTGATCGCGAAAAGCGGCCGCCCCCTCGCCGCACGCCGCGCGCTCATCAATCGAAAGACGCCGCTGCCGCTCGGCGCGAACAGCCAAAGATACCCGCTCGACGGGTCCCGGACCCGCGCATAGCCGCATTCGGCCGTCGCAACGCCTGATGCGGCGACGTCGACAGGACTGTCGATGAACTCGACGTTGAGATGCTGCGCCAGCGCCCGATAGAAGACATCCTCGCAGACGAGCCCTTCGGCGAGCAGCGCTTCGTCGGCGCAAACGCCCTGGCGGCGCGCCGTCGCAGCGGCGAATTGCAGCACTTGCTCCGGCACGCCGTGCGCCGAAAGAAAGGCGATTTCGACAGGAATGGATCTCGACGCGGTCGCACGCGACGGCGACGGCCGGCGAACGGCCGAGCAGCCGGCAAGCGCCCGGCGTCTGAAAGGCTGAGAGGAAAGTTCGTCCTTGATCTGCGAAGCAGAGGAAGCAACACTATCGATCGGCACAAAATTCATGCAATAAACCCGGCAAGCGCAAGCAGCCTGGGCGCGACTATCGACCTACAGCAAAGGCCAAGCAATCCTTTTATGCGCCGTCTCACTCAGCCGCGCCGAACCGGTCTTCTCGCCTCCATTCGTGCGGCGCTCGCCGCGCTGTTCCTGACGTCCGGCTTCACGGCTGCGGCGGCTGACGGCGCGCCGCCCGCGCCGGCGCCCCCCGCGTCATCGACGCCGGCCACGAATGCGCCCTCATTTTGGGACCCCAACCGCACGCCGGAAAAGCCGGATGTTTCCGGACTGCGCCAGATCCGGTTCCTGACTGAGGATGACTATCCGCCATTCAATTTCCTGCTTTCGGATGGGCAGGTCGCGGGTTTCAACATCGATCTGGCTCGGGCGATCTGCGTCGAACTCGACACCGCCTGCACGATCCAGCGGCGGCGGTGGGATCTGCTCGTTCCCGCGCTCAACGACAATAGCGGCGACGCCATCATCGCTTCGCTCGCGATCAATGACGAAACTCGCAAACAGGTGGATTTTTCCGGACCTTACATGCTGACGCCCGGCCGATTCGCCATGCAGGCCGATACGACCCTGACGTCGGCTTCTCCCGCCGCGCTCGCCGATCGTCCGATCGCGGTTGTCGCGGGCTCGCGACACGAGGCGTTTCTGCAAGCCTTCTATCCGCGCTCGACCTTGGTGACGTTCGAAACGCCCGCCCTCGCCCGTAACGCGCTCAAGAACGGCCGCGTTCAGGCGGTTTTCGGCGACGCGATCGCCCTATCCTATTGGCTGAACGGCGCCGAAGCAGCCGGCTGCTGCGTCTTTCGGGATGGCCCCTTCACCGATCCGAAATATTTCGGCGAGGGCATCGGCATCGCCGTGAAAAAAGGCAATGCGCCCTTACGCCGGGCGCTCGATTACGCGCTCTCCCGCCTCGCCCAGCGCGGCGTTTTCGCCGAGCTTTATCTGAAATATTTCCCGGTGGGGCCGTTCTGAGCCGCGCCGCCCAGCAATAGGGCGATGGCGCCGCGCGCGCGGCCGATGGCGGCGCCGAGGATCTCGGACTTCTCGGCGGCGCTCGCGTCTTCGCAGCGCAGCGCCTGTTCGTAAGCCTCCGCCGCGTGCCCCACCTCGAAGGCGCCCACTGCCCGCGCCGACCCCTTGATGGTATGCGCAAGCCCGATGCGCCAGTCGGCGTCGCCCCGCGCGGCGGGCGCGCGCAAGCGTTTCGTAAATTGCTCCGCCTGTGCGTCGAAAAGCGCCAGCAGCTCCCGTTCGAGATCATGGTCGCCGAAGGTCTGTCGGGAAAGATGGACAAGGTCGATCGGCGACTCCGCGTCGGCCTCGCAAAACGGCTGCGGTTGAGCTTCGCAATTAAGAAACGTGGAGTCCGCCAGTTTCGCCATCCCCATTCCTGTTCCCCTTGATATCTATCGCAAAGCGGTCCGTTTTGCAGCCCCGCAGAAAGGCCGGCCAAAGCGGCGCCCAGAGTGGAGACTGGCGCCTCGATCCTGAAGGGCGCGTTAACGAAGTTTCCCGATACGCCCCCGCCGGATGTTTCAATTGCCAGGGATGGGCTGTAAAGTTTGGTTAATCTTTATTCACAGGCGGTCGCTGAGCGGCGGGCCGTGAGATCGGGCCGGGCGACGCGTCTGCGCCGGCTGGAGAGGGCGAATGGCGACATCGGGAAAGATCCAGGACGCGGCGTCCGCCGCTCTGACGGCGATTGAGGAGGCGCTCGATATCAGCGCGCCGCCGGACGCCGCAGGCGCTGCCGATGAGGCGAACAACCGGTCCGGCCCGGCCCAGAGCCGGAGAGCGGAAGCGCCGGCCGGGGACCAGAGAAGGCCGGCCTCGGCCTACGGCGAGCCGCAGAACCGCGTTCAAGCGCAGCCCGGAGCGATGGCGCCCGCGCTTGCGCCTGCGAACGACGACCGCCGCACGGTCGGCGAGTTGCGGCAAGCGCTGCAGATCAAGCCCAACCACTCGATCATGGCGCTCACCTTTGCTTCCATGGCGCTGTGGGCGGGCTGCTGGGCCCTGTACGCTTATTTCCATCAAGGCGAAATCCTCGACTTCGACGGTTCGCTGCTCGCGCCGAAGCCGGTGTTGACGCTCGCAGCGCTGATCGCGCCTCTCGTCTTCCTCTTCCTCACAGGATTGATGGCGCGCCGCGCCCATGAGATGCGGCTCATCGCCAACTCCATGACCGAAGTGGCCATTCGGCTCATCGAGCCGGAGACTGTCGCCACCGAACAGGTCGTCTCGCTCTCTCAAGCGATCCGACGCGAAGCCGCCTCCATGGGTGACGGCATTGAACGCGCGCTGGCAAGGGCCGGCGAACTGGAAGTGATCGTGCGCACCGAGGTCACCAACCTCGAACGCTCCTACACGGAGAATGAACGGCGCATTCGGCTGCTCATCGACGAGCTGACGCGCGAACGCGAAGCGATCGTCGTCAACGCCGACAACGCCCGTACGGCGCTCTTTGGCGCGCGCGACGCGCTGTCTCAGGAACTCGCCACGACCTCGGTCCATCTCGCCGAAGCGGTGAGCCAGGCAGGCGCGCGCGTCGCCTCCTCGCTCGGCTCCAAGGGCGAAGAGATCCGGCTCGCGCTTGACGAAGCCGGCGACGCCTTTGAATCGACCTTGGCCAGTCACGGCGAAAGAGTGCTGATCGCCCTGACCCAGACGGGTGACGAAGTCGCGCAGAAAGTGACCGGCGCGAGCGACGACGTCAGCCGCCGTTTCGCAGATGGAGTCGAGGAAGTCGGCCGCAAGCTGGAAGCCGCGAGCGAAGCGATCGCCGGCGATTTTGGCGCGCGCGGCGTAGCTGTGCTCGAACGGTTCGAAGAGCTCGGCGCGAGTTTTTCCGAGGCGATCGGCGGCCAGGGGGAGCGGCTCGTCGCGCAGCTCACGGAAACCGGCGGGGCCATTCGCGACACGATCGAGACGCAGGGCGGCGCCTTTGAGCGCTCGCTCGCCGAAACCCAGCAACGGCTCACGACGCGCGTCGCCGAACATGTCGAAAACGCCAGGGCGACATTCGAAACCGCGGAAACCCGAATCGTCGGCCTGCTCGAAGACACGCATCAGAAGGCGCAAAACGAATTTCAATTGCGCGGACAGGCGCTGCATGACGCAATCTCCTCCAGCTTGAACCAGAGCTCAACGGCGCTCGTCGAACAGGTCGACGCCGTGCAGGCGCGTTTCATCGCCGCCGCCAGCGAAGCGGTGTCCGCGATCGGCGAGCATGGCGATCGAGTCAATGAAACGCTCGCCGACAACTTCCAGGCCTTCGAACAGACCGTGCTCGGCCGCGGCGGCGAAGTGGCGGAACGGATCGCCGAACGAGGGCTGCAGATCGAGACCACTCTCGCCGAGCGGCTTGCCGCCTTCGAAGACGCCGTGGTGCGCAACAGCACGGAAGCGGCCATGCGCGTCGCTGAACATGGCAACCGGGTCAGCTCCGTCATTTCGGACGGTCTTGCCGCCTTTGAAGACACATTCGCGCGCCACGGAGAGGAAGTCGTCACGCGCGTCGCCGAACACAGCGAGCGAGCCGCGACGACCGTCGCGACGCAGCTCGCCGCCTTCGAGACGGCGGTTGCGCTGCGCAGCGAGGAGCTTGCGCAGAGCGTCGGCGATCTCGCCACGCAGCTCGCCGCATTCGAAGAGTCGGTCAATAGCCGCAGCGGCGAAATCGCTGAACGGGTCAGCGAGCAGAGCGAACGCGCGACGGCGACATTGTTGGCTCAGCTCGCCGCATTCGAGGAAGCGGTCACGCAGCACAGCGACGACGTCGCGACGCGCGTGAGCGAACATGGCGAGCGCGCAACGTCGACGCTGTCGTCGCAGCTCGCCGCTTTCGAAGAGACTGTCGTTCGCCATAGCGACGACATCGCGCTTCGGGTGAGCGAACAGAGCGAGCGCGCGACCTCGACGCTCGCAGCTCAGCTGGCCTCCTTTGAGGACGCCGTCACGCGCCACGGAGAACAGATCGCGCAGCGTGTGGGCGAGCAAGGCGAACGCGCAACATCGACGCTCTCGGCGCAGCTCACCGCCTTTGAGGACTCCATCATCCGCCACGGCGACGAGGTTGCCGAGCGCGTCGGCGAGCGTGGCGAACGCGCCGCATCGACGCTCTCCGCGCAGCTCGCCGCCTTCGGAGAGGCCGTCGAGCGTCACAGCGCAGAAATCACCCAGCGCGTCAGCGAGCACGGCGAACGCGCAACGGCGGCCTTTTCGCAGGGCGTATCGACGTTCGAAGACATCGTCGCGCGCCAGGGCGAAGATTTGGCGGCCCGGGTCGCAGCCCGCACTGAGCGCGCCGCCGCGGAACTTGGCGACAAGCTCGTCGCCTTCGAAGACAGCCTCTCTCGCAACAGCGGACAGGTCAGTGACGCTGTCGCGCAGAGTCTCGAAGTGATTGAAAACGTGCTTGTGCGCCAAGGTGGCGAGATCGCGCAGCGCTTGGCGGCGCACGCCGGTAGCGCCGAAGTCGACCTCGCCGAAAAGCTCGGCTCCTTCGAAAATGCCGTTAAGCGTCACAGTGAAAGCGTGGCGTCCGTCGTCAGCGAACATGCGACGCGCGTCGACCAATTGCTCGACGAGCGGCTCAACGCGCTCGAGACGGCGGGAATGCTCGTCGCCAAGACGATGGAGACGACGCGCGAAATCGCGCTGCAGGAATTCGAGACGCATGGCGCGGCGCTGCGCGACAAGCTACGCCAAAGCGTCGCCGACGCCTCCTCGGCTCTCGCCGAAAACGCCGCGACGATGCATGAGCGCTTCGCCAATACGGCGAGCGACGCCGTTCTGGCGATCGCCACGCAGGGCGAGCGGCTGCATGAATTGGTGAACGATCGGTTCGGCGCCTTTGAGAGCTCCGTCCTGTCGGAAAGCAAAGAAGTCGTGGCCTCGCTGGCCGACCATGGCGAGCGCATCGCGGTCACGCTCGGCGAGCAGCTGACGCAATTCGAGAATGCGCTGCTTCGCGACGGCGGCGAACTCGCCGACCGCGTCGGCGCGCATGCCGAACGCCTCAGCGCCGAACTCACGCAGCGCTTCGCTGTCGTCGAAGACGTGATCGGCGGCCAGGGAACGCAGCTTGTCGACAGTCTGACGACGCGGACAGCGGACGCGGCCGCCCGGCTCGACGCGCAAGCGCAAGAGATCACGCATCGGATCGACGACCAGCTGCAGTCGCTCGATGAGACCATCCGCATGCAGGGCGGCGCCCTCGTAGAACGGCTCTCGGCGCAAGTCGAGCATTACAATGCCCGGATCGGCGATAATTCTCGCCATTTCGCCGATGAGATCGACGCGAGACTGGCCGAAATCGACGGCGCGATCGAGAGCAAAGGCGGCCATCTGGTCGAAAAGCTCGGCGCCCGCGCGATCGACATCGCGTCAACGATGTCGAACAAGATCGAAGCCTTCGAGCACGTCGCCAACGCCAGAACAATGGAGGCGGCGGACCGCATCGACGAATTGGTCGGCCGCGTTGACGCGGGCCTGGGCGTCGGCGGCCAGATGCTGCAAGAGGCGCTCTCCAAGCACGCGGCTGAAGTCGCGCGGGTGATGGAAGACGGCGGGCGCCAGGTCATGCAAACGCTCGACGCAAAGATCAAGGACGTCGACTGGGTGCTGCTGTCGCGCTCGAGCGAACTCGCCCATACCATCGCCTCCAGAACAGAGGAAATCAACGAAGCGCTGGGCGGCCACGCGAAGGAGCTGGAAACGACCCTCGACGGCCGCATCGCGCTGCTCGAGAACAATGTGATCAGCCGGCTCGGCGCCGTTTCTTCCGAGATCGACGAAGGCGGCCGATTGGTCGTGGACACGATCAGCGCCCGTCTGCAGGACATCAAAGACGTTCTGGCCGTGGCGCGGCGGGAATTTGATGCGACGCTTCATGCGCGCACCGGCGATCTCGGTCAGTCGCTCGTCGAACGCGTCGCGGAGATCAGCGGCGCGCTGGACGCCCGCCTCACGCAAATGCAGTCGGTGCTCGACGCCCGCGGCGGAGCCGTCGCCCAAGAATTGACGGCGATCGGCGATTTGGTGACGACCGCCGTTGAAAATAGCAGCGCCGCCCTCGTCTCACGCCTCGGCGTCAAGCGCGACGAGCTGACGAATGCGCTGGACGCCTCCCGCGAGGCGCTGGCGTTGACGCTGGAGACCAGCGCGCAGACCTCGATTGCGGCTCTGCTGGAGACAAACGAAAGAATTCGCAGCGAGCTGCCGACCCTGCTCGACACGCTCGGCGAGACAAATGCCTCGCTTCATGCCGTCATCGACCAGACCGGCGGAAATCTGGTCACGCTCGAACACGAACTTGGCAAGCGTCTCGCCGAGTTCCACGGCGCGCTGAGCGAAGCCTCGACGCAAGTTGAACATATCAGCGCCGTCGCTGGCGGCACGATGCAGGACGCCAACGCCATCGTCGCGGCGCTCGACGAGAGACAGCACACGCTGGCGCAGAGCGCGGAGAAACTGGCGCAAAGCCAGGAGGCGCTCGACGCCGTGATGGCCGCCCGCCGCCGCTCGCTCGAGGAACTGGTGACGCTCATCGAAGGCCGTCGCGCCGAATTCGAAAGCGCCATGACACAGTTCGGCGAACTGATGGACCGCTCGTTCCGCTCTATCGAGACGCGGTCGCGCGACCTTGGAGGAGAGCTGAGCGAAACCTCCAGGCGAACCGCCGATTTGATCGAGACGCGCTTTGCAGCGGTGCGCGCCGCTGCGGAAGGCGAACGCGAGCAGACTTCGGAGGCGCTGCGCGCCGCCTTCTCGCAAGCCAATGAAGAGATCACCCGTCTCTTCGGCGACGCGCGCTCGAAATTCGACGCCGCGACTGACGATATTCGCGGCCTCGCGCGCAACATCCACCGCGAGATCGAGGAGACCCGCGAGGAGGTGCGCCGCGGCGCGACCGAAATTCCGCGCGAAACCGCGGAGCAGGCGGCGGCGCTGCGGCGGGTCGTCGGCGATCAGGTGAAGGCGCTGAACGAGCTCACCGACATCGTGGCGCGCTCGGGCCGCGTCTATGACATCGCCGAACAAAGCGCTCCTGCGCTCCGTCAGACGGTCCTGGATCAGGCGACGCGCGCAGCGCCGCACGGCGCGCAGAATCGCGCGGCAGAGCCGCCACGCGAGCCGCAGGGCGGATGGCTGAGCAATCTGCTTGCGCGCGCCTCCTTCGACGAGGCCGCGCCGCAGCCGCCGCGCACGGCGCGGTCGCTGGCGACGGCGGGCGCCCTCGACAGCCTGACGCTCGACATTGCGCGTATGGTCGACAACGCCGCCGTGGCGGAGCTTTGGCGCCGGTATCAACGCGGCGAGAAGGGCGGACTTTTCGGTCGCCGTCTCTACACCGCGCAAGGCCATCAGACCTTCGAGGAAATTCGTCGCCGCTATCGCGTCGATCAGGCGTTTCGCGCGACCGCCGATCGCTACGTCGCGCACTTCGAGGATCTGCTCATGGAGACGAGCCGCGGAGATCACGACGGCTCGAAAGCGCTCGACCTGCTGACCGGCGACGCCGGCAAGGTTTACACCATGCTCAGCCACGCCTCTGGACGCTTCGAATAGCCAAAACCCTATTCGATCGATTCCGGCGGCTCGGCGCCGATGCGGGCTTCAAAAGCGACTTCGGCGCGCAGATTGTCGAGGTCGCGGCCGATGGTCGCGACGGCCAGCAGCCGGTCGCCCTTGAAGTAGGATACGGCGCAGTCGGCGGCGGCCGGATCGCCTGAAATCTCCAGCCGGTCCCACGACGCGGCGTTTCCGATATAGGAAATTGCCTCGTCGTAATGCTGGCTCCAGAAGAAGGGCGCGGCGTCGAACTTTTCCTTAGCGCCGAGAATGTTGCGCGCGGCCGTCTGTCCCTGACGCTCCGCGACCACCCAATGTTCGACGCGAATCCGCTCGCCCGTAATCTTGTCGGGCCAGCTGGCGATGTCGCCAGCGGCGTAAATATCGGGCGCGCTGGTCTGCAGATATTCGTCGACGAGCACGCCGCGGTCCACCGCGAGGCCGGCGGACTGGGCGAGCGAGAGATCCGGCTTCACGCCGACGCCGATGACCACGAGATCGGCGTCTAACGTCGCGCCGCTTTTCAATTGGAGCGTGCGTTCGCCGATTTCCGTCGCTGTGTCTCCGAGATGGAAGATGACGCCGTGACTCTCATGCAGCTTTCGCACATGCGCGCCGATTTCGGGTCCAAGAATGCGCGCCATCGGTATCTCCTCGGGCGCAATGACGCGCACGTCGAGACCACGGGCGCGCAGCGACGCCGCCACCTCAAGGCCGATGAAACTCGCGCCAATCACGGCTACGCGGCGCGCCCCGGCGCAGGCCGCGATGAGACGGTCGGCGTCGGCGAGCGAGCGCAGATAATGAACGTGGCTTCGTTCCGCTCCCGGCGTCGGCAGCTTGGTGGGGAATGCGCCGGTGGCGAGAAGCAGCGCGTCGTACGACAGCGTCGCCCCGTCAGCGAGCGTCAGCCGCTTGCCCGCAGGGTCGAGCGATTCGACGCGCTGCCCCAGACGTAATTGCACGCCATTGTCTCGATACCAGGCGGAATCGCGCAACGGCAGCCATTCCGGCTGCGCGCTTCCGGCCAAATAATCCTTCGAGAGATTGGGCCGGTCGTAGGGCTCGGCGGAATCGGCGCTGATCAGCTCCAGAACGCCGTCATACCCCTCGGCCCTGAGCATCTGCGCGGCGGCGAAGCCGGCGGCGCCGCCGCCGACGATGACGACGCTGCGCGG
Organism: Methylocystis suflitae; assembly: GCF_024448135.1. Lineage (GTDB taxonomy): Bacteria > Pseudomonadota > Alphaproteobacteria > Rhizobiales > Beijerinckiaceae > Methylocystis > Methylocystis suflitae. The sequence goes on from NZ_JAMRYX010000064.1 coordinate 24,797, forward strand.
CTCGGCGGCGCCCTTGCGCCTTGCGGGCGCGGGGACCGGCAGCCTTTCGCGCGCAAAGATTTTTCCATCGGCCTGCTCGACCCGCCACCGCGGCAGCGGATCAAAGGCGGGCGCGCGCAGCGCGCGTCCGCTGCGCAAGCTGAAACAGGCATGGTGCCAGGGGCACCGGATCGAGCCCCCGACCACGAGACCCTCGGCCAGGGGCCCATGATAATGCGTGCAATGAGCGCCGATCACGAAGAACGCGTCGCCTTGCCGCGCCATCACGGCGTCCTCGCCGGCCACATGGCCAAGCAACGGGCGGCCTTCGGACACCTCGGCGACAGAGACCCCCTGCGTGAAGTCGGGGCCCTCGGGTTGATTGCGCCCGTCTTCCGTCATGTCGCCATCTCCTGTTCGGCAGCGTCGCGCCCCGCCCGCCATCCTATTGCCACGCTTACTAAAGAGGGCGGCGCTCGAAGAGAGGCAAGCCTCGGCCTGCACGGAAGCGATCGTGATTCGTCAAGAACAGAACACTTTGTCACGTTCTGAACGACGAGACGCGCTATGAAATTAGCATCGGCCCCTTTGGAACCATCAAAAATTGTGACATTGCCGCCACACTGATTAGAACAATTTTTCGCCAGGGGGGTTTTTGCTTAATAATTGAGCAGATGCGTGGACGTTGGGCTTGAACGAAACTTCGGTCGCGAGTGATATCAATCAGATCTCGCCTCCAGACGGAGTTCCCAGCAATGAAGTGGCCCTATCTTTCGACCGTCGCTGCACTCTCGCTAGCAACCAGCCTCACGAGCGCAGCTCACGCTCAGTCGAAGCTGATGGAGGTCGACCCGACTCTCGTCGAAGAGAACCAACCCGCGCCTCCTTCCGCGGCCAAGCCCGTCAAGAAAGGCAAGATCGTCAAGGGTCCGGCCGTGGCGCCGACGCCGGCCTGGATCGATACGCTGACCATCGACGGCTACCTGGAAGGCGGCGTCGCCGTCAACTTCAATCAGCCGTTCAACAAGCTGAACTGGGGCCACCTCTACACGGACCGCGCCAATTGGCCGACGTTCAACGGCGCCCTCCTGACCGTGCAGCGCCCGCTCGATCCGAAGGCCGAAGGCTATGACTTCGGCTTCAAGTTTCAGGGCATGATCGGCGAGGACATGCGCTACAACCACTACCTCGGCATTCTCGACTATGCGATCCGCTCGCGCACGCAGATCGGGCCGATCGAGGCCAATGTCCTGGCGCATCTTCCGTGGATTAGCCCGATCAGCGAAGGCGGCGTCGACCTCAAGGTGGGCATGTTCGTCACCTACAACGGCGCGGAAGTGATCCCGGCGAAAGACAATCTGTTCTACAGCCACTCCTACATCTTCAACTTCGGGCCCTTCCTTCACACCGGCGCTATGGTCACCACCCACGTCAAGCCCTGGCTCGACGTCTATACGGGCGTGACCAGCGGCGTGAACACGAGCCTCGGTTGGCCTGGCGACAACAACGCCGCTGCGTCCTTCCACGGCGGTTTCGGCTTCAACCTGCTCGACGGCAATCTGACCATTATGGCGATCACCCATACCGGTCCCGAGAATCAGAGACAGACCGACCCGCTCGGGGTCGGCTGGCCCGTCGGGTTCACCGGCGTCCCGTTCACTCCGGGGGGGTGGCCGCCCCCGACCACGGCGGGCTGGCCGCTCAACCAGGGCGGCTTTGGGACGCCGAGCCTCTGCGCCTGCGACGTCAACACGGCGATCCGTTCGTTTAACAACCTGACGACGACCTGGAAGGCGACCGAGAATCTGACGTTCATCACCGACATCAGCTTCATGCTGGAAAGCGGCTGGAACAATAGCTCCTTCGGCCTGCCGCAGAAGGCTTGGGCCGCGGCCAACGCCATTACCGGCACGGGATTCTGGGGCACGGCGCCGGCCTATCCCATGGGCGCGCGCGCCTTTGGCATCGCGCAATACTTCTCCTACAAGATCAATGACATCTTCAAACTCAACGGGCGCGCGGAATTCTTCCGTGACAACAACAACTTCTTCGTCAGCGCCTATCCGGGCTATTTCGACGCGGTCAATCTGGCGCACGGCTTCTGGTGTCCGTCCTGCATCAGCCAGAACCTGGGAACGGGCCTTTATGCGAACAGGCCGGTTTATTCCGGCACGAGCTATCTGGCCTTCACGCTCGGTATGACGATTACGCCTGAACTGCCGGTCAAACTGCCCTACATCACCGGCCTGATCATCCGGCCGGAGCTGCGTTGGGATACGACGGTCAATGGCACCACGCCGTTTTTCAGCCGCAGCGGCCTGAGCTCGAACCAGGGCATGTTCAACATGGACGTGATCGTTCCCTTCACGCTCCTTTAGAGGCAGTTTTCAAGAGCAT
>NZ_JAMRYX010000065.1 GCF_024448135.1 Methylocystis suflitae
CCGAATACGGCCGCCCATTCGCCGAAGCTGAGGTTCGTCGTAATGATGACGCTGGTTCGCTCGTAGAGCTTGCTCAGCAGGTGGAACAGCAGCGCCCCGCCGGAAGCGCTGAATGGCAGGTAGCCGAGCTCATCGAGGATGACGAGATCGGAATGAACGAGCCGTGCTGCGATCTGTCCGGACTTGCCCTGGTGCTTTTCCGCTTCGAGCGCGTTGACGAGTTCGACGGTGGAGAAGAAGCGGACGCGCTTTCGATGATGCTCAATGGCCTGGACGCCAATTGCTGTCGCCAGATGTGTTTTCCCCGTGCCAGGTCCCCCGACCAGGACGGTGTTATGCGCATCCTCGAGGAACTCGCAGCGATGGAGCTGGCGCACGAGCGCCTCGTTGACATCACTGCTGGCGAAGTCGAAGCCGGCGAGATCGCGATAGTTCGGGAACCGCGCAGCCTTGAGTTGGTAGGCGATCGATCTCACCTCCCGGTCGGCGATTTCCGCCTTCAGGAGTTGCGACAGGATCGGCAGCGCGGCCTCGAAGGCGGGGGAGCCTTGCTCGGTCAGCTCGCTGACGGCTTGCGCCATGCCGTGCATTTTGAGACTGCGCAGCATGATGGCGATGGCGCCGGCGGCGGGATTATGACGCATGGCGCGCCTCCGGACCCTTGCGCAGCGCGTCGTAGCGCTCGACGTTGGCCTGCGGCTCGGTGGTGAGCGTCAGCGCGTTGGGCGGCTTCACGGGCGGCGCGTCGACCGGCTTGCCGTCCACCAGGCGGTGCAACAGGTTCAAGATGTGCGTCTTGGTCGGCGCGCCGGCCTCCAGCGCCAGTTCGACGGCGGTCAGCACGGCCTGCTCGTCGTGCTGTAGGACCAGAGCCAAAATCTCGACCATCTCACGGTCGCCGCCCGGCTTCTTGAGCATGCACTGTTGCAGCGTCCGAAAGGCGACCGGCAGTTCGGCGAAGGGCGCGCCGTTGCGCAACGCGCCCGGCTTGCGCTGGATAACGGAGAGATAATGCCGCCAGTCGTAGACCGTCACGCCCTTGTGGTCATGCGACCGGGCGAAGACGCGGGCGTGCTCGCACACGATCTGCCCTTCGGCGGCGACGACGACGCGCTCAGGGTAGACCCGCACGCTGACGGGGCGATTGGCGAACGAGGCCGGCACGCTGTAGCGGTTGCGTTCCAAATGGATCAGGCATGTCGGCGAGACTCGCTTGGCGTGTTCGACGAAGCCGTCGAATGGCCGCGAAGGCTGCATCAGGTGCTGAACTTCCTCGCGCCAAGCCTCGGCGACCGTCCCCGGTTGCGCGCTGTGCGGGATCTCGGCCCACAGCTCGAGGCATCGCGCCTCTAGCCAGTCGTTCAGCGCCGCCCGTGAGGGAAAATCCGGGATCGGCTGCCAGAGCCGATGGCGAGAATCCTGAACGTTCTTCTCGATCTGCCCCTTCTCCCAGCCAGAGGCCGGATTGCAGAACGCGGCCTCGAACAGGAAGTGACTGACCATGGCGGTGAAGCGGGCGTTGACCTGGCGATCCTTGCCGCGCCCGACCTTGTCGATCGCCGTGCTCATGTTGTCGTAGATGCCCCGCTGCGGCACGCCGCCCAGCACGCGGAAGGCGTGGTTGTGAGCGTCGAACAGCATCTCATGCGTCTGTTGCGGGTAGGCGCGGAGGAAGAACGCGCGGCTGTAGGAGAGCTTGAACTGGGCGACCTGCAACTTGGTCCGCTCGCCCGCGATGATCGCCCAATCCTCCGACCAGTCGAACTGGAACGCCTCGCCGGGCAGAAACGTCAGCGGCACAAACGCGCTGCGCCCACAGGTCTGTTGCTCCCGATGCCGCGCCGCCTTCCACTCGCGCGCGAAGGCCGCCACGCGATTGTAGGAACCGTCGGTGGCGATCATACCGGCATGACGGTCAAGAAGAACAAGGTCGGGCAGACCCGCTGGACAGTGGCCGCCGATGTTGTTGATCTCGTTCGCGTGCTGGCACGGCAACTGCCGGACCACGCAATCGCCGCCATATAGAATCGTTCTGGCAAATTGACGGGGCGCGGCGCGGCGTGGACGCGCGCCCATGTCTGCGGTCTCCGGAACACCAACGACATCCCCGTCTATCGCGAAGGCGAACGAGTCGAGCGCGGCGAGGTAACCCTCGACGAAGCAGCCGACGTTCTGCAAGTTAGTCGCGCGACGGTCTATCGGCTGATCACAGCGGCGTTCTCCCAGCGCAGCAACTGTGCTCCGGGGCGCCGTTGATAATCCGGCACGACGACGTGCAGCAGGACGGTGTCCGCCGTGAAGCCGACGCGAGGCGCCGACGGCGTCCGAGATCTCAAAATCCGTTCCAAAAACTTCTTGATTTATAAGGATATCGCCAGCTGAGCAGTATGAAGCGCCCTCGTCCGAGCCGGCGAAGAGAGCGTTCTTCCTATTGAGGGCGATTGTCAATCCATCGACGAGATTCTTATACGCCTGCTTTCGGGCGCGAGCGCGAGCCGCCAGGCCGATGCGCTCCAAAAATGTCGGCGCAGGCAACAAAATGCCGCGAGTACGGAGTGCTTCGATCATGGCGGCAACAATGACAGCGCCGCGATCCGTGCCAGTCGCTTCGGTCGTCGCAATCTTTGCGACATAGCGATAATCATCGCGGTTGAAAGGACGAACCCGCAAATGCGACTGTATCTCGCCCAGATGCTCCCAGCGAGTTTCCTCTCGACGAGCATACTCGTGAAATATCCCCCGCTCCACGCCGAGTTGATCGGCAATGAATGATAGAACGTCCGCGGGCGGAGTTTCGTCAATGCCGAGCACTCGACCTGGAGAGCGCTGGTAGGCGAGATGCACCGCAAAGCCGAGCCGGAGCACGCGGCTCACTGTCGCCGCGCTGACGCCCGCAACTTTGCGATATTCCAGTGAAGCGCTGGCGGCCCAGCGTGATGATCTCATCGATCGCGGCCTGCAGCGTGGGCTTGCGCAGCCGCCGAACGATCGGCCATCCCTTCCGCGTCCACCTGCCGGAACCGCCCCGTCCCCATTGGTCTTGGCGCAAACGTGAAAAGCTTTTGCGCTTGCGCAATCGATTGGCGGCCTTGCAGGACAATCCGCGCCAATTCTGCTCGATCGCTCGGCGTCAAACGGGCATTCTTATAGATGTTCATCCGGACCTCGAAAAGGTGAAGCTTCGCAACTCCACTTTCCTCGGTCTCGTCCGGATGGACAACCTATAGAAAGCTCACATCTAGATGGAAAATGACGACCAGCCGGCAATATGAATATTTTCTGCAGCTCGAAAGCGCCCCCGCTTACCTGTGCCGCTCGGCGTTGCAGCGTGGCCAACGCCTCCAACCGCGTGCGGAAGAAATCGCCGAATGGCGCGCATATCTGCGAGACTATCTTGATCACTTCAGCGAAAGCGCGGAGTTCGCCATTCTGGGTTCGGTCGCTCCCGAGACCTCGCGGCAGTTGTTCTTGAACAGGCTACGCGACTTCCGGTTCTGGTGGAGCTTTCTCAATCCGCGGGGCAGGACATCCGGGTTGCGGCCGAGCTTTACGACGACGCGGTCGTTCTGTTTGGGCTGCGTCAGATCGCAATGCTTCTGGCCGAAGCTAAGGCGCCGAACGCCTGGGAGCGACGGTTGCAGACCGCGTTTCAACGACCGGTTTCGCGCGGAACCGGCGCGTGTAGCGTCGTTCGAGTTGCGAATGGGTTTGCGAGAACCCACGGCGTTCTTCCGACGTCTTGGGTTCGAGTCTCATTTGGCCAAGATTCAGCGATCGCGCGCCGAACTGGTCGAGACGGCCGTGCCGACGCTCGCGGCCTTCGCAGCCTTCGGCGCTGAACCCGACACGCTGATCGATGCTTGTGGCGCGGCGTTTGACGACCGCGCAATAGCCTAAGCGATGGAGCGAAGCCGACAACGCGCTCAGCGTTGCGCGATGCAGAGGAGTTGGCGCCGTGATCCAAAACCCGCCTGCGCGCTTGATCCTCGACGCCTTTGACGAAGGCCTTTGCTTGTTGGACGAGGCCGGTGAGTTGTGCGCGATGAATGGCGCGGCTGAGCGGCTGACTGGCTACTTAGAAGAAGAACTGATCAGCCATCCGCTCCTCACAAAGCTGGAAATCTCGAGTCGCAACTGCGGTGCCGACCCGACGCCATCGTCGCACGATCCCCCAACGGCGCCATCGGGGTGGTTGGAAGTTCGACTTCGTCGAAAGGATGGAAGCAAGATTGACGCCGTGTGTGCGATTTGCCCGGTTGGAAGCAACGCCGCGTGGACTTTGTTGAAGCTTCATCCCCGTGAACCTGTACTGATCGAAGGCGTCGCACTACGCCGTATCAAGGTCATACTCGAGGCCATCTTCGGCGGGATGGCCGATGGCCTTATCGTCATCGACGAAGGCGGCAAAATTCAATTGTTCAGCGCGGGAGCCGAGACGCTCTTCGGCTATCGCGCGGAGGAAGCGCTCGGCGCCAACGTCAAGTTGCTGATGCCTGCGCCATATCGCGACGCTCACGACGGCTACCTTTCAAACTATCGCGAAACCGGCTTCAAGAAGATCATCGGCACAAGCCGGGAGGTCTCCGGACGGCGAAAGGACGGCTCGACCTTCCTAATGTATTTATCCATTGGCGAGATCTGGTTGGAGGGGAAACGATACTTCGTCGGGGTCGCTCACGATCTGACCAGGCTAAAGCGCGCCGAGGAGCGGCTTATAACCCTTGCGGCGGCGGTGGAGCAGAGCCCCGCCGCTGTGATGATTTCGAACAAGGAAGGGCGTATTGAATATGTGAACAACCGTTTCGTCCATTTGACGGGGTACGAAGCTGACGAACTGATCGGCCAGAATGCATGTCTGCTTCAATCCAATCATACGGCGAGCGAGCTATATCCCCGTCTCTGGGAAACCATTTGCAGCGGCAGCGAATGGCGCGGAGAAATCCAGGATCGGAAGCAGAGCGGCGAACTCTATTGGGCGCAGGAAACGATTACGCCTTTGCGCGACGCTCGGGGCGAAATCACCCACTTCTTGGCGATTCAGGAGGACGTCACGCGACAAAAGCAGGATAAGGAGGCGCTCGCCGAAAGCGAACAACGTTTCCGACATGTCGCGGAGATGGCCGGCGAATGGCTTTGGGAACAGGACACGCGGGGCCGCTACATCTATAGCAGCGTCGCGGTGCGAGACATTCTCGGGTTGGAGCCGGAAGAGATCCTGGGAAAAAGCTATCTTGACTTATTCGCAGGGGAGCCCCCCGAACATTGGATGGCGGAGCTTCCTTCCTATTCGGCCGAAAATTGTCATCCGTTTCACCGGCTCGTCAATCATTACCGTCACAAGGACGGGCATGACGTCTACACCGAGTCGACTGGCGCCCCCATATTTGACCCCAATGGCGAGTTGATCAAATGGCGTGGCGTGGACCATGACATTACAGCGCGAAAGCAGTCCGAAGACGCCCTGCGCATTCGCAATCGCGCGATCGAATCCGTGCACATCGGCATTGTGATCTGCGATGCGCGAATTCCTGGAAACCCCAATATTTACGTCAATCCGGCGCTTTCTCGCATCACGGGCTATACGCGCGAGGAGCTGCTCGGACACAGCATGAATCTGCTGCAAGGCCCCGAAACCGATCCGGCGGCGCTCGATGAAATTCGTCGCGCCATCTCAAAAGGACAAAGCTGCGAAGTAACGATGAAGAACTACCGAAAGGACGGCTCCGCCTTTTGGAACGAGTTGCTGATTTCGCCGGTCGTGGACGACGCCGGGGCAATCACGCATTATATCGGCATCCAGACGGACGTCACCGAACGACGCAAAGCGGAGGAGAGCCGGCATGAATTGGAGATCGCGAAGCATATTCAACTTTCGTTGTTGCCGGACGCGCCACTTCGCCTGCCCCGCGTCGAACTGGCCGGCGTTTGCCTACCCGCAAACCATGTGGGAGGAGACTATTTCGACTATTTTGACAATTCCGGCGGCGTCGATGTCGTAATCGCCGACGTGTCCGGTCACAGCGTCGGAGCGGCGCTCATTATGACCGAAGTGCGCAGCACGTTACGAGCCGAAACCCGCAGATGGATTGGCGCGCCAACTGGCCCGGCGCAAGTTTTGCGCGATTTGAATGAGCTACTTCATCACGACCTCACTCGGGCCGAATTGTTCATCACGATGTTCTATTTCCGTTTTCTGTCCGAGACCCGAACCTTGAAATACGCCAACGCCGGCCACAATTCTCCGTTGTTGCTGCGGTCGTCCCAAACCGCCTGCACCTTACTGGACGCGGATGGCCTGGTGCTTGGCGTGAAGCGCGCCGTCGAATTCGAGGAGCGTAGCATCGAACTTTCTGCCGGCGACAAGCTCCTATTCTACACCGACGGAGTCACGGAGGCACAAAATCCCCGTGGCGATTTCTTCGGCGTCGATCGCCTATGCAAAGCGTTCAGGGCGCATCGTGATCTTGCGCCAGAAACGCTGATCACCGAAGTGCTGGCCGATATGCGCGAGTTTTGCGGCCACGCGCCTCGAAACGACGATATCGCGATGGTGATCATGGAGATTTCGTGAACAATAGAATCCGTCGAGTTCGCCCCTATATTTAACGTACTCTGGGCTCCGGCAAACGCGGTATGAGGAGGCGCCGAGCGGCGAGGCTCGACGAGGGGCACTTCATACTCATCTGGCGATCTCCTTATAGTTCAAGCGATTTTTGGAACGGGCTTTCAGATATCGGGCGTCGTCACCGCCTTGCGTCGGCTTCGTTTCGGACGTTGTCCTCCTGCACATCGTCGAGGCGGATTATCAGCGGCGCCCCGGAGCAGAGTTGCTGGGCTGGGAGCACGCCGCTGGTGATCAGCCGATAGGCGGTCGCTCGACTGACGTTCAGAATTTCTGCCGCTTCGTCGAGGGTTATCTCACCGCGCTCGCGTCGCTCCCCTTCCTGATAGACGGTAATGCCGTTGGATTTCCGAAAGATGGCAGACATGGGTGCGTGTCCAAGCGGTGCCATGCCCTGTCACTTTACCGGAGCGATTTAGAATGGCCGCGATCGCATTGTCTTCCCAGCCAATTGCTCAGATGGGCTTGGGCAAGGATATGCATGGCCAGGTCATCCGCCTCGCAGCCGTCTCCCGCAAATCTGGAGCGATGCAATCACCACTGATGCTCAACGTAAGGCCTTGCTGCGGCGCCTGATCGACAAGGTCGTTCTCGACCGCGGCGAACATGACATCGCCTCGGTCCGGATCGTTTGGCGCGGCGGGGCTGTGACCGAGCTGACGATCCAGCGCAGGGTCAACGCGGTCGCCAAGCTCGCGAGAGGAGAGGAAATGCGCGATCGCGCGCTCACCCTCGCGCGTGCCGGCATGTATGACGATCAGATCGCCGCCATCCTTACGAGCGAGGGGCATCGTTCTCCCAACAGCGAGAGCGAGGTCCTCCCGATCACGGTTCAGCGAATCCGGCACGCCGACGGCATTCATGTGAACAAGCCACGAACCCGATGGTCGCACGGCGCCGATGTGGTGACCGCGCCAGAAAAGGCTACAAAGCTGAGCATCCCGGTAAACTGGCTCTACGTGCAGATCAGGAAGGGACGACTCTTGGTGGATCGTCAACCGAGCGGGTACCTCTTCAACGACACCACTGATGTCCACGATGGCATTCGAAATTTGCGAACCCACAAGATCGATCGCCTCGATCTCAGAATCTGTCAGCCTCACCAGGAGGGGCATTAACATGCGCAATCGTTGGAAGGTCTCGATTGGCGGCGCGCGCGCGCGGCGAAAGAGACGCCGGCGCCGGCCTCGCCGGGATGAGCCGCGACACAGTGAATCAGGGCGTCGAAGAGCGTCGAAAGGCAGCAGAAAATATGGTCTTCTGCCCTCATGGCGCAGGCGATCGAGAAGCTTCCCGACGATCCGAACGAGCTGAAGGCGATGCTTCTCGCCGAGCGCGCGCGCAACGACCGCCTCGTCCAGATCTTCAAGGAGATGAGCGCCATCGCTTCGGGCGACGCGCCGAGACGCTTCCCGAAGACCAGACGCCGCTCGCGCTGGAAAAGGTCGAGCAGATGGAAGCCGGCGCGGCCGCGCAGGTCGAGGCCGGCTCTGCGGCCCAGCGTGTGAGAAGGCCGCCAAAAAGCGCCGCACGAACCGAGGCGCGCTGCCTGCCCATCTGCCGTGTATCGAGATGATCGTCGATGTCGATGACAAGGGCTGCCCCTGCTGCAAGGGCGCGCTGCACCGGATCGGCGAGGACGTGTCCGAGCGGCTCGACATCGTGCCGGCGCATTTCCGCGTGCTGGTGACGCGCCGGCCCAAATACGCCTGTCGCACCTGCGAGGGCAGCAGTCGTGCAGGCGCCCGCTCCGGCGCGGCTGATCGAAGGCAGACTGCCGACCGTCGCCCATGTGCTCGTCTCCAAATACGCCGACCACCTTCCGCTCTATTGCCAGGGTCAGATCCACGCCCGGCAGGGGATCGCGCTCGATCGGTCGACACTCGCCGACTGGGTCGGCCGCGCCGCGTGGCATTTGCGGCCCGTGCACGAGCGGTTGCTGGAGCACATCAGATCGTCGTCGAAAATCTTCGCGGACGAGACGAGGGCGCCGGTGCTCGATCCCGGACGCGGACGCACCAAGACCGGCCAGCTCTGGGCCTATGCGAGAGACGATCGGCCATGGGGCGGCGTCGATCCGCCGCTCGCCGTCTATGTCTATGCGCAAAACCGAAAGTCCGAGCAGCCGCGTCGACATGCGAATCATTGAGGCCCGTCGCGACGAGACGCTTGTGCGCATTGCGCATGTGGGCTCCCGTGTAATTATTTGGACCCCCAAACGCCATGGTCAGGAATGATTTCTGTTTGGCGATTTGCTGATCCATGTCGACGCCAGGCGGGCAAATTCCCTTTGTTTCATTCCTAGCTTCCGGACTCAGCCGCATTTGAGACGCTCTGAGACGGGAAAATCTTACCATCATCGCTGAGATAAGTTTTGCGCTGGGGTGAGTCGAACGTAGCTATGATATCCTGATGCGTAATGGCTTCGGAAAGTAGTGCGGCCTTAAGGCGTTTTCGTGCATCATGAATAAGCTTTATATGCCGTCACCTCCTCACTCCCAGAACTTCACCAGATTGAACGGCTCCAAAAGGTCCGGACCTTTCACCGACGGATCGAATTCAATCGGTCCGCCGAACGTCAGACGCCAAGACGGCGGCTCGATCGGATGCGCATGGACATCCATTCTGCCGACGGCGCAGTTGGCGAGGGTCACCGGCGCGGCGATGACGCCATTGCAGGCCTGATAGAGCGGGTCCGTTCCGATCAGCGAGCCATAGCCATAGGCGATCAGCTGCGAACGCGAGTTCAGCATGTTGAAGACGTCGAGCTGGAACTTCCAACCTTCTTTCCAGCGGTAGCCTATGCGCGCATTCACGGTGCCGATTGCGGGGCTTTTGAAAAAGCCGTCCTGCGTCAAAGCGCGCGGGCCGATATAGCGATATTTGAGCGCCCCAAACCAGCCCGTCGACTCGCCCAATTCCAGAACCGCCGTCGCGACGATGGGCGCGGCGTTGATCAGAAAATTTCCTGGCTTGTTGCCAAGAAAGGTGCCCGAAGGCAGCGCATCCGGCTGCAGCAGCGCGTAGTAAATGTCAGCCTGATCCTTGTCGAAGCCGAGAAAACGCGCGTTCACCATGGTCAGGTCGCCTTCGAATCCCAACCATGAGAACGGCCGATAATGATTCGTGAACTCGAATCCAACGCGGCGGCTCGGAGGCCCGAACACCGTATTGCCTTCGTCGCCGGCAAAAACATTTTCCGACTGAAGCTGAATCCAAAAGAGCGTCAGCGCCGATTCCAGATTGTCGATCGCTCTCGTTTTGACGCCGACCTCAGCGCCTGTCGATGGCGAAAGCAGCGGTCGACGTTGCGCGAACGTGTAGCCGAGATCATCCGACCCCTCAGTCGTCGAGAACGTCTGCGTCGTGCCGCGCGCGTCCGTCGAATGGAATCCACGTCCGAAGTTGAGATAGAAGTCGGTTTTGTTGTCGAAGGGATTGATGATCGCCGACGCCTTGGGACTAAGCAGCTGTCCGGTGCTCGCCCCATTATTGAAGGGCGCGGTCCAAAGCCGGACTGGTTGACTCGGATTATCCCCGACGTACCCCACGATGGGCGAAGCCCAATAGCTTTGAAGGCCGCCGACGCTCGCCCAATAATAGTCCCAACGCGTGCCGACGACCGTCGTCAGCCAAGGGGCCCACTTTGTTCTAATGTCGCTGAAGAGGCCGATGCTCGCCTCACCCACGTGATCGTTGCGAATCGTATCGTAAGGCCGGCGAACATAAGTGTCCTGCAGCCCGACGCGGATATCGTCGTAACGCCCCTGATAGCCAAAACGCAGTTCGAACGGCGTCTCGGCGACGTTGAACTTAATGTCGTGAACCCCGTTCGAACCGAGCATGGCTCGACGATCGAACTGACGGAACTGGTCGCCGAGAATGGGATGAGACAAGAAATAGGTAAAATCGTTGAACAAATCCAAGGTCGAATGTGCGGCGTAACCTTCAATGCGGGAGTAATTTGTCTCGCTGAGCTGGCTCCAATGGCCGGATATCGAGAAGCGGGTCGTGTCGCCGCCATCGGTCGGGTTCATCGTTCCCCAGCGCGACATCAGCCCCTGTTCGACGGCGCGTAATGGAATTTGGCCCGTCGAATTCCAGCGATTGGCGTAGGCCATGCCGGTAATGCCGAACCCATTCGCCTCGGTGCCGCGAATCCAGCGCAACACCGCGTTGATCTTGCGCACTCTGTTCGGCACGACCCAAGGCCCGTCATACACCGACGCCTCAGCGGCGCCGAGAATGTCGCCATCCATAAAGGCCCATGATTTCATGCCGAATTGGCGCGCGAAACCGAATTCGCCCGCGCTTGATGTGAAAACGCCCGTCGGCACCCTATTCAAATACTGCATGCGGATCGTGCCGGCGTTCGAGAAATCGCCATCCTCGACGTTGTAGGGGCCCTTCCGCGCATCGATCGACGCGAGCAGTTCCGGCATGACGAAATTCGCATCCGCATAGCCCTGGCTATGGCCATGGGTGCGCATGTTCAGCGGCATGCCGTCGAGATAAAGCGCGAGATCAGTGCCGTGATCGAGATCGAAGCCGCGCAGATAATATTGGTTGGCCTTGCCCTCGCCGCTGTGCTGGGTCACGGCGAGACCCGGCACGATTTCGAGCGCCTCTCCGGAGCGATAGAAGGGGATCGCGTTGACTTGTCCGCCGGTGAAAAACCTTTCGCTCGACGAGGTCATTTCCTGCGGACCCGCGGGATAATCGATCTTGGGCCCCAGCGCCGTGTCATTCTCGGACGACTGTCCGGAGGGCCCCGGCGCGACTTCGACTAGCCTGGTCGGCCGCGCCGGACCCGCCGGACGGGCCGCATGTTGACTTGTCGCTCGCCTCGCCGCATGTCCGCCAACATTGATTGTCGGCAATGCCGTCTGAGCGGACGCCTCGCCCAGACACATCGTCGTCAGACCGGCCGCAAGGGCAAAAAGGGAAACGGCGGTCGAATGACGACGGTCTATGCACGCTGCAGGGAGGGTCGCAGATAGGACCAGGATGGGCGAACCACGCCTCGCGGCGCGGCAAACGCCGGCTTTCGGAGATTTCGAGAACTGGGATTTCATATGCACCGACTTGCAGCAGACGTGGGCCGTCACTGCGAAAGGTCTGTGTCCATCATTGGCTAAAACCGCGTCAATGATGGAGACCGCCTCGGTGCACCCCGACCGACGCTATCGCGCGTGACCACAACCGATGGCAGGTCTCCTGGCTCGCGGGTCGTCGCCTTGAACCGCCTTCCCAGGGATAGTTCCCCAGTGGCATATTGGCTCAAAAACTCGCCGCTTACAGTTGCGGGGGCAGCCTCGGAATAGCGCTGTCGCGCGTACCGAATTCCCATTTTGATCCCCGAAGGGAACCATCGATCTCATAGAGGACGTAGCACGAGGGTATCGTCAACCTATTTGAGGGAGAGCGGCCGAAGAATTCCTCTAGAGCGTTGCATTTTCGCAGCACCCGCATGGTTTCTCGATTTCCGCTGAGATTTGACCCGGGCTTTCCATTGAGAACTGACCCGGCTTGAAGATGGTTTGAGGGTCAGGGGTTCGTCAAGTTCCGGGTTTTCTCCTTTGCGGGTTCGCCGGCTTTTGCCAAGCTGTTTTTGAAGCGGAAGCTATCGTTTCCGGTCTCGAGGATGTGGCAGCGAGAGGCGGTCGTGCCGCGCTGTCGTCAACTTGGCGTCGCCGAACATCGCAGAACAATACAATCCTCGAACGGCTGGGGTGCGTGATCACGGTCACCGATTCTCGGCGTTCGCTTTTTGTCCATCGGATTGCAGTTTTGCCGGAACGGTCAGGACGCGGT
>NZ_JAMRYX010000066.1 GCF_024448135.1 Methylocystis suflitae
CCGAGGAGCGGCGCCATCTTGTAATGCGTCAAATGTCCCATCAATCGTCCGGACACTGTTGCGCCGGCGACGGTGCCGACCATCAGCGGAATAAGCGTCAGCCCCGATTCGCTCGCGTTCATCCCGCTGCAGATTTCGTAATAGATGGGCATCACGACCGAAAGTCCGACGAAGCCGCCGAGCCCAAAGGAACTCGACCAGATGGCGTCGCGCACGATTCGAAGTCGGAGAATGCGCAGCGGAATGAGCGGCTCCTCGGCGCGCGCCGTGCGCCAGGCGAAAAGCGCCCAGGCGAGCGCGGAGGCGGCAAGGATCCCGACGATCGGCGCCGACCGCCATGGATAGCGCACGCCGCCCCAGCCGAGCGCCAGCACGAGAAGGCCCGAGCCGGCGATCAGCAAAATCGCGCCCAGATAGTCGACGCGATGCGGATGGCGCCGCTCCGGCACCCGCTTCAACCGCGAATTGACGATCAGCAGCGCCGCGACGCCCAGCGGCAGATTGATCCAGAAGATCAGCGACCAATGCCAATATTGCGCGAAAATGCCGCCGAGCGCCGGACCGGCGATGCTGGAGGTGATGAACACCGCGGCGAAATAGGACTGATATCGGCCGCGCTCGCGGGGCGAGACAAGATCGGCGACGATCGTCTGCGCGAGCGAGATCAGGCCGCCGCCGCCAAGTCCCTGAATGACCCTCGCGCCGGCGAGCGCCGCCATGCTCGGGGCCAGAGCGCAAGCGACCGATCCGATCACGAAAGTGATCACCCCGACCAGAATGACGCGACGCCGTCCGTAGACGTCGGCGAATTTGCCGTAGAGCGGCGTCACTACCGTCGCCGCGATGAGATAGGCGGTCACGATCCAGGGCAGATCCTGAGGATCGCCGAGGTCCGACGCGATGGTCGGCATGGCCGTGACCACGATCGTCTGGTCGAGGGCCGAGAGCAGCATCGCGAGGCCGAGCCCGAACATGACCTGTCGCAGTTCAGCGGCGTTTGGCGGCGGGTTAGCGGACATGGCCTCGGGGAACAGCGCGGGGAGCCCTAACTACAGTGTTGCGGCGCGAAACGATACCCTCACGCCGGCTTAAGGGGCTTCGCGGATCACCCGCAACAGCGCCGCCGCGTCTTCGATCCCCCGCAGCAGCGGGTCGTCGGCGCTTTTCGGCCTTTCGCGCGCGAGGGCGCGCAGCGCCTGTTCGGACGCCACAATTCGCGGCGCCAGCCGGCGCCGTTTCGCGATGGCGAGTCGTTCGGCCTCGAGCGCGCCCAGCAGACGCGCCTCGGCCACCGTCAGCGGCGGCTCCTCCTGCCGGCTCGGCGTATCGATCGGCGCGGGCGCGAGCTCAGGAAGATCGACATCGCCTTCCAAAATGTCGGCGCGCGCGGCGAAGCCGCTTGCGAGCGCGGCGCGCCAGCCGAGCGCGAATGATGAGAGGCGGCGGGGCCACGCCAGCGGTCCGCCGCGGCAATGATCGCATTTGCCGCAGGGCCCGCTCGCTTCGCCAAATTCGGCGAGGAGGCGCAGAAAACGGCAGCCCGGCGCCGCCGCGAGCCGGGCCATCGCCTGGCGTCTGGCGTAGTCTCCGGCGGCCGCGTCATTGTCTTGCGCCGCTTGCGGAATGCGCCAGCGCAGCGCCAGTTCCGCGGGCGAGAACAGCGTCAGCGCGCGAGCCGGCGCGCCATCGCGTCCGGCGCGGCCGATCTCCTGATAATAGCCCTCGACCGACGTCGGGAGATCCGCGTGGATGATGAAGCGTACGTCCGGCTTGTCGACGCCCATGCCGAAGGCGATGGTCGCCACCATCACCGCGCCCTCGCGGGTAAAGAAGGCGTCCTGGCTCGCCGAGCGCGTGTGGGCGTCGAGCCCCGCGTGATAGGGCAGCGCATCGAAGCCGAGCCGCGAGAGCTCGCGCGCGAGCGCGTCGGTCTTGTTGCGCGAGTTGCAATAGATAATGCCGCTCTCCTTCGCGGCGCCGCGGCCTTTGCGCGCGAACTCGACGATCTGACGCGGGCCGGCGCGCTTCTGCGCGAAATCGAGCGACAGATTGGGCCGCGCGAAGGAGCGCTGGAAGATCTGCGGGGGCCGCGCAAACAGCGTGCGGGCGATGTCGTCGCGGGTGCGGGGACCGGCTGTCGCGGTGACGGCGAGCATCGGCGGCGCGCCGAGCTTTCGCGCAATGTCGCCGAGCGCGCGATATTCGGGGCGGAACTCATGGCCCCAATGCGAAACGCAATGCGCCTCGTCAACCGCGAACAGCCGGACGCGCATGCTGCGCAATAAATTCTGCGTTCCCTCCTGGGCGAGACGTTCGGGGGCGGCGTAAAGCAGCTTTGCCCGGCCGGACGCGACGGCGTCGATGGCGGCCGCCGCTTCATCGTCCTCCTGCATGGAGTGAAGCGCGACGGCGCCAATCCCAGAGTCGGCGAGGGTTCGAAGCTGGTCGCGCATCAGCGCAATCAGCGGCGAGCAGACGAGAACGAGTCCCGCCCCCGGGGTGGCGGCCGGCAGTTGATAGAGGAGCGATTTGCCAGAGCCCGTCGGCATGATGGCGATGGCGTCGCGCCCATTGAGGACGGCCTCGATGATCTCCGCCTGCCCCGGCAGAAAGTCCGAAAAACCGAAAATGCTGCGCAGCAATTCCCGCGCTTCGGCGAGGGAGGGCGGGCTCAATCGGCCCAACCCGCCATCCACAGCGCCTGACGGGCGGTGAGGTCCATGGCGCACCACTCCTGCATCGGGCCGGCCATCGTTCCCTTGAAGGTGACTTCCGGCTGCCGGCAGGTTGCGTCGCGCCAGGCGATCCAGGCGCGCTGGGTCTTGCGCAGATTGGCGCTCGCCTCCTTGTCCATCTTTGCGAGCGCCGCGCGATAGGAGGCGTTGAGCCGCACATCCCAGACCGCCGCCTCACGGCCGTAGCATTCGTTCAGCACGGCGTTGGACGTATTGCCTTCCTTCTGAATGCACTTTTTGGCGAGCGCGCCGACGCAACTCAATCGATCATGGCCCGCCTTTTCGGCGGCCGCCGCGAGACGGCCTTCCGGGCCGGGCGCTTCTTCGAGTTCGTCTTTCGGCGGCGGCGCCTTTTTGGCTTTGTCAGCGGCGAGGGCGAGGCAGGCGTCGATCTCGGCGCGGTCCTCTTTCGAGGGTTCTTCCGCAAGCGCCGGGACGACGGCAAGACAGGCGAGAATAATAAGCGCGGCGCGGGTCATTCTTCTCTTCCTTGCTGCGCCCCAAGCAGCGCTTCGGCAATCTCGCGCCATTCTTGATCGAGCGCGCCGCTGTGCGGTTCTCGCCCCGCGCGGCGATACCAATAGAAGGCGTTCGAAAGATCGCCTTCCTTGCGATGGAGATAGGCGTGGACCCACATGCTTTCGCTATCGGATTTGTCGTCGACGCATTTATGCGCCGCATTCCAATCGCCCTTGGCGTCGAACCAGAGCGCCCGCAGGGGCGGCGGGAAGGCCGGCGGCTCGGCGGTGGAAAGCGATTCGAGAAAAGCGTCGAGGGTCATCGCCTCCAGCCAATAGGAAAATAGAGAGCGTCATGTTAGCTGCAAATGCGCCCGACGTTGACTCCCGCGCGCGCCCCGCATAAAAACTCGACACATCTCGAAAGAGAACCCTAACACGCCGAGCCGCCCGAGAGGCGGCAGGCCAACGTCCGGCAGCGCGATGCGCCCCCGGGCGCGTTTTGCTTTGGAGCCTTCGCGCTCGCGGGAGAACAGCATGTTCGAGAGCCTTTCCGACAAGCTCTCCGGCATTTTCGACAAGCTCACACGGCGCGGCGCACTCTCCGAGGCCGACGTCAACGAGGCGCTGCGCGAAATCCGCCGCGCGCTGCTTGAGGCCGACGTCGCGCTCGACGTCGTGCGCTCCTTCACCGATAAGGTCCGCGACCGGGCGGTCGGCGCCGGCGTCATCAAATCGGTGACGCCCGGCCAGATGGTCGTCAAGATCGTCAATGACGTGCTGATCGAGACGCTCGGCCAGAACGCGGAGCCGATCGATCTCGTCGCCGCGCCGCCGCTCGCCATCATGATGGTCGGCCTGCAAGGCGCCGGCAAGACGACGACCACCGCCAAGATCGCCAAAAGGCTCAAGGAGCGCCACGGCAAGCGCACGCTGATGGCCTCGCTCGACGTCAAGCGTCCGGCGGCCCAGGAACAGCTCGCCGTGCTCGGCCGGCAGGTCGAAGTCGACACGCTGCCGATCGTCGCCGGCCAGACGCCGGTGCAGATCGCCAAGCGCGCGATGGAGGCGGCGCGGCTGCAGGGCTACGACGTGGTGCTGCTCGACACCGCCGGCCGCACGCATATTGACGAGCCGCTGATGGCCGAGATGGCGGAGATCAAGACCTCCTCCAAGCCGCATGAAATCCTGCTCGTCGCCGATGCGCTCACCGGCCAGGACGCCGTCAATCTCGCCCAGAATTTCGATGAGCGGGTCGGGCTGACGGGCATTGTATTGACGCGTATGGACGGCGATGGCCGCGGCGGCGCGGCGCTCTCCATGCGCTATGTCACCGGCAAGCCGATCAAGCTGATCGGCGTCGGCGAAAAGATGGATGCGCTCGACGAATTCTCGCCGACGCGCATCGCCAACCGCATTCTCGGCATGGGCGACATTGTCGCGCTGGTCGAAAAGGCCGCCCAGGCGATCGACGCCGAACAGGCCCGCAAGGCCGCCGAGCGGATGGCCAAGGGCAAGTTCGATCTGCAGGACCTCTGCGATCAGCTCGCCCAGGTGGAAAAGATCGGCGGATTGGGCGGCATCATGGGTCTCCTGCCCGGCGTCGCCAAGATGAAGGATCAGATCGCCGCGTCGGGCTTCGACGACAAGATGGTCAGGCGTCAGCGCGCCATCATCCTGTCGATGACGCCCAAGGAGCGGCGCAATCCCGATCTGATGAAAGCCTCGCGCAAGAAACGCATCGCCGCAGGTTCGGGCGTCAAGGTCGAGGAGGTCAACAAGCTCCTCAAGCAGCATCGGCAGATGGCCGATCTGATGAAGTCCTTTGGCGCCGGCAAGCGCGGCGGCGGCATGATGGGCAAGGCGGCGCAAATGATGGGGCTTGGCCCCGGCATGCCGACGCCCACGCAGGAAGAGCTGCAGCAGCTGCAGGCGAAGCTTGGCGTCCAGCAGCCAAAAGCCCCGCCTGGCGGCATTCCGCCGGCGCCGCCGCCCGATCTTCTCGCCAAGCCAAGCCTGCCGGGGCTCGGCGGCGGCTTGCTCAGCGGATTGAACCCCTTCGGGAAGAAGAAATAGCAAACCGGCGACTGTCGTCGTCGGCCCCCTCACTCACCTCAACGCAACAGGAACGAAAACATGTCGCTTAAAATTCGTCTCGCCCGCGGCGGCGCCAAGAAGCGTCCCTTCTATCGTGTCGTCGTCGCCGATTCGCGCTCGCCGCGCGACGGCCGCTACATCGAGAAGATCGGTTATTTCGATCCTCTGAAGGAGAAGGACGCGGCCGACCGCCTCGTGCTCGACACGGAAAAGGCCAAGGCCTGGATTGAGAAAGGCGCGCAGCCGACCGATCGCGTCGCGCGACTGCTCGATGGCCTCGGCGTGATGAAGCGCGAAGCGCGCAGCAATCCGCAGAAGGCGCAGCCCAAGAAGAAGGCGCAGGAGCGCGCTGCAGCGGCGGCTGAGGCCGCGGGCGCGGCGGAAGCCCCGGCGGCGTAAGTCTTACGTGCGCGACGCTTCATTCGCCCTCATGCTGAGGAGCGCCCAACGGGCGCGTCTCGAAGCACGAGGGCGGATAGCGCGCGCGGCGATTTCCTCGTCCTTCGAGACGCCGCCTGCGGCGGCTCCTCAGGATGAGGAAATCGAATGAAAGGGCCTGCGAAAGGCCTCGTCCTGCTTGGCCGCTTCGGCGCGCCGCATGGCGTGCGCGGCGAAATCAGGCTGCAAAGCTTCACAAGCGATCCGCTGGCGATCGCAACCTATGACGGCCTCACCGATAAAAGCGGGACGCGCAATTTCAAACTGCGCGCCGTGCGCCCGCAGGGCAAGGACATGCTCGTCGCGCAAGTCGAGGGCGTCGACGACCGCGCCGGCGCCGAGGCCTTAAACCGCGTCGAACTCTATATTCCGCGAGAAGCGCTCCCCGCGCCGGAAGAGGACGAATTCTATATCGCCGATCTCATTGGCCTTCGCGCCGAAACGGCGGAGGGCGTGGAAATCGGAACGATCGTCGCGGTGCGCAATTTCGGCGCTGGAGATATTTTGGAGATTGCCCCGGCGCAGGACCCCGAAAATTTATCAGACGACGAAGCCCCGCGAAGAAAGCACGGCGACGAGACGCTGCTGCTGCCCTTCACCAAGGCCACGGCGCCCATCATCGACGTCAAAGCGGGGCGCGTCGTGGTCGTTCCGCCGACGGAGGTGGAAGGGGAAGCTCCGTAGGCGTTTGCCACGTAGACTGCGCCGCTCTTCTCCGCTTCCCGCGCTTCGTGCCATAACCGCACCATGTTTCGTGCGACGGTCCTCACCCTCTTTCCCGAAATGTTTCCCGGTCCCTTGGGCCTGTCGCTCGCCGGCGACGCGCTATCGCGTGGCGTCTGGACGCTTGAGCCGCGGCAGATCCGCGAGCATGGGCTCGGCCGGCATCGCGCCGTCGACGACACGCCCGCCGGCGGCGGCCCGGGCATGGTGATGCGCGCAGACGTGCTGGCGGCGGCGATCGACGCCGCCGCGCCCAAGGACGATCCGCGCCCACGCCTGCTGATGAGTCCCCGTGGCGCGCCACTGACGCAGGCGCGCGCACGCGAACTCGCCCAAGGCCCCGGCGCGATCATTCTTTGCGCCCGCTTCGAAGGCGTCGACGAGCGCATCATCGAAGCCCGCGGGCTCGAAGAAATGTCGATCGGCGATTTCGTGCTTTCGGGCGGCGAGATCGCGGCATTGGCGCTGATCGACGCCTGCGTGCGGCTCATTCCCGGCGTGATGGGCGAAGAAGCGTCGGGCGTCGAGGAAAGTTTTGAGGCCGGGCTCCTCGAATATCCGCATTACACACGGCCACGCGATTTCGAGGGACGCGACATCCCCGACGTGCTGCTTTCGGGCGATCACGCCAGAATCGCCAAATGGCGCCAGGAGCAGGCGCTCGCGCTCACCCGCGCCCGACGCCCGGATCTGTTGGCGCCCCAGACAGGCGACGCTTCCCGCCGCCGCTGAATCTCCGCGCTGCTCTATTTTTCATCTGGTCCGCCAACGCGCGCGATCTAGCTAATGAGCGGCAGACCCCGAGCTTGAGCCTGGAGCCAGGGCGCAAGGAGGCCCACCCAAATGCAAAAATCAAAGACGCCGATGAAGCCCGACACCGAACGTTCGGCGCTGGATACGCCGACCGATCTCGAAAAACAGTCGACGATGAAGATCGCCGCGGAGGTCAACAAGCTCGTCGCCGACGCCCTCGCGCTTTATCTCAAGACAAAGAATTTCCATTGGCACATGAGCGGCCCGCATTTCCGCGACTACCATTTGCTGCTCGACGAGCAGGCGACGCAGATCTACGCGACCGTCGACCCGTTGGCCGAACGGGTGCGCAAGCTCGGGCAACCGACGCTGCGCTCGATCGGACACATCGCCAAGCTGTCGCGCATCAAGGACAACAACGAGGAATTCGTTTCGCCTTACGAGATGCTTTCCGAACTGCTGGAAGACAATAAGTCGATGGCCGAGTCGATGCGCAGCGCGCATAAGGTGTGCGACGACAATGAAGACATCGCCACCGCGAGCCTTCTCGAAACCTTCCTCGACGAGACCGAAAAGCGGACGTGGTTCCTGTTCGAGGCGGCGCGCGGCGCCGGCCCCGGCGGCCATTGAGGCGTTAACGCGTCGGGATCGGCGTGCCGCTACGATAGTCGTAGAAGCCGCGCTGGGTCTTTTTGCCGAGCCAGCCCGCTTCGACATATTTCACGAGCAGAGGGCAGGGGCGGTATTTTGAATCCGCCAAGCCCTCATGCAGCACCTGCATGACCGAAAGACAGGTGTCGAGGCCGATGAAATCGGCGAGCTGCAGCGGACCCATCGGGTGGTTGGCGCCGAGCTTCATCGCCGTGTCGATGGCGTCGACCGAGCCCACGCCTTCGTAGAGCGTGTAGATCGCCTCATTGATCATCGGCAGCAGAATGCGGTTGACGATGAAGGCGGGGAAATCCTCCGAAACGCTGATCGTCTTGCCGAGCTTGGCGACAAACGCCTTCGTCTCCTCGAAAGTGACGTCATCGGTCGCGATGCCGCGAATGAGTTCGACAAGCTGCATGCGCGGCACCGGATTCATGAAATGAATGCCGATGAAGCGCTCCGGCCGACCGGTGACCGCGGCAAGGCGCGTGATCGAAATCGATGACGTATTGGAGCTGATGATCGCGCCGGGCTTCGCGAATTGCGCGAGCTCGGTCAGAATCTTTCGCTTGACGTCTTCGACCTCGGTCGCCGCCTCGATCAATATGTCGGCGTCGCCAAAGTCCGCCATTGTCGGCGCGCCGGATATGCGCTCCAGCGCCGGTTCGACCGCCGAGGCGTCGATCTGGCCGCGCTCCACGGCGCGGCGCATCTGCGCGGCGACCTCGGCGATGCCGGCGTCGATACGCTCCTGCGAAATGTCGTTCAGGGCGACGTCATAGCCGGCAAGCGCGCAGACATGGGCGATCCCCTTCCCCATCTGGCCCGCGCCGATGACGCCGATCTTGCGAATTTCGAAGCCCATTTTTTACCACCGTCAGCCAAGCTCGCGCCGGATAGCAAGCGGCGCGCCCGCGCTGAGTGCGTGCCGCAGTGCAATATAACTTGCGATACTTCGCAAAGAAAACAAAGAAAAGAAACTGCGGCGTCCCGAGCGCCGACGCGCCGCCAAACTCGCAGCCGCCGCGCCGGACCATATGGACCGAAGCGACGGCCGTTTTTCGCGGTCAGCGGCCGATCTTCGCCAGCTCGACCTCGAGCTCCGGCAGAGCCGTGAAGAGGTCGGCGACAAGGCCATAGTCGGCGACCTGGAAAATCGGCGCCTCCTCGTCCTTGTTGATCGCCACGATCACCTTCGAATCCTTCATGCCGGCGAGATGCTGGATCGCCCCCGAAATCCCGGCGGCGATGTAAAGATCCGGCGCGACAGCCTTTCCAGTCTGGCCGACCTGCAGGTCGTTTGGCGCATAGCCGGCGTCGACAGCGGCGCGAGACGCGCCGATCGCGGCGTTAAGCCGCGTCGCGACCGGATCCAGCACCTTCTGGAAATTCTCCGCCGATCCGAGCGCGCGCCCGCCGGAAAGAATGATCCGCGCCGAGGTGAGCTCGGGCCGCTCGGACTTCGCCAGCTCTTCGCTCTTGAAGGCGGAAACGCCGGGATCGGCGGGCGCCACAATCGCCTCGACGGGCGCCGAGCCGCCTTCCGGCGCCGCCGCGAAGGCGGTGGTGCGCACGGTGATCACTTTCTTTGCGTCCTTCGCGCGCACGGTCTGGATCGCATTGCCGGCGTAGATCGGCCGCTCAAAAGTGTCGGCCGACACGACCTTGATGATGTCCGAGACCTGCATCACGTCGAGCAGCGCCGCGACGCGCGGCAGCACATTCTTCGTCGCCGAGGTCGACGGCGCGATGATGACGTCATAAGCGCCGGCGAGCGAGACGATCAGCGCAGCGACGGTCTCGGCCAGAACATGATCGAGCGACGCGTCTTCGGCGACGAGAACCTTCTCGACGCCGGCGAGCTTCGCCGCCTGCGCGGCCGCGCCCTTCAGTCCAGGCCCGACGATGAGGACGTGAATCGGGCCGCCGATCTCCTTGGCGGCGGTGAGCGCCTTGGCGGTCGCCGGGGCGATCGCGTCGCCAGCGGTTTCGGCAAGAAGCAGAATCGTCATCTTAAAGCACTCCCGCTTCCTTGAGCTTGCCGACGAGTTCGACGACCGAGCCGACCTTGACGCCCGCCTTGCGTTTCGCGGGCTCGGAGGTTTTCAACACTTCAAGGCGCGGCGAAATGTCGACGCCGTAATCGGCGGGCGACTTCACGGCGACTTCTTTCTTCTTCGCCTTGATGATGTTGGGCAGCGAGGCGTAGCGCGGCTCGTTGAGGCGCAAATCCGTCGTGACGACGGCCGGCAGCTTCAGGCTGACAGTCTGCAGCCCGCCGTCGATTTCGCGCGTCACGTCGACGGCGCCCTCCGTCATCTCGACTTTCGACGCGAAGGCGCCCTGGCCCCAGCCGAGCAGCGCCGCGAGCATCTGGCCGGTCTGATTGCAATCGTCGTCGATCGCCTGCTTGCCCATGATGACGAGCTGAGGCTGTTCCTCGGCGACGATCTTGGCGAGAATCTTGGCGACGGCGAGCGGCTCGACGGTCTCGTCGGTCTTGACCAGAATGCCCCGGTCGGCGCCCATGGCGAGGCCGGTGCGCAAGGTCTCGTCGGCCTTGGCCGGACCGATCGTGACCACAATGACTTCCGTCGCCTTGCCGGCCTCCTTGAGCCGCAGCGCCTCTTCGACCGCGATCTCGTCGAAGGGGTTCATCGACATTTTGACATTGGCGAGATCGACGCCCGAACCGTCCGCCTTCACCCTGATCTTGACGTTGTAATCGACGACCCGTTTGACGGGCACGAGAATCTTCATCGCGCGACCCCTTGGTCCTTCTGACCCTTTGGCGAGACGGTGTCGGAGCGCCGCTTGCGCGCGCGCCACTCTGGCTAAAGCCGTCGCGCGGTCTGGTAGCGGGGGCGCGCGCGCAAGTCAAACAAAGCTCCCGCAGCCTCCCGATTAGGGCGCGTCGTCGCCGGCGTCCGGCGCGCGCGGCGCGGGGGCGAGCGCGCCGCCGCGGTCAAAAAGCCTGTGCCGGCGGCGCTTGAAGATCGGCGTCAGCACCAGACCGGCCGCAATCCCGCCGACATGGGCCATCCAGGCGACCGCGCCGCCCTCGCCCATAGACGCGTTGATGAGCTGCATCAAAATCCAGGCGCCGACGAAAAGCCAACCGGAAGCGACAAAAGAGAACAACGGCGCCCGCAGCCCCAGGATCGCCCTCGGCCGCGCCCCGGAGAGCCAGGCGCCGAGATAAATCGGCGCGAGCGCCAGCGAGAGCGGCGGAAAGATTCCCGCGACCGTCGCGCGCGGATGGAGCAGCAGAAAGGCCGCGCAGACCCCGGAGATCGCGCCGGACGCGCCGACGAGCGGCAAGATCGAATGCGGCGTTGCGTAAATGTAGAACACGCCGGAGGCGACGCCGCAGGAAAGATAAAACAGCAGATAGTGCAGCGAACCCATGGCGTCTTCGACATTGTCGCCAAAGACGTAAAGGAACAGCATGTTCGAGCCGAGGTGCACCACCGACGAATGGAAGAACAGCGCCGTTACAAGCGTCAGCGCCGCCGGCGGTCCAACGATCCAGTCGGCGAGCTGGGCCTCGCCGAAGAGCACGCGCGGGATGATCGCGAAGCCGCGCACGACGGTCAGCGGATCGCCGAAAATCTCGCTCTGCACCACCAAGAATATGACGACGTTGAGCGCGATCAGCGTCCAATTCACGATCGGCCGCCGCAAATAGCGCAGCGGCGCGTCGTCATAGATCGGCATCACCATGGCGCGCTCCTTATCAATCGCTAGCCTAACATATGGCGACGCCGACGGGCCGCGTCAGGACTGGGCGAACCGCCGATCGAGCCAGGTCGTCGCGAGCGCGCCCAGCCCGGCGATGTCGAAGGCGACGGTCAGCAGCCCGTAGACAGCCGCTCCGGCCAGAACCTGAGCGATGAGCGCGAGAATGCCCGGACTCATCTCGCGCAAAGGCGTGAGCGCGAGCGACATTGCGCCCGTCGCCACGAGCGCAGCGAACATATCCCAGAACGACGGCCAGACCGGCTGCGTGCGCAGCGCGAAATAGACCGTCGCCACAAGCGCCGCGATGTAGGCGCCGGCTTGCGCGATCGCGAGATTGGAAGCGTCTTCGCCCCAGGGCAGGATCAAGAGAAGCGCCAGGCCGAAGGCGACCGCGGCAAGCGCCGCGACCATCAATGGCGCCGTCTTCTTTTCGATCTGAAAGACGGGATTGACGCCGAACAGAATGACGCCCATCGCGAAAAGTCCCGGAAGCAGCAGGCCGAGGTAATGGCCGAAGGGACCGCGATATTGCGCCGGCACGATGAGCGCTTCGATCGAGGGCATGACGAACCAGAGGCCGGCGCACGCCGGCAGCAAAAAGGCGACGACGACGCCCATGTTGCGCGCGACCTGCTCCTTGGCGCGGTCGACGCCATGGCGTTCATGCGCGGCGACGGCGATCTGAAACAAGAGCACGTCGAGCGCCGAGCCGAGCGCCTGCACCGCACGCACGCCAAGATCATACGCCAGCGCGAACTGGCCGGTTTCGGCGAAACCGAAGACGCTTGCCACGATGGAGCGCGCGACAAGCGGCATCGCCTGATAGAGAAGATGCGCGGTCACGATCGGCGCGCTATAGGCCGCAAGCGCGCGCGCATTCTGACTCGAGGCGGCGCGAATGTCGGCGCCGGGATCGAGCAGCGCGCGACGTCCGAGAATGACCGTGCCGAACAGGCTCGCGACGCCGCCAGCGAGCGCCACGGCAGCCGAGTGAAAAATAAAGGCGCCGCCGCCAATCAGAACAAGCGACAGCGCGTTCTTGGCGAGCATGAGGCGCACATAGGCGCGGTCATGAAAGCGCGCACGCACAAGCGCGGTGCAATAGTCGAAAAGCCCGTTGGCGACCGCCGTCAGCAGCGCAAGCAGGATGAGATTGGTCTCGAAGTCGAGCGGCGGTCCGGCAAGCGCATAAATGCCTGTGGCCAATGCGAGGAAGAGCGTGACGGCGATGAAGGCCGCGTCGAGCGTCGAGCGCACCACCGGCTCTTTGTCGCGCGTGCGCTTTGAGTAAAAGCGCGTCGCCGAAAGACGCAGCCAATCATAGAGCGCCGTCTGCACGACCACCGCGATGGAGAAGGCGAGCGCGAAGCGGCCATATTCTTCGGGGCCGAGAAATTTCGCCACCGTGAGGCCGATGACGAAATTGACGATCGTATTGGCGAGAAAAGCGAGAAGGACGTTCACTTATGAGCCTGCCCCGCTCCAGCGGCCGAGCGCGACAAGCTCGCGCAACGCCTGTGCGTCGCGCGGCGTCACGTCGGGATAATCGGCCTCAGCCGACGCGGGATCGAAATATTTCCACGAGCGGGCGCATTTGACGCCGGCGGCGCGCTGCGAAACCACGCCGACGCCCGGCGCTTCCGGCAGGCGGAAGGCGTCCATCGGCGCTTCTCCCGGCAAAACGCGAATATCCGACGCGATGCAGATTTCGGCGAAATCGACGCCGTCGAGTGATGCGCGCAGCGACTCGTCCGCAATATAGACGATCGGCGCCGCTTCCAGCGAAGAGCCGATGCGTTTCTGCGCGCGCTCGATTTCAAGCGCGCCGGTGACGACCGAGCGAACCTTGCGAATCTTCTCCCATTTCGCGGCAAGCGCGTCGTCGCGCCAGGCGTCGGGAATGGTCGGAAAATGTTCGAGATGCACGGAGTCAGCTTTTGGATAGCGCGCAAGCCATGCTTCCTCCGCCGTGAAGACCAGAATCGGCGCGAGCCAACTCGTAACGCTGCGGAAGATGCGATCGATGGTCGCGAGCGCCGCCTTGCGTTTGACGCTCGAGGGCGGATCGCAATAGAGCGCATCTTTGCGCACGTCGAAGTAAAAAGCCGACAGCTCGCTCGTCATGAAATGGGTGAGCAGCGCAACGACGCGCTTGTAGTCGTATGCCGCATAGGACGCGCGGATCGACTCGTCGAGCTGATGCAAACGATGCAGCATGAGACGTTCGAGCTCTCCCGCTTCGCGCATCGCCGCATCGTCATTTGGGTGATAATGCGCCAGCGCGCCGATCATCCAGCGGGTCGTGTTGCGCAGCTTGCGATAAAGCTCGACGAAGGTCTTCAGGATTTCGGGTCCAACGCGCAGATCGTCGGCATAATCCGACGCCGCGACCCAGAGCCGCATGATGTCGGCGCCGGAATCGGCGATGATTTTTTGCGGCGCGACGACATTGCCGAGCGACTTCGACATTTTGCGCCCCCGCTCGTCGAGCACAAAGCCATGCGTCAGCACGGCGTCGTAGGGCGCGCGGCCGCGTGTGCCGCAGCTTTCGAGTAGCGAGGAATGGAACCAGCCGCGATGCTGATCGGAGCCTTCAAGATACATGATCTCGTCGTCGCCGCCGTCGCGCTTGCGGCGGATGCCGGCGAGCATCGGAAAATGCTGCGGGTCTTCGAGCGTGAAGGCGTGGGTCGAGCCTGAATCGAACCAGACGTCGAGAACGTCGGAGATTTTCTCGTAATCCTCCGCCTTGTAATCGGGCGAAAGAAATCGCTCGGCGGCCTTCGCTTCATACCAGGCGTCGGCGCCTTCCTTTTCGAAAGCCTCGATGATGCGGGCGTTGACGCGCGCGTCGACCAGCGGCTCATGCGTCCCCTTCTTGACGAAGACCGCGATCGGCACGCCCCAGGCGCGCTGGCGCGAGACGACCCAGTCGGGACGATTGGCGATCATGCCGCGAATGCGGTTCTCGCCCGCCGCCGGCGTCCATTGCGTGCGGGCGATTTCCTCAAGCGCGATCTCGCGCAGCGTTTTACCCTCTCCCTGAGGGAGAGGGTCGTCGCGGCGCGGCGGGGTGAGGGGCTGCGATGCTGATTGCATCTCCTCACCCGTCGCCTTCGGCGCCACCCTCTCCCCTTGGGAGAGGGTTTTATCCATCGCGATGAACCCGGACGCGATGGGTTTATCCATCGCGATGAACCATTGCGGCGTGTTGCGGAAAATCACCGGCTTCTTCGAGCGCCATGAATGCGGATATTGATGCTTGAGCTTTCCGCGCGCGATGAGATTGCCGGCTTGAACCAACGCGGCGATCACCGCCTCATTGGCGTCGCCCTTGTCGCCCTTGTCGGTGATGACGCGCTTGCCTTCAAAGCCCGGCGCGTCCTTCGTATAGAAGCCGTCCTCGTCGACCGTATAGGGAATGCGCGAATCGATGCCGCGCGCCTGCAGTTCGCGGGCGCTCGCCATCCAAATGTCGAAGTCCTCGCGGCCATGGCCCGGCGCGGTATGCACGAAGCCCGTGCCTGTATCGTCGGTGACATGTTCGCCATCAAAGAGCGGCACGTCGAAATCATAGCCAAGATGCGCAAGCGGATGCGCGCAAATCAGTCCGGCGAGCATCGCGGCGGGCACGTCGTGCAACCGCTCGTAGCCATCGACCTTCGCCGCCTTGAACGCCTCGCTTGCGAGCTTGTCGGCGATGACGAAAGTTGCGCCCGGAAGCGCCCAATTGCCCTCGGGCGCATGGGTGACGTGATAGAGGCCGTAGTCGATCTTCGAGGAGAAGGAGATCGCGCGATTGCCGGGAAGCGTCCAGGGCGTCGTCGTCCAGATGATGATGCGCGCGTCGCTCAGTTCGCCTGCGGCGCCGCGCGGGATCGGAAACGCCACCCAGACCTGATCGCTCGTATAATCCTCATATTCGACTTCGGCTTCGGCGAGCGCGGTCTTTTCGACGACGCTCCACATCACCGGCTTCGAGCCGCGATAGAGCAGGCCGTTCGCGGCGAATTTCATGATCTCGCGCGCGATCGTCGCTTCCGCCGCATAGGCCATCGTCGAATAGGGATGGCCCCAATCGCCGGCGACTCCTAAGCGCTTGAACTCCTCGCGCTGAACGCCGAGCCAATGTCCCGCATAGGCGCGGCATTCGCGCCGGAAGGCGATCATCGCGTCGGGATCGGTGAAATCGGGCTTCTGCTTTCCTAAAGCGCGATAATTCTCCTCCTCGATCTTCCATTCGATCGGCAGGCCGTGGCAGTCCCAGCCCGGCACATAGACGCAGTCCTTGCCGGTCATGCGCTGGCTGCGCGTCACCAGATCCTTGAGGATCTTATTGAGCGCATGGCCGATATGAATATTGCCATTGGCGTAGGGCGGGCCGTCGTGGAGCGTGAATTTCGGACGACCTTCGCCCGATTCGCGCATCTTTTGCTCCAGGCCGATGGTCTCCCAGCGCTTGAGGATTTCCGGCTCGCGCTGCGGCAGGCCGGCGCGCATCGGAAAATCCGTGACCGGCAGATAGAGGCTTTTCGAATAGTCGGGCCCTTTCGGGCTGTCGTCGTTCATCGTGGTGAAAACCGGCTGGGGCGGACGCAGGCGCGATAAGCGCCGCTGTTGCCGCGCTGATTAGAGGATTTGTGGAAAGAGCGCCAATCGCGCCGCACCCGGACCCTGCACGAGCGTTTAGCTCCAAGCGCAGGCCGGGCCGGTAATTCGAATGGCGGTCAGGAAAGGCATCTGGTCCTTAATAGCAGCGCAAACCGAACGGGAAAAGATGGCCAGTGCTAGCGGGGTCGCCTCAGCCCGAGCAGTCCGGCGAGATAGGCTACGCCTGCCGCCGCAACGGCGATGACCAGCAACACCAGAAACGCGCCTGACAGCAGCGTGAAGCCGATGAAGAGCAACAACAGCAGCGCCGCGGTGACGATCAGGCTCTGCCATGGCGAGAGCTTGACGACCCTGACGCGGCCAGCGCCCGTCGCGACCCAGATCCGAGAGGCGTCCGTCTCCTCGCCCGGCAAGATGATTTCGACCCGTCCCTTGGGCTCTTCGGTCATAACGGTTCCCTCCTGTCGAGGACGATGTCTCCAAGCTAGATCGCGCGCAAATTATGGCAACAGATCATTCGCCCGGCTCAAAGCGCCGCTTTCGGCCAATAGTCTTCGCGCCTCTTCGACGTCAACGCGCATCCTTTCGACCAGCGCCTCGACGCTGTCGAATTTCGCTTCGGCCCGTATGAAGCCGTAGAAGGCGACTTCCACCTCTTTGCCATAGAGGTCGCCGTCGAAATCGAAGAGGAAGACTTCAAGCAGCGGCGCGCCATTGTCAAAGGTTGGCCTGCGTCCGAAGCTGGCGACGCCCTGATGAACCTTCCCGTCGACCTCGATCGTTACCGCGTAGATCCCGTGCTTGAGCCGATTGGCGGGATCGAGCGCGATATTGGCGGTGGGAAAGCCCAATTCGCGTCCGCGCTTGTCGCCGTGCCGCACGACGCCGCGAATGAAATAGGGATGGCCCAGAAGCCGGCGGGCCAACGCCGCGTCGCCGCGTTCGAGCGCTTCCCGAGTCGCCGTCGAGGAGACGGCCTCTAAGCTGCCTGCTTCGTCCTGGGTGATGCGGTCGACGATCTCCACGATCATCCCGAGCCGTTCGCCTTCGGCGCGCAGGAACTCCGGTCCGCCTTCGCGACCGGCGCCGAAACGAAAATCATAGCCCGCGACGACCGCCGAAAGCCGCAGGCGCTTGTGCAGGATCTCTTGCGTGAAGACGCGCGCCGGACTCTGCGCGAAGTCCTTGTCGAAGGTGAGCACGACGATCCCGTCGAGGCCGAGCCGCGCCGCCTGCGCCGCCTTTGCGTCTGGCGGCGTGAGACGAAAAATCACCGTCCGCCCCGCAAAAAAATCCGCCGGATGGGGCTCGAAGGTCAGCAGAATGCAGGGCCGCGAGAGTTTCGCGGCGAGCGCCTGGGCCCGAGCGATGACGCCGCGGTGGCCTCTGTGCAACCCGTCGAAATTGCCGACCGCCGCGACCGCGCCTTCCAGTCCAGGCGGCGGCGCTTGAGGGTCGCGCGCAAAGATGAAGGAGGCGGACACGGCCCGGGCCGGAAGAATTAAGCCGAGGCCGGTTTTTCCTCCGCTGGCGCTGGCGTTGCGGCGCGTATCGCCTGCTCGCGGCTCGGCACCATGACGAAGGCCTCGCCGTCGAGCACGACCTTGCCGTCGACGAGACATTCGCATTTGAGTTTGGCGCGCCGGCCTTTTTCGATCAGCTCCACCACCTCGACTATGACGGTGATGACGTCGCCGATCTTCACCGGCGCGCGGAAATTCAGCGTCTGCGACAGATAGACGGCGCCGGGGCCAGGCAGATACATGCCGATGACCGTCGAAATGAGCGAGGCCGTATAAAGGCCATGCACGATGCGTTCGCCAAAACGCGTCTTCGAGGCGAAGTGATCCGAGAGATGAATCGGATTGCGGTCGCCGGAAAGATCGGCGAAGGCGATGACGTCGTCGTCCATCACCGCCTTCATCAGCGTCTCGCGCATGCCGACGCTCAGATCCTCGAAATAGTAGATTTTGAACGGCGTCGACATGGAGCCACCGGAAAGTTGCGTTGCGGATCGTGACCGCAGATGAGGCCTGTGCAGCCCCCTTTTACCAGAAAAGCTCGCGAGCCAAAGCCTTGGGAAGAGCGCCGGCGCGCGCGAAGAGCGATTCAAGCGCCGCTTCGTCAAGCGCGCCGCCGCCGGGATGCAGCTCGGCGCGATGCACGCCATGGATGATGAAGAGGCAGTCGAGCCCGGCGCGCCCCGCGCCGGAAAGGTCGGTGAAGGCGCCGTCGCCGATCGCCAGCGTGCGCGCCTTGTCGACTTCGCGGCCGCGCAAATTCTTGAGCCGCTCCTGGGCGGCTGCGTAGATCGGGGCGTGGGGCTTGCCGAAGGTCAGAACGCGGCCGCCGATCGCCGCATAGCGTTCGGCGATGGCCCCGGCGCAGTAGACGAGATCATTGCCGATGGCGACGACAATATCGGGATTGGCGCACAGCATCGTCAGGTCGCGCGCCTTCAGCGCCGCGAGCTGTTCGTCATAGTCCGAGGGCGTTTCGTTGCGCTCGTCAAAGAGGCCGGTGCAGACGATGTAATCGGCGGCTTGCGGCCCGACGCGCATGATCGGCGCGCCGAGACGCCGCGCGGCCGCGCGGAACAGACCGTCGTCGCGTGCGGGGCCCAGGTGGTAGACCGCCTGTCCGGCGCGCGCGACGATCTCGCGCAGCGCAAGCTCCCCCGCCGAGAGGAGATCGTCGAAGCAGTCGTGCGGAACGCCGAGGCCCAGGAGCTGGCGGCGCACTTCTTCGTCCGGGCGCGAGGCGTTGGTGATCAGCACGACAATCCCGCCTTGCGCGCGGAAGCGCCGCAAGGCCTCAGCGGCTTCCGGGAAGTGGCGCCGGCCGTCAATCAGCACGCCCCAGCCGTCGCACAGAATCGCGTCATATCCGTCGGCGATGTCGCGCAGGCCGGCGATGAACGGAATGCGGCCGCGGTCTGCCGAAGCGCCCGCCGTCAAAAGCGCGCCTCGGCGAATGCGGCGGCGTAGGCTCCGTCGCAGACAGGATTAAAACCCCCCGTCGATTCGTCGAGCAGGAACAAGCGCCCGTCCATGATTCGAAACAAGGCGCCGTGCAGCCGCAGATGCCGGTGATGTTCGAGCACCTGGATCATGGGAAAGGAGCGCAAGTTGCGCAGCGTCTGCCTCACCGACTCGAACTCCAGGCGCTCCACATAGTCGGCGTCCTTGGGATTAGGCCGAACGCCCAGGCGATCAGCCGCGGGGCCAAGCATTTTGATCCAGTCGCCGATAAAGTCGCTGTGGCTCAGCCGCGGCGCGTCGGGATCCGCGGCGATTTCCGCATAGGCGCGCACCCCGCCGCATTGCCCATGGCCGAGCACCACGAGGTCTGAAACCTTTAGCGCCATGACGGCGTATTCCAGCGCCGCGGAAGCGCCGTGATAATGATCGTCGGGTTCGTAAGGCGGCACCAACGCCGCGACGTTACGCAAGACGAAAAGTTCGCCGGGGCCAGCGTTGAAGATGGTCTCGGGCGCGACGCGCGAATCGCAGCAGCTGATGATCATCGTTTTGGGCGTCTGGCCCCTGACCGCCAACTCTTCGAATCGGTCGTGATCGGCCAGGAAACGCCCGCGAATGAAGGACTCATAGCCCTCAATGAGCGTTTCCGGCAGACCGGCCGCGCCCAACGACTGCTCGTGATCCGCCATTTAACGTTCCCTTCGCGCGCCTCGGCCAGTCCGCCTCGGCAAGGTCCATCTTGGCTAAGTACGCCTTGGACAGGTCCACCTTGGCTAAGCGGATGGCGGACCCTGGGGTTATTGTGTAGATCACGCGGCGGGGTCAAGAGCAGGCCCAATCGCTTCGATGCTGGAGTTTTGAATGATTTCCCGACTAAAGCGCAGCGTGCTGGCGATGCCGGGCTCGAACGCCCGAGCGCTGGAGAAGGGCAAGACGCTCGCCGCCGACGTCCTGATGTTCGAACTTGAAGACGGAGTCGCGGAGTCCGCCAAGGCGACGGCGCGCGCGCAGGTCGCGGCGGCGGTGGCCAGCGGCGGCTATGGCGCGCGGCAACTCGTCGTGCGCGTCAACGCCCGCGGCTCCGAGTGGTATAAGCCCGACATCGCCGCCATCGCGCCGCTCGGCCCAGACGGCATCGTCATTCCCAAGGTCAGTTCACGCGACGAGATTTTGAAGGCGGCCGCCGATCTCGTCGCCGCCGGCGCGCCGTATAAGACGCGCCTCTGGGCGATGATCGAGACGCCGCGCGCCGTCCTGGACATCGAAAAAATCGCCAGCGCCGCAGACGATCGGGCTTCGCGACTCGAGGTCCTGGTGCTTGGCCCCAACGACATCGCCAAATCGACGCGCGCGCGGCTCACGCCCGGACGGCCGGCGCTGTTGTCCTGGCTTTCGGCCGGCGTGCTTGCGGCGCGGGTCCACAACATCGAGATCATCGACGGGATTTACAACGACTTCAACAATCTCGACGGACTTCGTCGCGAGGCGGAGCAGGGGCGCGACTTCGGCTTCGATGGGAAAATGCTCATTCATCCAGGCCAGATCGGTCCGGTGAATGAAATTTTCGCGCCGAGCGCCGATGAGGTCGATTTCGCTCGCCGGATCATCGCCGTGTTCGACGAACCGGAAAACGCCGACAAGGGCGTGGTGCAGATCGACGGGAAGATGGTTGAACGTCTGCATCTCGACATTGCGCGCCGCACGTTGCAGCTTGTCGAGGCGTCAGGCTGAGGGCCGCCTGTTTTGCGGGCGCCGAACGCATCAACTATAAGGATGCGGGACAGCAAGGATGAGCCAATGGTCTTGCCGAACGACGAAGAACCGAAGCGCGTCGAACCTTCGGAAGCGCCCATCGATTTTGCAGTATCGCCGTCTGACCCGCCGCCTCCGCCGCCGGTCAGACGCAAGCGGCGCTCCTTCTTTGGCCCCCTAGCGGCGATGCTGCTGCTGCTCGTGCTCGTCGCGGGCGCAGCTCTTTATGCGGCGATCGCGTTCAAGGACCGAGACGAGCGGCTGAAGGTCGTCGCCGACTATGCGGAGCCTTACGTCGATCAGGCGAGCGGCGCCTTAGGAGAGCTGAAAGACCGGGTCCGCTCGCTGGTGGGCGACGGCGAACCGACGCAGACGACGGCGATCGCGCCCGAGGCGCCGCCAAACGATTCGCCCGCGAGCGGCGCGGATGCGCCTACGCGCTCTACCGCGCCGGCGAAGCCTGCTGAAACGGCGGTCGAACGGGCGCCGCTGGCGCCGTCCACGCCGGCGCCGAACGCCGTCATTGAATCGCATAACGCCGCCATAGAGTCACAGAAAGCGGCGGTCGCGGCGTTGCAAAGCCGCGTCGATTCGGCCGAAGAGCTCGCGCAACGCGCCTTGCGCGCCGCCGAAGCCGCCGAGACGGCCGCCAACGCCGCTAAGACGAGCGCCGAAGCGGCGGCGAAGGCGAGCCCCGCGCCCGCCGCGCCCGCCGAACAGGGCGGCGCGCTGACCGCCAATGAGCAGCTGACCGCGCTTGAAGGCCGCATCGACGAGCTCGGGGATGAGATCAAGGCATTGCGCGAGCGCGTCGAATCCCCGAAGGGCGAGACGCGCGCGGCGCCAGAGGCCGCGGCGGCCAAAACTCCGGACGGACCGGCGGCGATCGTCGTCATCGCCTATGCGCTGCAACGCGAGTTGGAGGCGGGCCGTCCCTACGCTCTCGAGACGAAGGCGCTGACGCGGCTCGGCGCCAACCCGGCCGCGCTGGCGGCCCTGTCGCCATTGGCGGAGAAGGGCGCGCCGACCGCGACGCAATTGAAGGCGGATTTCGCGCCGGCCGCCAAGCGCATTCGCGCGCTTGAGAGCGCTTCCGGCGATCTTACAGAGCATCTGATGAAGGGCGCCAGCAAACTCGTGCGCGTTCGTCCCTCCGGTCAAGCGCCGACGACCGAGGCTCAGACGGTGGAAGAAAAAGTCGCTCACATCGAAGCGGCGCTCGCCCATGGCGATCTCGCTCAGGCGAGCGCCGTTTTCGCGGCGCTCCCCGAAGCGGCCCAGAACGAAGCCAAGGACTTCGGCGCGACCTTGCGCGCCCGCGTCGACGCGGGACGAGCGGCCGACGATCTGCTGCATGGCGCGATCGCCGCGCTCGGCGCAACGAAAGAATAAGCGGGATCCATCGCCATGCTGTTTCTCTTGTTC
This sequence comes from Methylocystis suflitae, assembly GCF_024448135.1. Taxonomy (GTDB): domain Bacteria; phylum Pseudomonadota; class Alphaproteobacteria; order Rhizobiales; family Beijerinckiaceae; genus Methylocystis; species Methylocystis suflitae. The sequence continues at coordinate 22,366 of NZ_JAMRYX010000066.1, forward strand.
TTCATCATCGCGCTTGCCGCGGTCGCCTATGGCCTCGAATGGCTGATCGAACAGCCCGGGTCGCTGACGCTGGATTTCGCCGGCTATCAGTTCGAAGCGTCGATACCTGTGGCGGTGGCGGGTCTGCTGCTGATCATCGCCGCGACGGTCGTCCTCTGGGCGATCGTCATGGCGCTGCTGCGGTTACCTGGCCGCTGGAGCGGCGGGTCGCGGACGAAGCGCCGGGACAAGGGATTCGACGCGCTTTCGCAGGGATTGATCGCCGTCGGCTCCGGCGACGCCGCCCGCGCCCGCAAGGCCGCGCATGTCGCCGAACGGCTGCTGCCGAGCGAGCCGCTCACACAGGTGCTGAAGGCCCAGGCTGCGCAGCTCGCCGGCGATCGGCGGGTTGCGGAAGAGACCTTCCACAAGATGACGTTGAAGCCGGAGACAAAGCTGCTCGGGTTGCGCGGGCTGCATATCGAGGCGCGCCGACGCGAGGACGCCGATGCGGCGCATCATTTCGCCAAGGAGGCGCATGACATCGCGCCGCTGCCCTGGGCAGGCTCCGCGATGCTCGAACATCTCGCCGCGCAGGGCGACTGGCAGAAGGCGCGCGAGGCGATCGAGGCCAGTCTCACCGCCAAGGCGATCGACGCGCCGACGGCGCAAAACCTTCGCGCCGTGATTGAAACCGCCATGGCGATGGAGAAGGAGCGCGACCATCCGCATGACGCTCTCCATCTCGCGCGCCAGGCGTTGAAGCGCCGTCCGGGCTTCTCGCCAGCCGCGGTCGCCGCGGCGCGAGTGCTTGCCCGCCATGGCGACCAGAAGCAATCGCTAAAGCTGATCGAAACGGTCTGGGCGACGAAACCGCATCCGGACCTCGCCGCCGCCTATCTCGAGGCGCTGTCGGGCGAATCAAATACGACGAAGCTCGCGCGGGTGGAGAGGCTCGCCCGCGCCGCCCCCAATGCGCCGGAGAGCCGGCATATCGTCGCGGAGGTCGCACTATCGGCGCGCGATTTCGCCAAGGCCCGCGACGCGCTCGCGCCGCTGATCGCCGCCGGCCGTCATCCGACGGCGCACACCTGTCTGATGATGGCGGAGATTGAAGACGGAGAGCACGGACCGTCAGGTCCGGTGCGCGAATGGCTCGCCCGCGGCTCGCGCGCGCCGCGTGATCCGGTCTGGATCGCCGATGGCGTCGTCTCCAAGAACTGGCTGCCGATGTCGCCGGTCACCGGCCGGCTCGACGCCTTCGAATGGAAGCCGCCGCCGGACTCCGCGCAACATCTGACCGAAGAAGGCAAGCCCAATATTCCCGCCGCCTTTTTGACCCGTCCCGCCGAACCCGTGGCGCTGCCTGCGGCCGAGGTCTCTGGGGAAGCGGCGGCCAGCCAGCAGGCTTAGCGCGCGCGGTCGGAGCGGCGGATGCGCACATAGAGCGCGCCTTCGCCGCCGTGATGGCGCGCGGCTTCGCCAAAGCCCACCACAACGTCGCGCAGATTCGGCGCTTCGAGCCACATCGGCACGACGCGGCGCAGCACCCCGCCTTCTTCCCGCGTCAGCCCTTTGCCGGTTACGATGATCGCGATGCGCGCGCCATTCGCCTGGCATCTGCGCAGGAAGGCCGTTAGCGAGCGCTGCGCCTCCGCCTGCCGCAGCCCGTGAAGATCGAGCTTGGCGTCGACTTCAATCCTGCCGCGCTTGATCTTGACAAAGGTGCGCGGGTCGATGTCGATCGGCCGCGGCGGAGGCTTCGGCGCCGCTGGGCGATCGCGAACCGCCGAAGGCTCCGAAGGCGACACGGGCGCGGGGCCAGTCGACGGCGTCGGCGAGAGGGGCTTTTTTGGACGCGCCCGAGCAGGCCGAACGTCAGCCGTCGCCATCATCCAAAGCTCGGCTTCGGCCTGCGATAGCCGGCGCGCGTATCGGCGGGAATTCTCCTCGCTCACGGATCGTCCCCAACGTCCTTCGGCAGCAGCACAATCATTTCGGCGGCGTGCCGGATGTCGCCGGCGCGCCGACCCGCCGCCTCGCCCGCCCCGAAAAAAAGATCGGCGCGCGCAGGACCAATTATGGCAGATCCGGTGTCCTGCGCGATCATCAGTCGACGAAATGGCGTTTCCGCCTCTCCTTGCCATGGAATTCGCGCAGCAATCCAGAACGGCAGGCCGTAGCACCAGATCGAGCGGTCAACGGCGATCGAGCGGAATGGCGTCAGCGGCGCGCCCTGCCCGCCGATCGGACCGATCTTGCGCCGCTCCGACGCGTCGATCTCGAAGAACACATAGGAACGATTCTGCTGCATCAACCGGCGGCCCGCTTCGCCGGTACCGGCGCCGAGCCGCCGCAACGTCTCCTTCATCAGCTCGAGCGACATCTCGGCTTTCGTCACCAAGCCGCGCTCAATCATCAGCCGGCCGACGGACGTATAGGGCCAGCCGTTGCGCCCTGCATAGGTCAGCGCCATGAAGCCGCCGCCGGGCAGTCGCAGCCGCGCCGAACCCTGCACCTGGATGAGGAACAATTCGACCGGGTCGCGAACATAGGCGAGAGGATGGGCGCTGGGCGCCGCCCCTTCCTCTTCGATCGCGCGCCGATCGGGATAGGGCACGAGCGCGCCATCGGCCTGCCGGCGCGCGCCCGTCAGCGTCTCGCCCGAGGGCAGCGAGAGCGGCGAGTCGTTCAAAGTGACGAGATCGCGCGGACGCGACAGGACGGGGGTCGTGAAGCCCGGCTCGGGCGACAATCTGGCGTCGACCTCCACCTCGTAATAGGCGGTCACGAATCCTTGCGTCTTAATGGCGTGAGGGCGAAACCAGTCCCGAAAGAAGCGGCCAGGATGATCGATGGCGCCAAGCGCCGCGAGGGCGGCGGCGGCGAGGGCGGGGGGAGGCGCGACGGCGCTACGCTGATCTTGCGCCTTGGTGGCGATGATCTCGGCGGAGCGTCGGAAGGCGTCGAAAGCGGCGGCGAGATCGTCGGCCGCAAAGCCGTCGATCTCTTCAAATTCTATCTTTTGCAGCAGATCGGAAGCGGAAAACTGCGGCGCATTCCGCGACATGCTCAGTCTTCGGTTTGCGTCGCGACGAGCTTCCAATTGGGATCAATCGCCTTCGCATCGCGCGCGAAGGTCCAGCGCTCGACCACTTTCCGCGTCTGCCCGCCGTCGATCGTTTCGCCGGCTTTGTCACGCCGCACGCTCATCAGCCGAACGACGAAACGCACCGTCACCTCATTGCGGCCGCCGATGGCGCGGGCGGCGTCAACCGTCGCCGAGTCGATCGCGACCACGGCGGTCTCCATGCTTTCGCCCTGCTGCTCACGCCGGGCGATTTCCGCCGAAAATCCGTCGAAGACGTCCTGCGCCAGGAGCGGCTTCAAGGCTTCCCGGTCGCCCTTGGCGAAGGCCGTGACGATGAGTTCATAAGCGCGGCGCGCGCCGCTCACGAAGGATTTGCCGTCGAAATTGGGATCCGACGCCGCCACGGCGTCGAGGCCGGTCCAAGCGGAGGCGACGCCTTTCTCGGCCACGCCCTCCCAACGCTCGGCGCCAGTGGGGCGCGAGCGCGCTT
>NZ_JAMRYX010000067.1 GCF_024448135.1 Methylocystis suflitae
CCGAGTCGCCCACGTAGACAAAACGGATCGTGAGTTCGCCTCGCGTTAGAGATCTCGTCGGTCGTTTCGACTCAATACCTCGCAATCATAACGACCTCTGATCACGATCAGTAGGACGTCAGTCGCTCGAGAAGTCCAGGAGACCTTGCGCCGCGCCCCTGGCGGATCGCGTGCTGTGACGATCGTGAAGCGCCTGCCTTAACCATGTGCGATGCCGCCGCGTCTGTCCAATCGAACAATGTCGTCTGCGTTGTGATCGCGCGCGAACTCGCGATTGCGGCGAACGTCGCCATTTTGGCCTTGTCGTTCACAGTCAATGAGGTACCAAACATTCAACCCGCCATCTGCACTCCCGGGTGCAGGCACGGTAGAGCAACGCTCGT
>NZ_JAMRYX010000068.1 GCF_024448135.1 Methylocystis suflitae
CCGCCGTCTAGCGCAAAACGGCCCGCCGTACATCCGGGCGGGCCGTCTCATGGCGACTATGCTTGGGGCTATCGCCGCTTGCAGCGAGTCTGAGCGCTCACAATTTCTGACGCAAGTCCTCCGGCAACAGCCGGTGGGGGCTCGTCAATCGGCTCCCTGGCCGCGAGGCCAAGGCCGTCGCGCAGACAATCGCGAGGACGCTGAAGGACGCGCCGCGCGACAGGTGACCCAACCGTGCCCTACGCCCCCGCGGCGACCTCGAACAGATCGGTGGACCAGCCTAGACAAGGGTGGCGGCCCAGGAACATTGCACGGGTGTTATGCGTTCTCGGTGCAAATGACGCCGCTAGCTTTTTGCCTTGATGCGAGACGTCCAACCCACTCCCAACAAGAGCTGAGCAGGGGACGTTGCTGGAAGGCGGCGGGTGGCGGCCAAACGCAAGGGAGAGTGCAAATGGCTACTGGTGCCGCAAATCCGAAAATCAACCTGATATCGAGCCAGCACATCGATGGCGCGGCCGTTTACGATAAGAGTGGCAAGGAAATCGGCAAGATCGACCATTTCATGATTGATATGGAATCGGGCCGCGTTCTTTACGCGGTCGTCGAATTTTGCGGCTTCATGTGCCTGCATCCCGGCCATCATCCATTGCCTTGGACATCGCTGAAATACGACAGGGACTGTCGTGGATACTTGGCGGATGTCACCCAAGACTTGGTCGAGAGCGCGCCAGACTACACCGACGAAAGCTGGATGGACCGCGAGTGGGAGACGCGTGTGCACCAGCATTATGCAGCTCAGCCTTATTGGCAGGAAAGTGGCGGGCCATCCGTCGCGTGAGGGAGATAGCGGCCAATAATTTCGGATTGTCCGGCCGCAAATGAAAAACGCCCCGCCGTTACATCCCCGGTCGGGGCGTTTTTTCAAGCGCTTGGCCGAGCGCTTGTCGTAGCGGACATCTTCTTGCTTTCCCGCCGGCTGGTCAAATGATTGAGCAGCATGATTTTGAGCAGAAAATCGTGGCCATGATCCTCTTCGGCGTCGAATTGATAGTCGCGTTGGAGGCAACCGACGACGTAATCAGCCTTCTGGAAGAACTGTGCGGCTCTCAGTGAAGCTGAGAGGGGTTTTCGATCGGGTGCTCATGGCTGGCCCCGCAAATAACGCTGCGCCGTCGGACCAGTCGCGAAGCGCTGACGGCCGTGTGTGAAAGTTTCCAGTCTGCCTTCGCGAACATCCCCGTACACCTTGCCGAGCGAGACGCCCGCGAGCGCGGCGATCTCGCGCAGATTGAAGCGGCCGAACGCGAATCTTTCTTCAAGCGTGAAGCGCGGTGACGCCTTTGTGACTGTCGTTGTATGTGGTTGCATGTTGCAGAGATAAGCGGCTCCGTCATGATGGCAAGCGCTGTGCCGCAGTGGAGCAATCGACGCTGATTACATATTGACGGACATTGACGCGCATTGACGCGCAACGACGCTTTTAGACACGCAACACGAAGCGCGAAATAAATTCTCGACGGCCGCAATCGACGTGAAGCCTGCAAGTTGGCTGGGGTGGAGCCACACGTCAGATGTCTCGGCGGCGAAGACCCCAGCGCTTTCGTTATTAGCGCGAATGTCTTTCGGCGGCACCTGAACAAAGGTCAGAAGGCGATCGGGATCGCGCTGATCTATCCAGAAGGCAAGCGTGGTCGATATGCGGGGAAGGGCGAAGATTCTAAAGTGGCAGATTCTGCCGGTTTAAGCGAGCGACGTCTCCGCGCAGCTCGTCAGATTCTCGCCTATTCGAAAGAGCTGGCGCTTTCCGTGCGCGACGGCGGGTCGGATTTTGACGATGCTCTGACACAGGCCGAAACGCTCATTCCGCACCGTCCAGGCGCTCGGACGCGCGGAACGGACTCCAGTGCCAGGGCGAAGGCTCGCGCCCTGGCTATCACTTCAGCGTCAGCATCGACGATCGTGAACCAGCGTTGACGCTGCACATAGGAGTGCGCTCCTGGGGCGCGTGGCACGGAAACGTTGGTCCGCAACGTGAAGATGTTCTCGACATCGGCTTCGGCCGTCAACTGCTCATGCAGTTGCCGCAGCAGAGCATCGTGCGTCATGCTTCGCCCCGGAAAGGTGATGAAGACGACTGCGCGTCCAGGTTTGCGCAGCGGCCGGATTTCGGAAAGAGTCGCGTGCTTCTCAGTCTCCACGCCTAAGCCGTTATCAGGATCAAGAAACACGATGTTTGCGCCGTCGAGCGTGCTCCGCTTACGCAATGCCCATGCGTTTCGCTCGATACGTGAGGGCATCGGGTCGCGATGAAATAGTGTGCCTTCCGGCCAAATCGCTGCCTGTTCGAGAGCGGCGATACTGCGTTCCGGCAGCGTGGCAAGCCCGGCATGGAGTTCTTCATCGAGCAGACGCCACGCCTCTTCTCCACGCCATTCCAAATGCCGTCCATCCGGGCGTCGGTCATCTCCCGGTGCATAGTACCACGCGATACCAAGCGTCCGATCCACGCCAGCAAGGGCTCGCAGGAAGGCGAACTTCAGGACGTCGCTGACATCGCCGGCATATTGATCGCGCATTGGATCGGTCCCAAGTTGTTGCCAGCAGCATAGCGGCCCGGTTGCGGGAGCGCAGCAAAGTCATGGGCCGCGCGCTCTGTCGTCGCCGCCGCCGCTTGTCTGCCTCAAACTCTTGGACGCTCGTTGGCAAGAAACCAGTCCATCAAGCCAGCTCGTCAACCGACATGACAGGGCTTCGCCGCCAGGATCGGGCGAGACGCGACTCGAAGTTCACGCCGCTTTCAGTTCCCAACTTGTTGCTTTGAGCAACTGTCCGACAAGCTCACCCAGCACGCGCTCGCGCATCGGCTCAAATACCGGCGCCATGTCGCCGTCGCTCTCGATCGATTTCGCCAGAGCGCGGTCCAGTGCCCCAATGCAGCCGCCCTCCGATTTGACCAGCTCGCGACGTTTGACGACGTCGGGCTCGGCCTCAAGCTCTTCGAGAAACGCCTCAACATCGGCGAGACGCGTTTCGATCTCACCCGCCATGGCCAGAGCCTCACGATCCGGCGCAGTGCCGCCGCCGGTTAAACGGCGTCTGTTTGCTTCGGCGCGCGCATCAAGCGCACGTCGCGCCGTTGATAGCCGCCAAGCGGGAAAGCGTTGACCGCGCAGATCGATCGTTCCGTCGGGCTTCACATCCCGCAAGGCCTTCGCAATGGTTGCATTCGCAACGCCCAGCTCAGTCGCCAAGCCGTTGAGTGCCCATAGCTTAGGTTGCATCGCCATGATTTCACGTCCTTTTCCGCCAAGTTAGTCCGCCGATAGCGATCGTAAATCGTTGATTAATAAGGGTGATTTTTGGACTTATAGCTAGAAAGATTTCGGGAGCAGCGCCGCCCGTGGGCAAAAAAAGCTACAAAGGACCCGAGCCAAGCTTGTTCCTGTTGGTCCTCTCATGTCGCCTCCGCCTGTTCCCGCGCCCAGCAAGCGACGCTTCGGCGCAGCGCCGGGCTGACTCGAAATTCATGGCGCAGTCTCTCAGCGGCGCGGCGAGCCCATCCCGAAGCGGCGGCGGCGCTCATAGCATCGATCGTCAATTCGATCGTCTCGCCGTGAATGCAACAGTCGACGCCGTAGTTTCCGACCAATTCGCGAAGATCGTCGAGCACGGCTTTGAGCGGCCGCTTCATACTTTCGGAACGCCATTTGCTCGGATCGGAGCCGCGCGGTCGGCCTCCGCGTGGTTTCTTTTTGAGCTGATTGCCGGCGCCATCGTCGAGAGCGGGCGCGTTGTCGTCTTGACGCTCTAAGACAAGGATCAGACGGCGGCTGATGCGATTGGGCCAACCGGAACGTTGGACGAGCACATAGAAGCTCGCCTTCATTCCGGAAGGCAAATCGGCGGGCGGTGTCGGATCAACGTCGCCGAATTCGCCGACGATCATTTTCCGCAGACGCGAGCGCGCGTCGGGTTGGCTGGCGAAATAGGTTTTGTCGGCGAGGACGGCGCGCCGCGATGCGTTGAAGGCGTCGGGCGAGAGATGGCGATGATCTTGATCGAAGGCTAGTGACACGATTCGGATTAGCCGCTTCGTTCGGATTCGAGCCCCGCGCAATAACTGCGCCGCAATGGCAAGCGCGTCAAGGCTCGCGTCGCGCATGTTCACCCCCGCCCTTGCGCGTCGGCGCATTCGAGACAACGCCACACGTCGCGCCCGTCCCGTCGCCAGGCGAAGGTCGCCAGTCGTCCACAAGCGCAATAGCGATCCGTCGAATGGTTGCGCGCCGCGTCCGCGTTGCGGCGATCGGCCTTACGTTGCAGGGCGGCGGGATCGAACGCAGTATGGGTTTTGGCAGTTTTGGCAGTTGTCGAGGGAGGTGTGTTTCGAAAATCGCTTTTCGGCGTACTTTTAGTTTCTCCACCAGTACTAATGGTTAAGTTATAGTTATTTATATAGGAAATATCAGGACTCTGATTCTCTAACGACGAAGCTGAAGATTTTTCAGGCGCGGAATCGAAATTTGAAACATGCCTATCCGAGTC
>NZ_JAMRYX010000069.1 GCF_024448135.1 Methylocystis suflitae
CCGCGAGCCATTGGCCCGCGAAGGCGCCGACGACGATGATCAGCAAGCAGATCCAGAGCACATTTACCCCCAGCGCCTGGAACTTCGGCTCGTAGCCGGAAATCGCCGGCGCCATGTAGAGCCCAGTGCCCAGCCAAGCGGTGGCGATCCACAGGACGGCCAATTGCGTGTGCCAGGTGCGGGTGATCGAATAGGGGAGGATCTCCGCCATCGGGTAGCCGTAAAACAGCTGCCCCTCGACCTGGTAATGGGCGCTTATGGCGCCGAAGAGGATCTGGACGAGAAACAAGGCAAGGAGCACCCAAAAATATTTGGCGGTCGCGCGCATGGACGGCGTGACCATCACGTTGCGCATCGGATCCCGCGCGGGCACATCGCACGTCTCGGCGCCGCGCGCATGACTGACGGCGCGGTGCCAGCCGAGCAGGCCAATGCCGGCAAGCAGGAATACCACGCTGAACGCAGACCAGATGAAGGTGGTCGCAGGCGGGCGGTTGTCGACCAGCGGTTCGCTCGGCCAGTTGTTGGTGTAGCTGACGCGGCTTCCCGGCCGCTCCGTGGTCGCGGCCCAAGCGGTCCACCAGAAGAAGGCGCCTAGCGCCCGCCGATGCTCGGCGTCGGCGACAGTGCCGTTCTTCATTGCGTAGTTCTCGCGAAGCTCCGCGCTGCGCGGATCGTCGCCGAACAGGCTCTCATAGTGGCTCGAGACGAGGTCGATCGCCTGAGCCCGCTCCTCAGAAACAGTGATTGCCCCAGTCTTCGGATCGAACGTGTTTCGCCTCATCATCGGGCGCAGCCGTCCGCGAAGCGAACTCTGCTGCCCCTCGTTGAGATCAGCGTATCGGCCGGCGCCGAACTCGCGGCGCGCCCACACATCCAGGATGGCGACGAGTTCTCGGTGCTGCCAGTCGGCGGTCCAGTCCGGCGCGACGTAGCCGCCATGTCCCCAGACCGAGCCGAGTTGCATGCCGCCGATCGATTGCCATACCTGCCGGCCCCGCTGGATGTCGGCGAGGGTGTAGACCGTGCGGCCGCCTTCGGTAACGACGCGCGCCGGCAATGGCGGCGCCTTGACGCTGATTTCTCGGCCAATGAGCAAAAGCACGGCAAAGGAAAGCGCCAACAGGGCGATGAGAGAAATCCAGAGTTTACGCGCGCTTTCCACGACGTCCTCCTCGAATTCAACAGCAAAAAACGCCAGGCGCGGCGCGTCTAAAACGAGTCGCCGCTACCTTCCAACATGCGGTCTCGGCTCCGGTTACGTCATTTAGGGGGCTTCGCGGAATCGCCAATACAGGACAAGGCGCTTCGTGCATGACGCGCTCGGTTGTGCCTCCCGATGATCGAATCCAAAGCGCTATCGTGACCATCGGTCTGCATAACGATCAAGTCAGCGCGCATTTCTCCTGCACAAGCAACTATCGTCTCAACGAGCTCACCGTCACGGATTTGGGAGTTTGAAGCCGCAACCTTTTTTGAGAACTCCGGTAGGCGCCAATGGGCGAAAGCGACGCTCCCGAAGACGACGAGGCTTTTCGGCGCAGAGAAGAAGGCTGCCGGCGCGAGGAAGCAATCCGGAGCCTGTTGAAGCGGTACGACGAGAAAAGACTGTCGATCGGCGCCGTCGATGAAATCACGCAGGAATTGGGCGTCAGCCGATCAACGATGTATCGTTTGATCGCAGCCTATCGAGCCAAGGGCACGGTGTCATCGGTCGAACCGCGCGCGCTGGGGCGACGAAAAGATACGCTCGTGTTGGACGCCAAGCGAGAGAAGCTCATCGCTGCGACGATCCACGAGATTTATCCGGCAGTTGAGAACCAGCACCGCCAAGCGACGCGTGCATTCATTGTTTCGCCAAGGATGCCTGCTCTACGAACTCATCCCCAACATGCCCGACGTAAGGCTCAAGCCACTCATCGAGAGATATCAGCAATTGCTACGCGAAAATCGCGCGTTTTCCGATGCTTTCGGGATCATCTGAAAAATGAGGGGAACGCTGAGGACTCACGCATCAATCAAGACTTTCGGGTTAATAATAACTATCTGATTCTGAAGGTATAAGTTTGTGTAAAAGTTAGGTGCAAAAGTTATTGTGATAGCGATGCCTGCCGCTATTCATCGATCACCTCAATCGAATTGAGCTCGCACCAGGTCCTCAGAGCTCTTTCCACTGCTTTTTCCTCGAACGCATACCATCGATCGAGCGCGCCTCTTCGTTCCAACAGTTCCTTGAATCTGGCGTAAGCGCCCTTTTTGCGGAAAAACCGTCGGACGCCGTCAAAGTCATCGGCTAGGAATTCGCGAGCGAAGTCCAACGCGAGAGGCTTGCCGAGATCGAGCTCTCGTTTGTCCGGTATTTGGAGGAACTTGTCGCTGTCGCCAATGTCGTCTGGCAATTGGTCCAGGTCGTCGTAGAGCTCGGAATGGTAATAAATCTTGCTCGTCTGCTTGCACAAAAAGGCTTCATGTTCGTCTCCGCCGCCAGCGGACACGAATTCGAAGGCGTCCTGGATGTCTCTAAAGCTGACGCGCAAGACTTCCTCTCGCATGGGCGTCCAGAATAACATCCATCAGGATCGCATCGATTCGATCTTATAGCCAAGCTCGTCCTATCTTTGATAACGGCCTTTATCTTATAATTGATAAGAGGCCACACTCCGCATGCCAGACGAACATGACAAACGCTTCCTCGATGACTGGCGGGCGGCGTTCGTCCAGTTGCAGCAGCGCGGCAGCAGACTGACGCAGCTCAAGGACGAGGGTGTCGACAAAACCGACCAAACCGTCGTGGATGCTGAAGGTGACTACGCCAGGCTCCTTGCAGAGCTCGAGCAGCTCTGGAAGGCGTATTACGCGAAGCAGGCGCAAGGATGAGTCAGAAACCAGATGCGCTGCGCCGCTGTGCCGCCGTAGGATCTCTCATGCCCCTCCTGCCGAAATTCACCGTCGTCGTTTGGATCAAGAAGACCGCCGCCCTGCGCGATGAGCTGATCGGACTCGTCGCCGATGAGCCTGTTGAGTCGACCGAATATGAGGAGATGGTGGATTATCATTGGGGCTTCGACAGGTTTTAATGAAGCCGAGAGCGTCGCCGCGGCCCTGGCCGTTCTTGGCGCGCACCCCGATCTCGTGCTGTTGCGCCTGTCGAGCTACGACGCCGAGGAGCCGTCGATCACATTCAAGGACGCCCGCAATGTCCGAAACTGAGCCGCGCGCGCTACAGCCGATCGACACGCGTCCGGCGCTGGCTTTTTTCCGCGTTCACGCCCTTGTGCACAGGGCTGGTGAGCGGGCGCAGATGCGTTTTTGGGAGTTCTTCGTTTCCAACATTCGCAACGCCCACACGCGCCGCGCCTATGGCCGCGCGATTGGTGAGTTCCTGGCTTGGTGCGAGCGGCAGGGCGTCGCGTCGATCGTCGAGGTGGGGCCGCTGCATGTCGGCGCTTATGTCGAAGCCCTCACCCGCAGCCGCAGCGCCCCGACCGCCAAGCAGCGCCTGGCGGCGATCCGCATGCTGTTCGATTGGCTTGTGACTGGCCAGATTGTCCCGACCAACCCCGCGGCGAGCGTGCGCGGTCCCAGGCATGTCGTCAAAGTCGGCAAGACGCCGGTGCTTGATCCGCAGGAGGCGCGACTGTTGCTCGACGGCATCGACCTGACCACGCCGGCCGGCTTGCGCGATCGCGCCTTGATCGCGCTGATGGTCTATTCCTTCGCGCGCATCGGCGCGGCGCTCGCCATGAAGGTCGAAGACGTTTACGTGCAGAACCGCCGCCTATGGGTGCGGCTGCACGAGAAGGGCGGCAACCGCCATAACATGCCCTGCCACCACAATCTTGAGGCTCACCTTCACGCCTATCTCAACGGCTGCGGCCTCACTGACGATTCCAAGGGGCCGCTGTTCCGCACGATCGGGCGCGGCACGGGCCAGCTCACCGAAGCGCCCCTGCCCCAGGCCAACGCCTATGCAATGATCCGCCGGCGCGCCCTGGCGGCCGGAATCGCCACCAAGATCGGCAATCACAGTTTCCGCGCCACGGGCATCACCGCATATCTGAAGAATGGCGGCACGCTCGAAAAAGCCGCCGCCATGGCCAACCACGCTTCGACGCGCACCACCCAGCTCTATGATCGCCGGCGTGACGAGATGAGCCTCGATGAAATCGAACGCGTGGTGATTTGATCCACGCTGACGACATCGACCCATCGGTCGCTCGAACATTTTCAATGTCCCATCGACAAATGCGAGCTTCGAAACAGCGCCGAGACGAATCTTATGACGAACCCGATGAGCCCGGAGCCGCCGTAAAACCCGCTCTTGTTGAGCTGCACAAAGACAAAGGCCGGTTTATCGGAAGGGTTCGTCATTTCGCACAGGAAGAATCCTTCGCGGGCGCGGATCGATTCGAAGAGAACCCGGGCGGCGCGAAAAAAATCGGCGATCCGGTCTTTCAGCGCACGCGTCGCTATATCATCGTCGGCGCATGAGCGGGATGCGTCGACATGTTTGCGATCGGCGACATTCACAACGCGGTCTTCGGGATGACATTTGCTCGTCGGCCGCAGCGTGGAGGCGATATTCGCCGTCGCCGCGATAACATTGCCAAGAGCGAAGTCCCTACTCTCGCCCGGCGCCAACCGCTCGCACCAGACCCTTGTCCGTCCGGAGAGGCACAGGATCGCCGATGCGCCGAATTCACGGGGGAAGCGCGCGACATAGACATAGAGGGCCCGCGCCCAGCTCATGACCGAGGCGTCGCAGGGGATCGACTGGATCACCACATTGGCGGACGAACAGAGATAGGCAGGCTGAAGGAACAGCAGCGGCGGCGCGCCGTCTCTGGCGAGCTCAGCCAAATCGATTTTCTCGACGACATTGCCCTCGCCCGCGGTCAGCAGAATGTCGCGCTGTTCGCCTTGCGTCGTAATTCGGTTGAGCAGGACATCGCCGCCGCCGCAAAGCATGTGAAGAAAGATACTCAATTCGCGCATCACCCGCGATTGTCGCGGCGGCGGATGCGGATTTTGACGCGGAAGCGTTTTCGTTCCAGGCCATCGGCAAACGGATCGGCCCGGCCGGTCGAAGATCGAGGCGTTCGGCGCGAGCGTGACGACAAGGCCCTCGCGCCCGTCCAACAGACGGAAATTGCTTTCGCCCTCCAGCAGGATGGGGCGCGTCGGATTGAAGAACGGATTGCGCATGAGCGAGCGCAAGCCGGCGTCGAAGAAAAATGTCGGAGACATATACATGCGCACGCGTCCTCACAGTTCGCGACCCGTGGGACATCGCGAAGCGATGGCCCAAGTCGAGGGAGGAACTCCCAAGGAGGGCTACCAGCAAGGGCATTCTCGCTGCGATGCAGCTAGAATATTGTTGCGATGCACAATTTACAACCGCGCTTATCGATAAACAGCGAAACAGGACCTGAGCGCCCTGCATCTTCGAACGTGATCCGGCGCGCAACGCCGCCCGGCTCTCACTCGAAAATTGTAGCCAGCTTCGCCAGCGCCTCGTCCATGATCGACGCCGGCACGCTCTCCAGCTTGCGGGCGTGGCGTGAGCCGAGATCGAGGGCGCGCGGCTGGTCACACCGGACGACGCCCGTCGTGCGCATCCCCGTCCCCATGAGCGACACCGCGAAGCCGGCCGTGCGGGCGAAGTCCCCGCCACTGGTGATCGGCAGCACCACGGGAGTTTTAGTCAGACGGTTGAAGGCGGCCGGCGATACGACCAGGACGGGGCGCGTGCCTTGTTGTTCATGCCCGGAGGTGGGGTCGAGCGACACCAGATAAATATCGCCGCGCTCCATATTATAGCAGCTCACGGCCGACCGGCTTCGCATCGACCCAGACGCGGTCTTCAACGGACAGCTCGGCCGAGGCGTCACATTGGGCCAGCAGCTCGTCCAGGCTGTAGCGCGGTCGCTGTTGCGGTTCTATCACCAGGCGGCCGCCATCGACAGTTACGCCAACCGTGGCGCCGGGACGCAGGTGCAGGAGATCAAGGATGGCGGGTGGTACGGCCAACATGACCGACCCGCCGACTTTGCGGAGATTGGTAATGTACATGGGTGCCTTCTTCCTTAGATTATATAAAAATATAACTCATGCGGCCATGCGTCGCAAGACCATTGTCAACGCAATGGCTCTCGACGGCTGCGGCCTCGCCAGTGACGTGAAGGGGCCGCTGTTCCGCACAATCGGGCGCGGCACGAACAAGTTAACTCTGGCGCCCCTGCCCCAAGCGAACGCCTACGCCATGATCCGACGCCGCACCGATGCGGCCGAGATCAAGACCAACAATCACTCTCTCCGCGCCACGGGCATCACCGCCTATCATAAAAATGGCGGCACGCTCGAAGGCCGCGAGCATAGCGAACCACGCCTCGACGCGCACGACGCAGCTCTATGACCGGCGTCGCGATGAGATCAGCCTCGACGAGGTGGAGAGGGTGGCGATTTGATCTTGCGATGCGCCGAATTTCCGGATATCCGACCTATCTTTCGATGCGCTCAACACATTGAATTATAACGGTTAATAGCCGTCGTCGAAAGTCTTAACTTTTGCATACGCGTAACAGCCATGATCACGGGCA
>NZ_JAMRYX010000070.1 GCF_024448135.1 Methylocystis suflitae
CCGCGATCGCCTCGGGGCCCTGGCCGCGCGCCTCGCGCAGCGCGCCCAGCATGATCGCGCGCGGATCGTCCGCGCCCATCACATAGATGGCCGAAGCGCGCTTTCTTAGCGCATCAAAGACGAGGCTGGCGATGGCGGCGCGATCCTTCGATCCGGCGAAGCGATGCGCGATGCCCCAGTCCTTTAAAGCCTCGGCGGCGGGTCGGCGGCGCTTTCCAACATCGTCCAGCACCTCGATCGCGGCGGAGATATGGGCGGCGGGAGTCATCGGCGCGCCGTCCCGCCGGCGCACGACGGACATAGTTTCGTCGCCAAAGCCACGCTCTTACGCAACAGGCGCGAAGCTGCGCGCCACCTTGAAAAATGCGGACGAAACTGATGCGGCACCTTCATCTGATCCTTGCTTCGCTTATCGCTTTGTCGCTCGCCGCCTGCGCGACACAGCCCCCGCCGCCGCCGGATTATCCGCCGCCGCCGAGGCGCAAGCTCGACGCCAAGACTCAGCTCGAGACCGGCCGGACGTATTAGGGTCAACGTCAATCGAATTTGCCGGCGGCGCGATGCGTCGCATGGATGCGGCGGATCGTGCCTGTCGCCGAGCGATAGACGATCGTCTCGGTGTCGATCGTCGTCTTGCCGAGCGACACGCCGCCGACGAGCGGCCCGGCGGTGACTCCGGTCACGCAAACGACGACGTCGCCGGCCGCCATGTCGCCGACCGAATATTTGCGGCGCGGATCAATCAGGCCCAAACGCTGCGCCTGCGCGATCTGATCACGCGTTTCGAGCGCCAGCCGTCCCTGCATCTGGCCGCCGGCGCAACGCAGGACGCAGGCGGCGAGCACGCCTTCCGAAGCGCCGCCGCGGCCAAGATACATGTCGACGCCGGTTTCCGAAGGATGGGTGGTGAGAATGATCGCCGCCACGTCGCCGTCGGTGATGAGCCGCACGCAAGCGCCGGCGTTGCGGCAATTGCGAATGATTTCGGCATGGCGCGGCCGGTCGAGAATGCTCACCGTGATTTCGCTCGCCCGCACGCCCTTGGCGATCGCAAGCGCTCTGATGTTGTCGCCGGGTTCACGATCGAGATCGACCGTGCCCTCAGGGTATCCCGGACCGATGGCGATCTTGTCCATGTAAACATTGGGCGCGTGAAGCAGCGATCCCGCCGGCGCCATGGCGACGACGGCGATCGAGCCCGGCATGTCCTTGGCGCAAAGCGTCGAGCCTTCGAGCGCCGCGACGCCCAGATCGACGCGGGGACCGACGCCTGCGCCGATCTCTTCGCCGATGTAGAGCGTCGGCGCGGCGTCCGCATCGCCCTCTCCGATCACGATGCGCCCGCGCACGGGAAGCTGCGACAGCTCCTCGCGCATCGCCTCCGCCGCCGCGAGGTCGGCGGCCATCTCGTCGCCGCGTCCCCGGAATCTGGCGGCGGCGACCGCGGCGCGCTCTGACGCGCGCGCCAGCTCCAACGTCAGGTAGCGATCGATCTTCGACGCGTCGGTTTCGGGCTGCTGCGTCATGTCGCGCTACTCGCGCTCGATGCGGATGACCTGCGCGCGCGAAACGATGACGCCGTCCTGATAGATCAGGTCGAGCGCCTCGCGCACGAGATGTTCGCTCGTCGCATGGGTGATGAGGATGACATCGACGCAATCGCCCGGCGCGCCCCGCGCGCCGCGCTGCACGATGCTTTCAAGCGATATGCGGCGCTCCGCCATGCGCGTCGCGATCTTGGCGAAGGCGCCGGCGACGTCGCGCACCGACATGCGGATGTAATAGCCGCCTTCGTGACGCTGCATCGGCATACGCTTGAGCTCCGCGAGCTTCGCGGTCGGCAGACCGAACGGCGCCGAACGCACGCCCTTGGCGATGTCGGCGATGTCGGCGACGACGGCCGAGGCCGTGGCGTCGCCGCCGGCGCCTGGCCCAACAAGCGTCAGCTCATGCACCGCGTCGGCGTCGATGGTGACGGCGTTCAGGACGCCCATCACCTGGGCGATAGCGGAATTTTTGCTGACCATCGTCGGATGAACGCGCTGCTCGACCCCCTCAGCGGTGCGCTGCGCGACGCCGAGCAACTTGATGCGGTAGCCAAGCTCCGCCGCCGCGTCGATGTCGGCGAGCGTCACGCGTTCAATGCCCTCGATATCGATGGCGCTGGCGGCGATGCGCGTGCCGAAGGCCAGCGAGGTGAGGATCGCAAGCTTGTGGGCAGTGTCGAAACCGCCGATGTCGAAGGTCGGATCGGCCTCGGCGTAGCCGAGCCTCTGCGCCTCCTTCAAACATTCGTCGAAGGAAAGCTGCTCCTGCTCCATCCGCGAGAGGATGTAATTGCAGGTGCCGTTGAGAATGCCATAGACGCGCTCGACCGAATTGCCGGCGAGCCCCTCGCGCAGCGTCTTGACGATCGGAATGCCGCCCGCGACCGACGCCTCGAAGGCGAGCGCGGCATGGTTCTCCTCGGCGAGCGCTGCGAGATGCAAGCCATGCGCGGCGAGCAGGGCCTTATTGGCGGTGACGACCGGCTTGCCATGCGCAAGCGCGGTTTCGACGCAGGCTCTCGCTGGCCCCTCCGAGCCGCCGATCAATTCGACGAAGAGGTCGATCGACGGCGAGGCCGCGAGCTTGACCGGATCTTGGAAAAATTCCGCGCTGGACAGGTCGGCGCGCCGATCCTTCGCTGCGTCGCGAGCCGAAACGCCCGCCAGGACGATGCGCCGTCCGGTGCGGGCCGTTAGCGCCTCGGCCTGGCGGCGAAGCAGGCGCGCCACCGCCGCGCCGACGGTGCCGAGCCCCGCGATGCCGACGCGCATAATCTCCGACATTGCAACCTTTCCGGGAAAAATTGGCGGGCGACGAAGCCCACAGACGCTAGCGCCTTGTGCCCGATTTGGCGCCTTCAATCAAGAAACCGCCGACGCCAGGAATGGATTGAGACGTTGCGCTGACGCCCTAACTCTTGGGCAAGCTGAAGCCAAACCCGCTGGCGGCGATGAGGAGACGACAATGACGCGTCGAATGAGCGTATTCGTAATTCTGACCGCTTTGGCGCTGGCGTTTTCCGGCTCCTATGCGCTGGCCGGCATCGGCGTGCATGTGCCTGCGGCGATTGAGCATGCTCAGGAGGCGATAGACGACGGCGCGAAGGGCGACTCCAAGGAGGTCGTTACGCATGTGATGAGCGCGCTCGGCCATGCGCGCGAGGCGCTGCACGAAAAGGCCGTCGAAGGGGACCGCGCCGCCAACAAGCTGCTGCATCGCGCGATCAGGCATCTGCGCCTCGCCGAAATGCGCGCCCGGTTTGGCGACTCGGCGCGCGCCGTCAAGCACGCGACGAGCGCGCTCGCCGAACTGAAGAAGATCAAGTGACGGCGTCGCGCGACGCGGCGAGGACGCGGGCAAGGACTCATGGCGGCGACATGGTCGCCGCCAAATAGCTCGGCATTCTGCTCGCGGCTCTTTCGCGGCGCAATTCGCGCTCGACCGGGCGCGCGCCTCGCCTAATGCGGCACGTTCGACCAGATCTTGCGCTTGGTGAAATAGAGCAGCCCGACGAAGACGAGCAGGAAGGCCACAACGCCGAGCCCAATTCGCTTGCGCGACTCAAGATGCGGTTCGGCGACCCACATCATGAAAGCGGCGACGTCCTTGGCGTATTGGTCGATCGTTTGCGGCGCGCCGTCCTCATAGGTCACCACGCCCTCGGAAAGCGGCGGCGGCATGCCGATGCGACGGCCCGGCATATAGGGATCGTAGAATTGTCCGTCCGGCATTTTCACGTCTGGCGGCGGGTCTTCGTAGCCCTCCATCAGCGAGGCAATATAGTCGACGCCGTGCTCCTGGTAGGAAAAGCCCGGCAAGGCATCGAACAGGAAGAGCGGAAAGCCGCGCGAGTAGCCTCGCGCCTTGGCCAAGACCGACATATCCGGCGGATAATTGCCGGCCAGCGCGGCGCGCGCCGCCTGTTCATTGGCGAAAGGCGGGGGGAAGCGATCGCTTGGACGACCCGGCCGATCGAAATATTCGCCCGCCTGATTCGGGCCGTCCTTGATCTTGTAGCTCGCGGCCAGCGCTTCGACCTCTTTTTCGGGAAACTCCGGTCCGCCGGGCTGCGAAAGATTGCGGAAGGCGAGCATTTTGATCGAATGGCAGGAGGAGCAGACCTCCTTGTAGACCTTGAAACCTCTGCGCAACTGCGCCTTGTCGTAGCGACCGAAGGCGCCGGCGAAGCTCCAATCGAAGCGCTTGGGCTTCTGCTCATGGCGCTCGCTCTCGTGCCGTGCTTCCTTCTCCTTGGCCTCGGGCGCCGCCACCTGATCGGTCGCGGACGGCGGCGCTTCCTGCTGGGTCCAAGCGGGAGCAGCCAGCGTCATCGCCGCAGCAACCGTGAGGGGAAAGAGCGCGAAGCGCTTCAGCGAGGACTGTCGCTTGGGAGACCGTGCCAGCGTCTCAGACATGGGAGGTTTCCCCCCGCACGATCGAAGCGTCGATGGATTCAGGCACCGGCTCCGGCTTCTCGATCCTGCCGATGACCGGCAAAATCACCAAAAAATGGAGGAAATAATAGGCCGAGAGCACCCGGGCGAACCAAAGATATGCGCCTTCGGCGGGCTGCGCCCCGAGATAGCCGAGCCCGATGCACACCGCGACGAAAATCCAGAATTCCTTGCGAAACAACGGCCGATACACGGCCGATTTCACCTTCGACGTGTCGAGCCACGGCAGCGCCGCGGTGATCAAAATCGATGCGAAGAGCGCAGTGACGCCGAGCAGCTTGTTCGGGATTGCGCGAAGGATCGCATAGAACGGCAGGAAGTACCACTCCGGCACGATATGCGGCGGCGTCACCAGCGGATTGGCTTCGATGTAATTGTCGGGATGGCCGAGATAATTCGGCACGAAAAACGTCAGCCAGGCGTAAACGACGAGAAAAGCCGCGATGCCGACGGCGTCCTTCATGGTCGCGTGCGGCGTGAAGGGAACCGTGTCCCTCTTGACGTCCTTCACCTCGACGCCGGCCGGGTTGTTCTGGCCTGTCACATGCAGCGCCCAAACGTGCAGCGCGACGATGGCGACGATGATGAACGGCAACAGATAATGCAAAGCGTAGAAGCGATTGAGCGTCGGATTGTCGACGGAATAGCCACCAAGCAGCCAGGTGGTGATCGCGGTGCCGACGACGGGAATGGCGGAGAAAAGATTGGTGATGACGGTCGCCGCCCAGAAGGACATCTGTCCCCAAGGCAAGACATAGCCCAGGAATCCCGTGGCCATCATCAGCATGAAGATCACGACGCCGAGAATCCACAGGACCTCGCGCGGGTCCTTGTAGGAGCCGTAATACATGCCGCGGAAGATGTGGAGGTAGACGGCGAGGAAGAACATCGACGCGCCATTGGCGTGCGCGTAGCGCAGCACGGTGCCCCAATTCACATCTCGCATGATCTTTTCGACGGAATCGAAAGCGAGCGTCGTTTCCGGGGTGTAATGCATCGCAAGGACAACGCCGGTTACGATCTGCGCGACGAGCATGAAACTTAAGATCGCGCCAAACACCCACATGTAGTTCAGGTTTTTTGGCGTCGGATACGAGACGAAGGAATCATGCATGAAGCTCAAAATCGGGAGACGGCGCTCCAACCAGCGAGCGAAGCCGCTCTTGGGCGTGTATTGGGAATGTCCTTCCATGGGCTTGGTGCTCTCGGAATCTCGCGCGGAAAATTGAAGGCGCTTGGCCTTGGCTAGCCGATCTTAATTTTGTTTTCGGCGATGAAGGCGTAGGGCGGCACCTCCAGATTCGTCGGCGCCGGGCCGCTGCGAATCCTCCCCGAGACGTCGTAGACCGAGCCGTGGCACGGACAGAACCAGCCGTCGTATTCGCCTTCCTTGCCGGTCGGAATGCAGCCGAGATGCGTGCAAACTCCGATGACGACGAGCCACTCAGGTTTTTGAACGCGCTTGGCGTCGGGCTCCGGGTCGGGCAGCGCCGACAAGGGCACGTCCTCAGCCGCCTTGATTTCGGCCGCCGTCCGATGGCGCACGAAAACCGGCTTGCCGCGCCATTTCACTGTAACAATCTGGCCTACAGGAACCGCAGAAAGATCGACTTCCGTCGAGGCCAGGGCGAGGGTTGACGCGTCCGGGTTCATCTGGGCGATCAGCGGCCAGACCATGGCGGCCCCGGCGGCTGCTGCGGCGGCGCCCGTCGCGATGTAGAGAATGTCCCGCCGGCTTGGCTCCGCCGGTTTTACGGCGGTGTCTTTGCTTGTCACGCTCGAACCTCTCCCAACGCTCTCAGTCTTCGCGGCCGAGGCAGCGGCTGCGCCCGAGGCGATCGTTCCACCTTTCGCCGCCTTCGGCCAATCGCTGCGCCGCACCAAGGCAATGCCAAGGCTGCGGCGGGGCGGAGGTGATATGTGACGCGAATCCCCGCCGCTGTCCACAAGCCGACACAGGGAAATTTGGCAATACGCCTTGCCGCACAAGACCGCTGCCGATATTCGCGGCGATATGCCGCAAATTCGCTATCTCCTGCCACTCGAACGGACCAATGGCCTCTCTTACGCTAGCCCTGTATCAGCCGGACATTCCTCAAAACGCCGGAGCCATGCTGCGCACATGCGCATGCCTCGGCGTCTCTGCGGCGATCATCGGTCCGGCCGGATTTCCCACAAGCGATCGCGACTTTCGCCGCGCCGGCATGGACTATCTCGATCACGTGACGATTGACCGACATGGGTCCTTCGCGGCCTTTCAAGCGTGGCGGGCTGCCTCCGGCCAGGCGGGCGAGAGCCGTAGGCTGCTGCTGCTATCGACGCGGGCGACGGCGTCCTATCTCGACTGCGACTACCGCGCGGGGGACATTCTGCTCGTCGGCCGCGAATCTGCCGGGGCGCCGGAAGAGGTGCACGCCGCCGCCGATCTGGCGCTCCGCATCCCCATGCGGCCTCGCATGCGCTCCCTCAACGTCGCCGTCGCCGCGGCGATGGTCATGGGCGAGGCGCTCCGGCAGTTGCGCGCGCTTTAGACAGATGCGCCGCCGCACAGCGCAATGGCGAAACGACCTTTTAGTCTGCGGTCGTCGCAGCATATTAAGCCAATATTCATTGATTTCGGGAGGGCGCTATGACCCACCAGACTATTCGCATCTCGCTGATGCTTTGGGAGCGGCTGTTGAAGTCTCTCAATGCGGCTCTGCTGACCGCTCTTCTCTGCGTCGTCCTTTACGCGCTTGTGACCAATTTCTCGGAGGCGCGCGGCGCGATCGGCAAGCTGTTCGTAAAGTTCACGCAGATTGAGAGCTTCGAGGGGTTCAATGTGAAGGCTGCGTTCCGGGTGGATCAAATCGCGGAAGCGACGCCGATCTATCAGGCGCTGCCGGCGGAAATGAAGGACATGCTGCCCGACGACATTCGATCGCTTCGCCCCGCCTGGGTGGAGCGACTTCTTTATGTCGGCGACCAGGGCAAGCTGTGCGAGTTCGAATCGCCGAATCAGAAAATGGTCGAAGACCATAATGCCGACCGGCATCTGTCGGCTGACGGACTGATTACGATGAAGGACTCGCGCGAAGTTAAGGCGCAGGTGCTTGAAGACATGCGCCAGGCGAAAGCGCGGAACCGTGGGTGGCCAAATGGCGAGCCCCGCTCCTGCTATGTCACCGAGCTCACCGAGCGCGGCAGAAACGTCAAGACGGCGCTCGCGCAGTTTCTGCGCGCCGGCTTCGCGGCGGCGACGGCGCCAGCGGAGCGGCGCGATCCCAAGATGAAAGTCGCGGAGATGGCGCAGTAGGTCCTGCCGAATTGACAAGGCATGGCGCCGGCGGGATGAAGCGGCGACATGAGGAGACCTCGATGAACGCCGCGCCCGATCAGCTCGAAGCCCGCAAAGACGCCGCGCGCGCATGGTTCGAGTCGCTCCAGTTGCGCATCATCACCGCCTTCGAAGCGCTGGAGGACGACGCGACGGGTCCATTCGCGCCCGACGCCGAGGCGCCGGGGCGCTTCGTTCTCACGCCTTGGAGCCGAACGGACCACGGCGGCGCGACTTTAGGAAGCGCCGCTCGAAACATCGGTGGCGCGACTTTAGGAAGCGGCGGCGCGCCGGGGGGCGGCGGCCGCATGGGGATGATCCGGGGCCGCGTGTTCGAAAAGGCCGGCGTGCATTGCTCCACGGTGTTCGGAACCTTCGCGCCTGAATTCGCCAAGCAGATCCCGGGCGCGGCGGAAGACCCGCGGTTTTTCGCGACCGGCATCTCGCTGATCGCGCATCCCTGGAACCCAAATGTTCCCGCCGTGCATATGAACACGCGCTTCGTCGTGACGACGAAGGCGTGGTTCGGCGGCGGCGCCGACTTGACGCCGGTGCTTGATGCGCGCCGCACGCAGGACGATCCCGACACGATCGCCTTTCACGCCGCCATGCGCGACGCCTGCGAGCGCCATAAGGTCGCCGACTATGCGCGGTTCAAGCAATGGTGCGATGAGTATTTCTTTCTTGCCCACCGCAAGGAGCCGCGCGGAATCGGCGGAATTTTCTACGACTATTTCAACAGCGCCGGAGACGCGCAAAATTCCGCCTGGGATGAGGACTTCGCCTTCACCCGCGACGTCGGCGAAAGCTTTATCGACATCTACCCCGAACTCGTGCGGCGCAACTTCGCCAAGCCGTGGAGCGAAGCGCAGCGCGACGAGCAGCTCGTGCGGCGCGGCCGCTATGTCGAATATAATCTGCTCTATGACCGTGGCACGATCTTCGGATTGAAGACCGGCGGCAACGTCGACTCGATCCTCTCGTCGATGCCGCCGCTGGTGAAGTGGCCGTAGGCGCACATAGCGAATAACAGCAACGTCATGGCCGGGCTTGGCCCGGCCATCCACGCGATCCAGCGCTCGCAATTCGACAATAATCACGCGATGTCTCGGCGTGGATGCCCGCGACAAGCGCGGGCATGACGCGCGGAAAAAGTCGCCATGATGCACGAAGGAACGCTTCACCCGAACGTCCATCGCCTGTTGAGCGCGAAGGTGACGAACATCGCCAGCACGGTGGTGACCATCTGCGCCGGGAGATAAGGCGCGGCCCAGCGATCGACGAAGAGGCTCATCAACGCATAGGTGACGCAAAAGCCCGCGAAAGCGACAAGCGCGAAGCGCCATGTCGCCTCAGAATGCGGCCGATCGCTTGCAAAGGTGTGGCGCCGGTTCAGGAGATAGGCCACAACGCCGCCGACCACATAGCCGCACAGGGTCGCCGGCACCGCGCGCCAGCCCGCGCCTTCGACCAATGCGATGAGAATAGCGTAGTGCGCGAGCGTCGCTCCGACGCCGACCGAAGCGTAGATCGCAAGCTGGCGCGTCGTTGACATGCTCAACGCGGCATCGCGGCGTAGTGGCGCGCGATGTCCCGCATCTCGGCTTCCGACATTTGGCGGCTCATGTAGCGCATCTCCTTATGCGCCCGCCTGCCTGTCTTGAACGCTTTGATCTGGTTGAGGAGATAGAGTTCGTTCTGGCCGGCAAGATGCGGGACGTCGGCGCTTTTGGCGATCCCGCCCGCGCCATGACACGCCGCGCATTGCGCCAGAACGTCGGAGAGGTCGCCGGCCTGGACGCGCCCCGCGACGGCGATGAAAAGCAACATCGGAAAAAGCAACGAGGTCGTGATCCGCATGGGCGCCATTTCGAAGCGACGAGGAACGGGCATGATAGCGCAATTCGCCGGCCTGCGGCGCGATCCCGCCGATCCGAGGCTCCTATCCTGCGCTCGCCGCCCCTTCACATAACCGTCAATCTCGTCTAGACAGTCGGCGACTTTCGAGCCGGGCGCGCCCCGCTCGCGGTCCGCATCGCCGGTTCGCCGACAGAATGACGGGCAAGTTCGGGACGCGTTCCGGTCCAGGGGCCGGAAACGCGGCCCTTTTTTATGCGCGCTCGCCTCCCGCGCGGCGTGCGCCGGGCAAAAATGAAAGGTTTCCTCATCCTGAGGAGGCGGCGCAGCCGCCGTCTCGAAGGGCGAGGGAACCGCTGGACAAATCTCGCCCTCCTGCTCCGAGACGCGCCCTACGGCGCTCCTCAGCATGGGGGCGAAAGAGCGCTGACGAGCGGATGACAACTGAGGCGGCATGCCGAAAAGAACCGACATTTCCACGATCATGATCATCGGCGCCGGCCCCATCGTCATCGGCCAGGCGTGCGAATTCGATTATTCTGGCACGCAGGCCTGCAAGGCGCTCAAGGCGGAAGGCTATCGGATCGTTCTCGTCAATTCCAATCCGGCGACGATCATGACCGACCCGGACATGGCCGATCGCACCTATATCGAGCCCATCACCCCCGAAATCGTCGCCAAGATCATCGAGAAGGAGCGCTACGCGGCGCCCGGCGGTTTCGCGCTGCTGCCGACGATGGGCGGACAGACGGCGCTCAATTGCGCGCTCAGCCTCGAAAAAATGGGCGTGCTGAAAAATTTTGACGTCGAGATGATCGGCGCGACCGCCCATGCGATCGACAAGGCCGAGGATCGCGAACTGTTTCGCGAGGCGATGACAAAAATCGGCCTCGACACGCCGCGCTCGCATCACGTCAAGACATTGGCGGCCGCGCTCGAGGCGCTCGACGATATCGGCCTGCCGGCGATCATCCGTCCATCCTTTACGCTCGGCGGCACCGGCGGCGGCATCGCCTACAACAAGGTGGAGTTCATCGAG
The DNA here is from genome assembly GCF_024448135.1 of Methylocystis suflitae. Taxonomy (GTDB): domain Bacteria; phylum Pseudomonadota; class Alphaproteobacteria; order Rhizobiales; family Beijerinckiaceae; genus Methylocystis; species Methylocystis suflitae. The sequence goes on from NZ_JAMRYX010000070.1 coordinate 10,715, forward strand.
ATCGTCGAGCGCGGCATCGACGCCTCGCCGACCAATGAAGTGCTGGTCGAAGAAAGCGTTCTCGGCTGGAAAGAATATGAGATGGAGGTCGTCCGCGACAAAGCGGACAATTGCATCATCATCTGCTCCATCGAGAACATCGATCCGATGGGCGTGCACACGGGTGACAGCATCACCGTCGCGCCGGCGTTGACGCTGACCGACAAAGAATACCAGATCATGCGGGACGCCTCGATCGCGGTGTTGCGCGAGATCGGCGTCGAAACCGGCGGCTCGAACGTGCAATTCGCGGTCGATCCCTCAAACGGCCGGATGATCGTCATCGAGATGAACCCGCGCGTGTCGCGTTCGTCGGCGCTGGCGTCGAAAGCCACCGGCTTTCCGATCGCCAAGGTCGCGGCGCGGCTGGCGGTCGGCTACACGCTGGACGAGATCGCCAACGACATTACTGGCGGGGCGACGCCTGCGTCCTTCGAGCCGACGATCGACTACATCGTCACCAAAATTCCGCGCTTCGCCTTCGAAAAATTTCCGGGCTCCGAACCGATATTGACCACGGCCATGAAGTCGGTCGGCGAAGCGATGGCGATTGGACGCAATTTCGCCGAGTCGCTGCAAAAGGCGTTGCGCTCGCTGGAGACCGGCCTTTGCGGCCTCGATGACATCGAGATCGAAGGCTTTGGAAAAGGCGACGACATGAATGTGCTGCGCGGCGCGCTCGGCACGCCGACGCCCGACCGGCTGCTCGTCGTCGGCCAAGCGCTGCGGCTCGGCATGACCGCCGAAGCCATTCACGAAGCAAGCAAGATCGACATCTGGTTCATCGAGCGCATCGCGGAAATCGTCGCGCTCGAAAACAAGGTGAAGACATACGGCCTGCCCGAGGACGCCGAGAATCTTCGCAAGCTCAAATTCGCGGGCTTCTCCGATTCGCGCCTCGCCACTCTTGCGGGCCTGGAAGAAGAAGACGTGCGCGACATGCGCCACCGTCTCGACGTGCGACCCGTTTATAAGCGCATCGATACATGCGCGGCCGAATTCGCCTCGCCCACGGCCTATATGTATTCGACCTATGAGACGCCGTTCATAGGGAGTCCCGCGAACGAGGCGCAACCCTCGGCAAGGAACAAGATCGTCATTCTGGGCGGCGGCCCGAACCGTATCGGGCAAGGCATCGAATTCGACTATTGCTGCTGTCACGCCTGCTTCGCGCTCGCCGAGGCTGGTTTCGAGACGATCATGATCAATTGCAATCCGGAGACGGTTTCGACGGATTACGACACTTCCGACCGGCTGTATTTCGAACCGCTGACGAATGAAGACGTCGCCGAAATTCTCGATGTCGAGAAGTCCAACGGCGTGCTTGTGGGCGTCATCGTGCAATATGGCGGGCAAACGCCGCTGAAGCTTGCGCACGGCCTCGAGCAGGCGGGCGCGCCTATTCTGGGCACGCCGGTCGATTCGATCGACCTCGCCGAGGACCGCGATCGCTTCAAGCGGCTGCTTGACAAGCTCGGGCTCAAACAACCCAAAAACGGCATCGCCTATTCCGTGGAGCAGTCGCGCATCGTCGTGCAGGAGCTTGGGCTGCCGCTCGTCGTGCGCCCAAGCTATGTGCTGGGCGGCCGCGCCATGGCGATCATCCGCGATCAAAGCGATCTCGACGACTATCTTCTCGGCACATTGCCGAGCCTCGTGCCCTCCGAAATCAAGGCGCGCTATCCGAATGACAAGACCGGGCAGATCAACACGGTGCTCGGCAAGAATCCGCTGCTCTTCGATCGCTATCTGACCGACGCCATCGAAATCGACGTGGATTGTCTCGCCGACGGCGACGAGGCCGTCATCGCCGGCGTGATGGAACATATCGAGGAGGCGGGCATTCATTCAGGCGATTCGGCCTGCTCGCTGCCGCCGCGTTCGCTCGCGCCGGAGACGATCGCCGCGCTCGAGGCGCAGACGAAAAGCCTCGCCATGGCGCTTGGGGTCGTCGGCTTGATGAATGTGCAATTCGCGCTCAAGGACGGCGAGATCTACGTGCTCGAAGTGAACCCGCGCGCCTCTCGCACCGTGCCTTTCGTCGCCAAGGTGATCGGCAGCCCCATCGCCAAGATCGCGGCTCGGGTGATGGCCGGCGCGAAGCTCGTCGACTTCGATCCGCTCAACACGAAGCCGGCGCATGTCGGCGTGAAGGAGGCCGTCTTCCCCTTCGCGCGGTTTCCAGGCGTTGACACCGTCCTTGGCCCCGAAATGCGCTCAACGGGCGAAGTCATGGGTCTCGACACCTCATTTGACGCCGCCTTCGTCAAGAGCCAGCTCGGCGGCGGCACCAAGGCTCCGCGCGAGGGCGTCGTTTTCGTCTCGGTCAGGGATGCGGACAAAGGCCGAATCATTCCGGCGGTGCGCCTGTTGAAGGAGGTCGGCTTCTCCATCGTCGCCACGGGCGGCACGGCGCGCTACCTCGTCGAGCGGGGAATTCCCGCCCAGAAATTGAACAAGGTGTCGGAGGGACGGCCGCATATCGTCGACGCGATCAAGAACGGCTCGATCGCGCTCGTCTTCAACACGACCGAAGGGGCGCAGGCGCTCGCGGACTCGCGCTCCTTGCGCCGCGCGGCGCTTCTGCATAAGGTTCCCTATTATACGACCCTGGCGGGGGCGGTCGCGGCGGCCCAGGGAATACGCGCCTACGTGTCCGGAGACCTCCGGGTCCGGGCGCTGCAGGACTATTTTCCGCCGAACGCGACCAAGTGACATTTGGGAGTTCTGCGACGCAAGCGGCGGTGCGGTGTAACTGACCGCCACTCGATGGCCTAAGCTTTGGCGCATGGCCACGGATCGGCGGGCGCAGCCGCCGCCGATGCGCCGCATGATTGGCGAAACTCAAAAAAGGCCGGAAAGCGAAAGCAATGGTGGACAAGGTGCCCATGACCGCCGGCGGCTACGCCGCGCTCACCGAAGAATTGCGTCGCAGACAGCAGGAGAACCGTCCGCGCATCATTCAGCAGATCGCTGAAGCGCGCGCGCATGGCGATCTTTCGGAAAACGCCGAATATCACGCGGCGAAAGAGGCGCAGTCGCTGAATGAAGGCCGCATCGCCGAACTCGAGGACAAGCTGTCGCGCGCCGAAGTCATCGACGTCTCGAAGCTCAACGGCTCGACGATTAAATTCGGCGCGACGGTCACGATCGTCGATGAGGACACCGAAGAGGAGAAGGCCTATCAGATCGTCGGCGAGACCGAGGCCGATGTGAAGAGCGGCCGGGTCTCGATCACGAGCCCCATCGCGCGCGCCCTGATCGGCAAGACCGTCGGCGACACTGTCGAAGTCACGACGCCTGGCGGCGGCAAGAGCTACGAGATCCTGAAGGTCGCCTTTGGGTGAGGCGCGAGCGCGCCGCCCCCTCCCCAACCCTCCCCCGCTTCGCGGGAGAGGGAGTCAGATTCGGGACGATGCGATATACCCGCACAACTTTCGTGATTGGGGTCCCCTCTCCCGCTTTAGCGGGGGAGGGACAGGGAGGGGGCCCTTCGAGCATCCCGAACCTTCCGCCGCAAACGACGCTCCGCATTCTCTCCGACGGCCGCGCCGGGCATGAGGCGCAGACGCTCGGCGTCGCCGAAGCGCTGGGCGCTGCGCCCGACATTCGCTGCGTCGCGCCGCGCGCGATTTACGCAGCGCTCGCGCCTTTTGCGCCAGCCGATCCGCGGGACGGCTTCGCACACGCGCCGCCCTACCCCGATATTGCGATCGCCGCGGGACGCCGGACGATTCCGGCGCTCAGGCGACTGAAGCGCGACTCCGGCGGGCGAACATTCACGGTCTATCTCAACAAGCCCGCGAACGGGCCCGGCGCCGCCGATCTCATCGTCGCGCCGCGCCATGATTGCCTGCGCGCCGCCAATGTCTGCTCGCCGCTCACGCCGGCGAACCGGATCACGCCGGAGCGGCTCGCCGCCGCGCGCGCTGCGCCCGATTTCCGAATCGCCGCCCTGCGCCGCCCGCGCATGGCGCTCATCGTCGGCGGCGACAGCCGGCATGGCGCCTATGGCGCGGCGCATATCGCCGAACTGGCGCACATCGCCGCTTCGCTGCTCGCGAGCGGGCGCGGCGTGATGGCCACAGCGTCGCGACGCACGCCCACTGCCCTGCGCGAGAGGCTTCGGCGCGTTCTCGCCGCCCCGAGCGGCTTCTTCTGGGATGGAGAGGGAGAGAACCCCTATCTCTCGATGCTGGCGAACGCCGACGCGATCATCGTCACCGGCGACAGCGTCAATATGGTGGGAGAGGCGATCGCGACCGCCGCGCCGGTCTATGTCGTTCCGACGACCGGCCGCCGGGGCAAGATCGACGCCTATCTCGGCGCTTTGCGCGACGCCGGCGCGATCAGCATCTGGAGCGGCGCGCTCGGGGACTGGCGCCGCGCGCCGGTCAATGCGACGCCCGACATCGCACGCGCCGTCGCGCAGGCCTATTTGGCCTTTGCGGGCCGAGTCGTTAATTCTGAGCGACCTGCGCTATTCTGAGCGACCCCGCGCTGATAGGGCAGCGAGGCTGCTTGAAAAACCCGCCGCGCGCCGATAAGAGTGACCCGCCGCGCGCCTTTGGGCGTCCGCCAATCGCCGCTTTAGCTCAGCTGGTAGAGCACCTCATTCGTAATGAGGGGGTCGGGGGTTCGAATCCCTCAAGCGGCACCAATAAAATCAACATCCTGTCGTAAAGACTTCGAGTGGCGCATCATCCTATTCGATGACACGCCGCCACCAACTCGCCGCTCCCCATGGAGTGTTTCGGACACTCCCGACCTTCGCGCCAATAGCGCGCGTTGGTCGCAAAGGCTGTCGCCAAAAGGGGATCGCCAAGGGAATCGGCAAGAGGATCGCCGCCGCCGTCGCGAGGGCGATGACGCCGGAAGTCTAGAGTCGTCCAAGAAGTCGAACGCGCCTGGACTCGCTAAGTTTCTGTCCGGGCGACGTCTTCCGCCATTGCAGCTCTTCGGATGACCTATCCCGCCAGCACTGGCTCCACCATTTTTCCCCCGCGTGGCCCTTTAGCTCAGCAGAAGCTCGTGAATAATTATTGTGCAGCATGATGATTCTGTAGGCTCATATTGATCACGGAAGCGGCAGCTTCCATTGATGCAGGGGAATGAAATGGACAAACGTATCCTCCGGCCAGCAACCCTGGCCGCTGCAATCGTCGCCGTTCTCAGCGCCTCGATAGCGCCGGCCGCGGCCACAAGCCGGGCGGCGCGAGCGCAAGCCCGCTATACTGACTATTACGCCCTGGCGCCCTCCGAGACAGATGCAGGCGCCGCCATGCACCATGTCGGCAACTGCTTCCAGACCAATAGCGCAGTCGAAGCCGCGCGCGGCATCCGCCATTGGACAGGCGCTTGCGCTGGAGGCCATTGATCGTTGCGGGAGCCTCTGCGGCGAAGGCGCATAAAGGAACGCGCAGAGCCGCCCCGCGATGCATCGACGGTCAGGGCCTTATTTTGCGACGAGCCGGGCCGCTCGTCCGCGCTGTCAGCATACTTATCAACGAAACCAAGTCCGCGACCCGTTGCGGCCAAAGCCGCTCACGGCCCCATCTCCTGCAGCGCCGTCAGCGACTCAGGCAACACCTGCCCGCCATCGATCACCAGCGTTTGGCCGGTGATGTAGCCGGCTTCGTCGCTGGCGAAAAACAGCGCGGCGTAGGCGATGTCCTCGACGCGCCCTAACCGGCCTTGTGGGATCGAGGCCGTCATCTGCGCCAAATATTCTTCACCGAGCGCGTCGAGTCCTTCGGTGCGCACATTGCCCGGCAGAACGGCGTTGATGGTGATCCCGAGCGGCGTCAGTTCCAGCGCCGCCGTGCGCATGAAGCCGAGCTGTCCCGCCTTGCTCGCCGCGTAATGCGTCCAGCCGGGATAGCCGGTGATCGGGCCAGTGATGGAGGAGGTGAGCACGATCCGCCCCCGACCGCTACGCGCCAGCGCAGGGACGCAGCCCCGCACGCTCAAAAAGGCGCCGGCAAGATTGGTGGACAACACCTCGTTCCATTGCTCCAGCGTCATCTCCATGAGCCGTGCGGCCGGAAAAACGCCGGCGTTGGCGCAGAGAATGTCGATGCCGCCGTGCCGCTCGAGCGCCGCGGCCGCCATCCGCTCGACATCGCCCGGATTGCCGACGTCGGCGGCAAAACCGCTGGCGCGTCCCCCTTCCGCGCGAATCGCCGCCGCCGTCGCCTCGGCCTGCGCGAGGTCACGGCCAACCACCAGCACCTGTGCGCCCTTGGCTGCAAAAACACGCGCGACGCCACGGCCGATGCCCCGGCTGCCTCCGGTGACGACGACCGACCGACCGGCGATGGAGGTGAGCATATGACGAGCCCCTCTCGGCTTGCGAGGTTAGATGCTGCGCGGAGCTCCGCCCGGCCAATCGCCGCGGGAGGCGCCGCGCCTCCACTGAAAGAAATCAGTATTTCGCGACGACGGGCGCGGCGCCCCAGTTGAAGTGGTAGTTCAGGCCAACACGGACGACATGACCGTCGAAGCGCGTGCGCACCTGAGTAGCGTTGGCGAACAACAGGTTCGTCAGCTGCCAATCAGTGGTGATCGCGACGGGATAGGCGGCGGCGCCGAGATCGTAAAAGAGATATTCGATCTTGGCGCTCCATTGCGGCCAAAACATCCATTCCAGTCCGCCGCCGGCCGTCCAGCCGACCCGCGTCTGCGAAAATCTCCCCTGACTGGCGCCGAGCAACAAAAAGCCGGAGAAATCATTCGGCACATGTTGGAAAAAACTCGTGGTGGACGTCGCCTGGCCGTAAGCGAGTCCGCCCGTCGCATAAGCAAGCAATGTCGGCGTTACGAGATAACCGAGCCGACCGCGCACCGTGCCAAGAAAATCAAGCGACTTGCCGCTCGCAACGCTCGTCAGCAGGTTGAGGCCCGGCGCCGGCGTGGGCGCGAGCGTCACGACGGCGGCGGCGCCGTTCGAGCTGGCGACGCCCTGGATGTCCGTTTCTAGTCCAGCGAGAAACGCGCCGTTGAATTGCACATCATAGCCGAGTTGGCCGCCGCCAATGAAACCGGCGCCATTCGTCGAGACGCTGCCGGTCCCTGCGATGGCTGCAGCCGCCGCCCACGGGACATTGCCGGCGCCATTGATGAGAAAGGGCGCCGAAGCGAAATTGGTCCCCGTGCTTGCGTTCCATGCGCCGCCCGCATTCAAACCCGCATGGAAACCGGTCCACACCGGCGGCGGCGGCGGAAGATAGGCCGGCGGCGCCTTGAGGGAGGGCAAATCCGCGGCGATCGCCGATCCCGTTGCGAACGCCAGCGCCATAACAGCGCCTGTCAAGAATTTACGGGCCATCATTGTCCTCGCCGTTACGAACTTCAGAAGGGCTCGATGGCAAATGAGCAAGGCGAGAGGCGTTTCGCAATTCCAACCTTTCGCTTCGACCGCGCGTTTACGCCGTTTCGTGACGGATGTGCCTTTTCTGCAACAGCGATTGCGCTTTTTCTGGCCGCATTGCTGCGACGAGACGGCGCAAACGCCGTCGAAGACGCTGCGCCCCTCAACGCGCTCCGTCTGTTGCTGCGGCAGTTAGAAAGCCCGCTTGTCCTGATTCTGGTTTTTGCCGCGGCGGTCTCGCTCATATTGCGCGAGTAGGTCGACGCCACGATCATTCTGGCGATCGTTCTCGGCAGTTCGCTGCTTGGGTTCGTTCAGGAATATCGAGCCTGCAGGCGCCCGCGCGATGAGCAGGCGCGGCATGGCGCGACATCGGCTCGCGCATGCACGCCAGTGCGGAAGGAGCAATAAGCAGCGATGAACTGGTGATGTCTGATCGAATATTTCGGGTGCGCAACGCTGCGTTTTTTGTTTATCCTTGCATCGTTTGGAGATCGGCCTGTTCCTTGGGCTAGACGAAATTTTTTGATGGAGAGCGCTATGAGTCATTTCGCCATAAGAGCCTTTCTAATCGCCGTCGCCGTCACCGCGATGATGCTGCCCGCAAACGCAAAGCCGAAAATCGCGAGCGGCTCGAACTGCAACTCCAATTGGGTGAACAATCAAGGCGCGATGGCGTGCTTCATCCAAGGCGAAGAGGAGAGTCGCGCCGGCGCCCGCCATCCGCACTATGTGGCATGCGCTGGCGGCGACATATTCTGTTGCCAGGACAATGACAGCGGCGCTCAGAATTGCGTCGCCCAGGCGCAGTCCAAACTGCCTTCCCGCGCTGTTTTACTCAACGCCGTGCGGGCGGCTCAGCGGGCGCGAGTGAAAAATTAGCCTACCGTCGGCGGGTTGGCGGCCCGCCGTCAATCGCCTTCACGTCTGGCTGCGCGACCCGGCCATGACCGGCAATCCAGCTGTCTCGATCGTGTGACGCGCGATCATCGCTTCCTCGTCGGTGGGCGTCACAAACACGGGAATGCGGGATTGCGGCGCGGAAATCAGCGGACCATTGCGCGCATTGGCCGCCGCGTCGAGCGCTAAGCCCAACCAGCCGAGGCCCTCGACCACGCCGGCCCGCACGCGCGGCGAATGCTCTCCAATTCCGGCCGTAAACACCAGCGCGTCGAATCCGCCGATCGCCGCCGCGAGCGCCGCGATCTCCATTTTGATGCGATGAATGAAATAGGCGATCGCGGCTTTGGCGCGGGGCTCTTGGGACGCCTCGAGCGTGCGCATGTCATGCGAGACTTCGGAGAGGCCAAGAAGACCCGAGCGTTCATAAAGAAGATGCGACAGCTCCTGGGGAGTCATCGCGTCGCTCTGGAGCAAATAAAGCAGCAATCCAGGATCGATCTGTCCGCAGCGGGTGCCCATGGGCAGGCCTTCCAGCGCCGAGAAGCCCATGCTGGTGGCGATCGAACGCCCGCCTTTCATCGCGCACAGCGACGCGCCATTGCCCAGATGCGCGACGATGACGCCGCCCTCGGCGTGGATCGGATCAATCATGCGGAGGCGTCGGGCGATATACTCGTATGACAATCCGTGGAAGCCGAAACGGCGCAACCCGCGCTCATAATAGGAATAGGGAAGCGCATAGGCGTCGTCGACGAAGGCGTGTCCGCGGTGGAAAGCCGTATCGAAACACGCGACCTGCGGCACATGCGGAAAGGCGTCCCTGGCCCCTTCGATTCCGGCAAGGTTATGCGGCTGATGCAGCGGCGCCAGCGGGATCAGTTTGCGTAAGTCCGCGATGGCTTCCGCATCGACAATGATCGGCGCGGCGAAGCGCAGACCGCCATGCACGACTCGGTGCCCGATCGCGCTTACCGCCGCCGCCGGGTAGGCGTCTTCGATCCATTCGAAGATCGCTGCAAGCGCCTGCTTGTGCGTGAGCTTGGCGGCGAGCGGCCTGTCGCTTGCGTCTCCATCGACAATGGCCGCGCGAAAGCGCGGCTTCGCGCCGAGCCCCTCGACCGCGCCGGAAACGATCAGCCGCGGCCAGTCGGCGTCCGCCGCAAACAGCGCGAATTTCACCGAGGAAGACCCGGCGTTAAGCGTGACGACGCGATCGGCCATGTCCCCTCACGCCTCCCGGCAAGCTACCAAACGCGGCGACGCTTCTCTGCTTCGAACGTCTTTCCAAGGTAGACCACGCGCTCCAGCCGCAGGTCGCCCTTGGGAAGGAAAGCGTCCGGGCGCGGCTGCAACTCGCCGTTCTCGAATTCAAGGCCAAGCAGCGCATATGCGGCCGACAACATGCGCGCCGCCGCGCCGGTGTACCAGCTCCACCCGCCTCGCCCTTCATAGCCCTCGCCGTTATAGACGTCGGCCGGCTGCTGATGCGGCGGCAGGCCGTAGATGTCGGCGGCGGCCGGCGTCGCGAGCTTGGAGATCGGCGAGATCGCGATCCACGTCTCGAAGGCCCTGCGAAACAGTTCGTCGGCGGCGCGCGAGTCGCCGTCCTGTTGCGCCTGCGCAGCGAGCTTCGCCAGCGCGTCGATGAACCAGGAAACGCCATGCGAATATTGGCCGCCGTTTTCCCGCACGCCCGGCGGATATTCGGCGCTGCGCCCGGGATAGGGCTGCGAGTGTTCGTCAAAAGGCGGATGGACGAGCAATACGCGATCGCCGAGACCGAGAACGGCCAAGGCGTTCTCGATCGCCTCGCGGCCGCGCGCGGCGTCGACGGCCCGCGCCAGAGTCGGCCATGAGGACGTCATCGCGCTCATCGGCGCGACTTCCTCGCCATCATCGGCATAGGCGCGGATGTAGCGGTCGCCGCGCCAACAATTCTCAAGCGCGCTCCGAAGCTTCGTGGCGCGTTCGCGATAGCGCTCGGCGCGGTCGGCGTCGCCCTTCGCCTCGAACAGCGGCGCGATGTCGAGGAGGATGCCGTGCAGGAAGAAGCCAAGCCAAACGCTCTCGCCGCGGCCTTCCTCGCCGATGAGATTCATCCCGTCGTCCCAGTCGCCCGAGCCCATCAGCGGCAGGCCATGCGCGCCGAAACGATCGAGCGTCCAGTCGATGCCGCGCGCGCAGTGTCCGAGCAGCGTATCCTTGTCGCGCGACGTCAGCGGCACGGTGGCTTCGCCCTCCTGATCTTTCGGGACAGGATTTGCCTCGAGGAAGGTCTCGACCTCGTCGAGGATGGCGTAGTCTCCACTCCCGCGGACATAGCGAATCGTCACATACGGCAACCACAAGTGCGGATCCGACGCATGCGTGCGGTCCGCGAGGCCTGTGCCGCCGTTGGGCGCGCGATGCCACCATTTGCAGGCGTCGCCCTCGATGTATTGATGCGCGGCGTGCAGCAGAATTTGAGCCCGGGCGCGCTCCGGCGCGAGATGGATGAGGGGTATGACGTCCTGCAGCTGGTCGCGATAGCCGGTGGCGCCGGAACGCTGTGAAGGACCCGTGCGTCCCCACAGTCGCGCGGCGAGCAATTGATACGGCAGCCAGTCGTTGACGAGGCGATCGAACTCGGGACGATTGGTCTTGATGCGCAATACGGACAATTGATCGTCCCAAGCGCGCGCATTCGCCGTGAGTTCGGCGTAGGCATGGTGAGGATCGCGCGCATAATCGGCGAGCCGTTTCGCTTCTTCGATCGTCGTCGTCTGTCCGAGCGCCACGACGACGACCGCTTCTTCTCCCGCCGGCACGTCGATCGCGCCGCTGAACGCGGCGACTTTCCGTTCATGCGCGGGCGCGCCCGCGTCCGGATGGCCGTGCTCGACCATGTAAGGCAGGTACGGGTCGCGGCTCTCATGCCCCAAGAAGCGGCGACGCGACGTCTCGGCGAATTCCGCCGGTATCGATGTCGTCACAAAGGCCCAGCCCTGCACGAAATTGTTGCGAGGATTGCGGAAGTAAATCGAATGCACATTTTCGTCGATGATCGATTCCAGCACGCCGAGACTTTCGTTCGGCGTTTCCGCCAGTACAATTTCCATTGACGGCGTTATCTGCAGCAGACGCTCATGGTCGGTCTTGTTGCGGATCTTTAGGATCTTGAACTCGATCGGCTGCGTGGGGCTGACGAAAACGGTCATTTCGAGCTGAAGATGATCACGCTCGGAACGATAGACGGCGACGCCCGGCGAAAACGTCACCTGATATTCCGCGTCGCGACGGCGCAGCGGAACGAACGTCGGACTGTGCGCGTCGGTTCGGGCGAGATCATAGACGTAGATCCTTTGCCCGGCCGGCGCCATGCGGCCCTCGCCCATGCGAAAAGGGGTGAAGCTGTTCAGTCGCGAATTGCCGTGAAAGGAAAAAATCTCGCCGTCATTCGTGAGCACCGCGCCTTGTCCGAAGGCGTTGGCGATGACGTGGCCGAAAGGACGCGGCGTGCCGGGCGCCAGCGTGACGCTTTGGCCGTCTTGAGAAAAGGCGTAGCGCGGCTTCTTGGGCGGGGGCGGCAGGATGAGCCCGCGGCGGCGCGACAACGCCCTGTTCAGCGTCTCAGGCGCAACGGGCGCGATCCCCAGATGCCGTGCAATGGAATCCGTCGCGCGTCCCATGTCGCGCGCCCATCCGTCGACGATGATCAGTTCCGTCGCGCCGGCGGCCGCAAGTTCGACCTCAACGCGCAGACTGGCGCAGGGCTCGAAGCCATAGAGCAGACCTTCGTCTTTTGGATCACGGGGCGCCGCCAGTCCAAGCAGGCTGTCCGGCGCATCGGTCGATCCCATTCCGTAGAAATGCGACTTCACATCCTCATAGCCGACAACGGAGATCTTCGCGCCAGCGCCGGCGCCGATGGCGTGAAAGCCGATCTCCGGGGACAGTCGGCGATCGGATTGGCGCCGCGCCCCGCCCTTGAGCAGACGGTTCTGGGCGCAAATCGCGTTCAGCGATCGAACGTACCAAGTGCCGATGTGAATCGCGTTGTACGCGGCGTCGCGAAGCTCGACGCCGGTTTCGTTCAGCACCCATTCACGCAGCGTCGCGAGCATCAATTTACGATGGCGCTGCTCGAGATTGATAATCTTGAGCTGGGTGATCTCGACCGCTTCGTCGGCGGCGAGCGAGACGCGCGCTTCGATCGCGAATCCGTTGCGCTCCGCCATGAAGAACAGGCAGTTCTCTCCAGCGTCGGTGAGCGACGCCTGAGTGGCTCTGCAGCGCGTCGGCGCCTCGCCGATCGACCACAGCTCGCCGCCGTCTTCACGCAGAAAAAGGAAACGTCCGCGCGGGTGGGCGTGATCGTCCGGGCGTCGCGTCAAGTCGATCGGCGGGCCGCCGCGCGCCACGCCTTCAATGCGCATGGCCCCCTGCCCGTCCTGAAACCACTCGCTGACCATCAGCCCGTTGGACAGTTTCAACGGCCGCGAGCCCGGCACGCCGCCAGCCCCGGTAATGCCTTCAATCGTCACTTTCTGCGCGCGCGCAAGCCGTCCCAAAAGGAAAATGACAAGGCCGAAGGCGACAAGGCCGGCGTAGATCAGATATCCGCTGACCAGATAGGCATAGGATGGCGGCCGCGTTTGCGACATCTGCTCGGCGGCGCTCCACGCCTTGTCCCATTCGACGCCGCGCGGGATATAGAAGGGCAACAGCAGCGGCGCCCAGGTGCCAAAGCGACGGATGCCTTCGGGGATTGCACGGCTTGTTTGCGCCTTTCCAAGAAAGCGCGCGGCTTTCTCATCGGCGACGTCGCCGCCGACGAAGGACAGATTGACGAGCGTCGCGACGCGCAGGCCCATGTGGTCGAACCAGATCAGCACCCGCAGCGCGTCATAGGCGAGCAGCGCGGTGAAGATATCGAGGCTCCAGGCGCGAAAATCCGAGTCTGGCAGGATGTAGCTCATCCAGCTCGCGACGCCGGTGCGGATGAGTCCGTCCTGATTGTACCAGGCGGGGTCGGGCGAAGCTTTCAGGAAGGAATAGATCACCGGCGCCATCCACAGGCCCCAGCGCAAAACGCGCACGGCGTTTTCGATGAGCATGTCGAGGCCTTGCCAGCTCGCCAGTTGGCGAAGCGGCTGCAGGCCGCGCTGAACGAGCGCCGTAAGGAAGAAAAGATTGATCGAAAAGAGCGGCGCGGCGAACACCCATTGGATGACGCCCGAGAGCGACTCGTCGAACAGCAGCCTCACCCCGCCATCGACCCTGCCGAGATTCGTCGCACCCCACTTCGAGAAGAGCGGACGAATGACATATTCGTTGATGGGACGTCCGTCCGCGCCGTAGTCGAGCGACGTGTAGGCGAAGAATTTCGCCGTAATGTTCTCGACCTGTCCCGCGTCGAGATACCAAGCGACGGCGCCAGCGACGAGCGCGCCGAGAAGCGCGCCCAGCGAATAGACGCGCCAACTGCGCAGATGCTGCCGGCGCCCTTGCGTCAGCGCCGCGAAATCAAACGCCGCATCGACGCCGGCATAGGCGAGCGCTCCCGCGACCGCGCCGAAGAGAAACCGCCCGCTTCCGCTCGCCTCAGGAAGCCCAATCATCAGGGCTAATCCGATGGCCGCGCCGGCGACCGCGCCGCGAAAATAGTTGGAAGGATGCAGATAGAGCTCTTCGACGCGCGCAAAGAAGGGCGGAGTCGAATCGGTGCTCTCCACGATTGCGCGCGCGAGAGGAAAAAGCGCGGCGCCGATCAGCGCGCCGCCGATCGGGCCGGAGGCCGAAATGACGGCGACGGCGGGCGCAAAAGACACGACCAGTCCGACCGAGAGCAGCAGCGCCATGAATACGAAGCCATAGACGGCGCCCTTTTCGGCGCCGGTCCGCCAATCATGGAACACCACGACCTGCAGGGACGGCGTCTGGCGCAAAAGGCCTGCCATCGCCTGGGTCACGAGATATGTTTGGCCCCATAATCCTGCTTGCGCGAGCGCCGCCGCCCCCGTCGCGATCAGCGCCGTCACCGGATAGGGCAAATAAGGCGCGACGAAATACGAGACCGAGGTCGCGATATAAGGCGTCAACGAGGCGACGAAGGCCGAGGCGAGCAGAATGCTATGCGGACGCCACTGCCGGGGCAGAAAGCGACCGAGCGCGAGGGGGATGCCGACGACGATAGATTCGTTGAGCAGAAACAGGACCAGCGTATGCCCGACGATCTTTTTGAAGGCCTCCGGAACGTCGAGGCCAAGGAGCAGCGCGCCGCCGATCTGGGTGACGGGCGGCGAGCCGAGAGCGATCAATAGGCTGAACTGCAGCGGCAAAACGAAAAGCGCCGCGCGCACCGCCATGCGCGAACGCGCTCTCAGCGTGACGACCCCGGCAAGGTAGAGAATTGTGGCGGTCGCCGCGCCGACTGGCGAGAGCCGGAAGAGTTCGGCGAAGGTTTCCGGCGATCGCCACAACAGGCCTGCGCGGTCGCACAGCAGGGTAAAAGTCGCGACAGCCAGGAAATCCACGGCGAAATCGGCCGCTTGGCGGGCGCTTTCCGAGGAGCGGCGGAGCACGAAAATCGTCGCCCCGGCGAAAAACCCGGCCACGATCGCGTGTTCGCCGCCGCCAGCCGCCTCCAGCGCCGCAAAGACCGCAAAGCCGATGCCGATCATGATGCGCTCGAACAATGCGCTGTTGACGTCCGATTCGCCGTGTTTGACGGCCATGGATTTCCTCCGCGCCTGTGTCGAATCCGGCGTTTTTTAACGTTAATGCCCGGAATCAGCGGCTATCGTATGGAATCCCTTGCCGGAGGCGGGAGAAAAAGTCGACTCCCGCCTCCCTTCGTCGCGCTTGCGCTTCGCAGCGCCGCCGAGAGCCGCTATAGTCCACAATGGTTTAATGCCCCGGCCGCGCAGCGAGGGCCACAGCGAGTGGACGACATGGAAGAGCCCCTGCCCGCGCCGCCAGCCGACACGCGCGACGCCGACCCGCCCCACGCGTCCACAACGCCCGCCGAGCGTCTATCGCTTCTTGTCGAGCGCGAGCGAGTCGCCCGCAAGGGACCGGCGGGTTCGCTTGACGAGCGTATGGCCAGTCTTTCCGGCGCGCTGCGCCGTGCGCGACTCGAGAATGCGGAGCGCTCCGCCGCCATTTCCGATTTGCGCGCCGCGGAAATCGCCCGGCTGGAGATGCTGGGCGAGGCTCTGTCGCCGGTTTTGGCGCAGGTGCCGCGCGATTGCGACATTTTCGACGTTGGCGTTGCGCCCGCGGAGCGACCCCGCCTGTTCATCGACCACATCGGCTTCGTCGAGATGGATCGCGAGAGGCGGACCTATCGCTTTCTCCAGGATACGCGTCACGGCCGGGTGACGCTTCGCGAAAGCGACAGCATCGACGACCTCGTCGAAGCCATCACCGCCTACATCGCGCATCGCCTGATCGAGCGCGAAAAGGCGCTCGCGGTCGATTATGCGAGCGGCGGCGCGGCGCAAGCGCTTGGCGTGAAGGTCGCCGCCGCGCGCGAGAGGGCGAACGCAGGCGATAACGACAAATCCTTCTCCGAAAAAACGACTCGCGCAGCCGCGTTCATCGCCGAGTTTTTTGGCGCCACCGCTTTCTTCGCATTCTTGGCGGTCTTGGCGGCATGGATCTATCGCGCCTATCTCGCAGGCTAGCCAGATCCGTAACCGCTCGCGCCGCAGCGGCGCTGTTAAAGCCCAAGCGGATATGTTTCTGGCGCGCCCGTTTTACCGCCAACAGCGAGCGGCGTTACGGCATGAGTTTCCTCAAACCAAACATAGGCGTCGAACTGTTCCGCGAGCACGGCTTCGAAATAGTGGCTCGTTAGTTCGCTTTCAGGCCGGTAGACCACGCCGATCGCACGCTCCAGCATCGGCTCGCTTAACGCATCGACGAGCGCGTGCTTGGAAGAGGCGCGCCAGTTCGTCAACGAGCGTGCGAGCCCTGTCTTGCGGAATGCATATTCATAACTGTCCTCGCGCGCGGCGCGCACGGTCTTGATCTCCATCGGCTGGCCCCAATCGCTTGCCGCCGCAACCGTACCGCGATCGGTCCCGAAGCCAATGAGCACGGAGGCGTTGTCGTAGGCGGTGCGGCAGAGTTCTCCGATGTTGAACTCTCCCGCCCAGCCCATCGCCGTGGCGGCTGCGTTGCCAATGTGCGAATTATGCGCCCATACGACCGCTTTCGCCTCGCGACCGCGATGCGCCAGAACCGACTGAAGCGTGGAAAACATGTGGCGATCACGCAAGTTCCAGGATTCGCGCGCGCCGCGATACATCGTCCGATAATATTGTTCCGCCGCGCGTACAATCCGCGCGTTTTGCGCCGCATCAAAAAACGCCTCTCCGTCTTCTTCAATGTATGAGAGCCGCTTCGAGAGCAGTGCGACGAGCTGCGTGGTCACTTCATCTTCGCATGATTTCTGCCGGCCTCGGAGAACGGCTCGGCCATAATCCACGGGCTCCGCTTGCCAGGGCGTGAGGCAGGCGTAGCGCCGACGCGCAGCTGCGGCTTCGTCGGTATCGATGCGATCCAAATAGTTGACGACGACGTCAATCGAGGCGCCGAGGCTATACACGTCGAGGCCATGAAATGAGACGCGGCGCTCCGGCGTCCTTCCCTCGTTGAAGCGCCTCAACCAATCGACGAAATTCATGACCTCCCTGTTGCGCCACATCCAGATTGGAAATCGAGTAAACGCTTCTTCTCGAAATGGGTGGGGCGCGCGATGCCGAACGTAACGGTCAATCCGCGCCGCGTCCGGCCAGTCCGCTTCAACCAATACAATAGTGAAACCATGCTTTTCGATCAGCTCGCGCGTTATCGCCGCGCGCGCCTGATAGAACTCGGACGTTCCGTGGGTGGCTTCGCCAAGCAGAACGATCCGCGACTCGCCGAAGCGGGAAAAGAACCGGCCGAACTCTTGCTCCCGCTCGGGAGCTGGAAGAGATTCGCTCTCGCTCGCGAGCGCGCGCGTTATCGCGGAACGAACGCTTTCCCTGTTAAGCGTCGAGGACTTCGTAGCGAACATTCGCCATGTCCTTCTGCGAATCTTCCGCTCTGCTTATATGTTTCAAGAATCGCCTGCGGCCACGTCGGCGCGCCGCATGGCCAACCGATCTTTCGGTTCAATGCAAGCTCAGACGCGACGTTCGCCCGAACCCTCAATAGGAATCGGCCGCTGAGCAAGAGCGAAGACGTCCAAGATTTCACAGATCAACGGATTCGAGTTCAACGACCTCGCCAGCCTCGTTCAATCCACGCCTGCGCAGCGAAATCCTGACGCCGTCCCCCATGCCCTCGATCTGGTAAAGATTATAGGCGGCGCCTGGATAGTGCCCGCCGGGCCGGGCCGAAGCCGACGCGACGCCCACGACCGGCGTCGTGGCGCCGGGCCCTGGCAGACGATGCAGACTGGGCTTGTGATTGTGCCCATGCAAAATGAGCTCAGCGCCATGACGGGCGATGACGCTTTCGAATTCCGCCGCGTCTTCGAGCCCGCGCAGCCGCCTCGCGCCGCCGACATGCGGCGGGTGGTGTAGGCAGACGACGCGCGCAAGTCCTTGCGCTTTCGCGCGCTCCAGCAGATCCGCGAGCGCCGCCAGCTGAGTCGCCCCGAGCCGCCCGGAAGCAACGAAAGGCGCCGTCGGCACGCCGGTGTCGAGACCGATCAGCGCGACGCCGCCGCGCCGGCGTAAATAGGGAAAGCCCCCGCCTTCGCTCTCGCTGCTCGTCCAAGGCGCGAAAACCTCGTGAACGAGATCCGTCACGCTCGCCACATAAGCGTCGTGATTTCCGGGCGTGAAGCTCACGTCGCTTGGCGCGCCCAGGGAGGCGAGCCAGTCTTTGGCGAGCGCGATTTCGCCGGGAAGTCCGATGTTGACGATATCCCCGGTCATGACGACATGGTCGGGCGCCTGGGCTTTGATGTCCGCGACGATCTTGCCGAGCACGCTCATATCGTGCTGATCGCCGCGTTTATAAAGCCAGTTCACATAGCCCGTGACGCGCTTGCCAAGCAGCTCGGCGAGATTGGGCCGAGGAATTGGGCCGATATGCGCGTCGGAAAGATGGGCGAGCCGGAAGTTCAAGAATCCTCTCTGACGGCCGGGCGGGCCGCGCGGCGCTTTCCTCATCGGGATGGGTCAGCGACACTAGTGCTTTCGGGCGTCATTTGCCATAGTTTCGGGCGATCGGAGGCGATTTTGACGAAGCCTGAAGAAGGACGCGCGGCGCCGTCGACGCGCACGCGTTTTGCGTCGCGGCTGATCGCTTTGGGCGCACGCTTTCAGCGTCCCATGACCCTCGGCGTGCGCGGCCTCGTCATCGACGCAAGAAACCGCGTGCTGCTTGTCCGGCATACTTATGTGGACGGCTTTTATCTGCCGGGCGGCGGCGTCGAAAGCGGCGAAACGCTTGTCGAGGCGCTCGAGCGCGAGCTGAGCGAGGAGGCGAATGTCCTGCTCGATGCGCCGCCTGAACTGTTCGGCATGTATTTCAATCGGCGGTTCTCCATGCGCGACCACGTCGCGCTTTACGTCGTGCGAACGTTCCGCCTCACGCAGCCGCGCGCCCCTGATCGCGAGATCGCAGAGGCGGACTTCTTCGCGCTCGACGCTCTGCCAGCCGACACGACCGCAGGGACGCGGGCGCGACTGTCCGAGGCGCTGGAGAACACGCCTGTTTCACCTTATTGGTGAACGCGTGATGGAGCCGGCTTCGGCGCTCAAGGCGCGCAGATCACGCCAGCCATAAGCGATGTCCGGGAGAACGACGCCCTCAATGTCCCACACGCCCTCGACGCCGACAGGCTCCGCGCCGAGCGCTTCATAAAAGCCGCGGGCCTTCGGCGAGTCGCGCAAGACCCAAACGGCGGCGCTCGCACAGCCGGCGGAAATCAGATGGTCTGCGAGCCGCTCCATTAGGCGCCTGCCTAGTTCCCGGCGCTGGGCGCGCAGCAGCAGGTAAATCGACGCAAATTCGCCGTCGAAGCCAAGCGGAACGAGCTTTGGATTGGACTGGCGACAGCAACGGGCGAACCCCACCGGAGTCTCGCCCTCGCAAGCGATGAACACCGCCTGAGCGCCTTGGCCCGAGCCGATCCGCTCCCGCCAGCGCCGCGTCCAGTCGTCGAGATCGATGGACGCCAGCGCCTCCGCGCGCATCACCCCAAGGTAGGTCTCCCGCCAGGCCTTGGCGTGGAGTTCGGCGATGGTTCGGGCGTCCTCAATGCTTGCCCGGCGCAAGCGATACTCCGCCATTGGCCCCTCTCCGCCAATAGCGTCGCATGACGGCATGTCGCGGCGCAACGAGAGGTTTTGCCGCGCGGACGGCGCGTGATATGGCCTGCGCCCAGGGTCAAGCCACACATGATCGATCTCGCCGTAAAATTTGCGCCGCTGACGGCCGCAGACGACGCGCCTATCGAAAAGCTCGACGAACGCGCGTTCGGTCCGGGCAGATATGCGCGTACGGCCTATCGCTTGCGCGAAGGCGTCGAGCCCGATCGTTCGCTGTCCTTCGTCGCGCGGATCGGGACGCTGCTTGTCGGCGCGAACCGCATGACGCCTATTCTCGTCGGGTCAACGCCCGCGCTTCTGCTTGGTCCGTTGACTGTCGAGCCGGCGTTTCGCCAGCAGCGCGTCGGCGAGACGCTCGTCAAATATTCGCTGGACGCAGCGCGCGGCGCCGGACATGGGCTCGTCTTGCTCGTCGGCGACGAGGAATATTATGCGCGGCTGGGATTCGCGCCTGTGCCGCGGGGCAAAATCACGATGCCCGGTCCCGTGGACCCGGAGCGCCTGCTCTATTGCGAACTCCGCCCCGGCGCGCTCGCGGAGGCGAGCGGCAGGATGCGGTGCGTATGATTTCGCGCGCGCAGAGCATCGTCGAGAAATATGACGCGCTCGTCGCGCACGGCGCGCTGGAGCGCGACGCGTCGCAGCGCGCGGCGATCGAGAAGCTTCAAGCGCTCGCCGACGCGCTCGCGGGCCGCAGGCCGAAAAGCGCCAGTGTGACGCAAGCGCTGCTTGCGACCTTTCGCCCTCGGGCGCGGCCGGCGCGCGGCCTCTACCTCTGGGGACCGGTCGGGCGCGGCAAAACCTTCCTGATGAACCTGTTCTTCGGCGCGCTTCCTGTCGAAAAGAAGCGTCGCGTGCATTTTCACGCCTTCATGGCGGACGTGCACGATCGCCTGCATCGCCTGCGTCAGAAGCCGTGTAGCGGCCGCGCCGATCCGGTGAGCTGCGTGGCGCAGGAAATTGCGCAGGAAACCCGTGTGCTCTGTTTTGACGAGTTCGCCGTGCACGACGTCGCGGACGCTTCGATCGTCGCACGGCTGTTTTCATCACTGCTGGCGTCGGGCATCGTCATTGTCGCGACGTCCAACGTCGAGCCTTCGCGGCTTTATGAAGGCGGTCGCAATCGCGATCTGTTCCTGCCCTTTATCGCCATGTTGCAGGAGCGCATGGACATCCTGCGTCTCGAAGCGCCGAATGATTATCGGCGACGGCGCGAAGATCTCGGGCAGGTCTATTTCACGCCCGCCGACTCTCGCGCGAGATCAGCGATTAACGCGCTCTATGCGACGCTCGCCGGCGACGCGGGGGAGAGGCCTGCGACAATTGAAGTCAAGCGACGCCGCATCGAAATCCCGCAAACGGCGGGCCGCGTCGCGCGTCTGAGCTTCGCGGCGCTCTGCGGTCAACCGCTGTCAGCAGCGGATTATATGGCGATCGCTGAGAAATTCGACGCGGTGATCGTCGAAGACGTTCCGGCCTTGGCGCCAGAACAGCGGAACGAAGCGCGCCGCTTCATCACGCTGGTCGACGTCCTGTACGAGGCGCGCACCCTACTGGTCGTTTCCGCCGCGGCGGAGCCCTGCGAACTCTACCGCGCTGGCTACGGCGCCGAAGCGCGCGAATTCGAACGCGCGGCGTCGCGCCTGATCGAAATGCGCGGCAAAGATTACATTGACGCCCGCGCCGCGCTCATGGCTTCGACATGCAGTCCTTGATGTCGCTCGCGCGCTTCATCAATTCGAACCGATCGGCGCAATAGCGTTCGAGATCCGGCCGTTTGGCTGGATCGGTCGCCGCGGAGCGAATGCCGACCGCGCCATCGAGCAGCTCCTTTTGCGCGGCATGGACCTGAGACGGCGGCAGTTGTCCCGAGCAGGCCTCGTAACGCTTGAGCAGCGCGTCGCACTGCGGGACGCCCGTTGGATCAACCGCGAAAGCCGGCGTGGCGGCGAACAGGAAAATGAAAGCGAGACGATGCTTCACTGGCGCGGGATCCTCCGGTTACGACCCGCGCCATATAGCATTTTGGTCGACCGTTAGGCATCAAAAGACGAGAGCGGCGGGCCTTTCTTTGGACCCGCCGCCCCGAAGTCTCCAGCGCCTTTTGTCTCGCGGACGCCGGAGCGTTCTCGCGTCAATGCCTACAGCCCCGCCAGATAGCGGGTGGGATCGACGGGCGTCGAACCCTTGCGCAGTTCGAAGTGAAGCTGCGGCGAGCCGACATTGCCCGATTGGCCGGATTTGGCGATCGTCTGACCGCGCTTGACCTGATCGCCGCGCTTGACGTCGAGTTCGCCATTGTGGGCGTAGGCCGAAACGAAGCCGTTGGGGTGCCGAATGAGCACGAGATTGCCGTAGCCCTTGAGCTCGCTCCCGGCGTAGGCGACGACCCCGCCTTCGGCCGCCTTGACCTGCGTTCCCTCGGGCACCGCGATGTTGATGCCGTCGTTGCCGCCCGATGTGAAGCCCTGAATGATGCGGCCGCGGGCGGGCCAGCGAAACTCGGGCCGACCTTCGTCGGAAGCCACCGCTTTCGCGTCATTCGCCGGGGGAATGGAGGCGGTCGCGGTCGTATCGACCTTGTGGGCGCTAGGCGTTTCTTTCGGCGTTTCGGCGACAACGGGCTTGCTGCGCGCGTCCGCGATCTTGGACTCAGCTTCGGGCGCCTCGGGAGAAGACGGCCCCCGGGCGATCCGCTCGGTTTTGACGGCGCGCGCCGGCGTCGTGGCGGCGATGCGCGGCTCTGCTTTGACGAGCGACTTTTCGGGCGCAGTCGTGGCTGCCGCCTTCGACTTCTCGATTGGCTTGTCGATGGGCTTGGTTTTCGTCGGTTCGGCTTCGGTCTTGCGCACCGGCTTCGCCTGTTCCACCGGCTTGCCGGCGACCACGGACTTTGCTAGCGGCGCAGGCTTCGCGGCGATCGGCTTGGTCGCGGCTGGGACGGCGGCCGCCGCCTTGGCCGGACCGGCGGGAGCGTGCGTCGCCACAACGGGAGCGGCGCCGGCCCGATAGACCGGAATCACCAGACGCGATCCAGGTTGAACCTGAGACGCAACGTTGAAGCCATTGGCCCGCAGCAGGGCGTCGGTAGGCACGCCGTAGCGGGTGGCGAGCAATGCCGCGGTCTCGCCCTGGCTGACAACGATCGGCGTGCCGCCTTCGGC
Organism: Methylocystis suflitae; assembly: GCF_024448135.1. Taxonomy (GTDB): domain Bacteria; phylum Pseudomonadota; class Alphaproteobacteria; order Rhizobiales; family Beijerinckiaceae; genus Methylocystis; species Methylocystis suflitae. The sequence goes on from NZ_JAMRYX010000070.1 coordinate 33,505, forward strand.
GCTCCAGTGGCCGCTGGTGCCAGCGGCTGCAACGCGCGTCGGCGACGGCTGCGCCGCTGGCGTATTGGTGGTCCGCGCCATCGAAGCGCTGCCGCTCTGAGCGGACGCGCTGGCCGAGGGGGCAGGCAAGGGACGGGTTTCCACCGTCGTGGAGGGCTGGCTCTGCGCCGGCGCGTCAGCGATCGCGCCAACAGGCGCGCGGTCGACGCCGAGCGAGGTGGTTTTGGCCGAGCCTGAGAAGGGGTCGGAGAAGGGATCGCCTCCGAAACGAGAGGCGTCGGAGCAGCCGGCGACAAGGGCGGCGACGCCAGCGGCCGCCAAGAACCGCACTGCGGCGCGGGAATAAGCAATATGATGCTTGGTAACCATGACGCGACCCACCCGAACGCAACATTGAACGGCTTTATGGGTAACAGCGCGGCGGTTAAGGAGCCGTTTAAGATGAACGCAAAGCGCGCGCGGCCGAGAAAATTTTCAGCATTCGGTCACAATGTTTTAAAGCGCCAGCGCCAGTCCGGGTATCGCTGGCCCCAGGCGACACGGGCCAAGATCGGTCTCCCGCAGTTCGCCGTCCTCATTGCGATCAAGCTTAATCAATCGTTCCTTCGCGCGCGCGCCGGCCTGCGCGTGCTCCCTTCGGGCGAAGAGCAACACGCCGCCCGGCGTGAGCATCTGGATGAGCGCAGCAGGCGCCGCGCCGACGGAGGCCTGGACGATGATTCTATCGAAGCGCCCGAGCTCGCGAGACGGATCGAGTCCGTCGGCGAAAATCGCCTTGGCGTTTGCAGCGCCGTGGGCGGCCAACCGGCGCGAGGCCTCGATGGCGAGCGTCTCGAAGCGTTCGAGGCTTACGACCTCGTTTGCGAGCTGCGCGAGCGCCGCCGCGCCATAGCCGGACCCTGCCCCGACCTCCAGAACCCGGTGGCCGCGGCCGATCTTGAGCGCCTCAAGCCGTCTGGCAAGTTCGACCGGACGCGACATGGTCTGCCCGCAGCCGATCGGCAAGGAGAGATTGCGATTCGCGAGATCGCGAAAGCGGTAGGGCGCGAACGCCTCCCGCGGGGTCGCCTCCATCGCGCGCAAGACCGACAGATCGCGCAGCCCCGCCTGACGCAATGTCAGCAGCAGCGCCGCGCGCTCCTCGAATTGGCTGGCCTGGCGCGCGCCGTCCTCCTCTGTCATTCCCTGCCCTCGAACGCCGCGGCGAGGCGCGTCACCGTCGGGTGATCGGTGAAATCGAGCTGCAGCGGCGTGATGGAGATTTTCTTTTCTTCGAGCGCCAACAGGTCAGTGCCCTGCCCCGGCTTGAAGTCGCCGCGCTGGAAGGAGATCCAGTGATAGGGATTGCCGCGGCCGTCCTTGCGGTCCTCGATCCGCATGATGTCGCTGCTGCGCCGCCCCTGCATCGTGATCGCGACGCCCGCGACGTCCTGGGCCGCACAATGCGGAAAATTCACATTCATCAACACGTTCTTGGGAATGCCCGCCGCGAGCAGGCGGCGCACGACCTCGGCGCCATGCGTCGCCGCGCATTCCCAATGGATCGTCCGGCGGTCAGCAAAAAAATCATAGACCTGGGAGAGCGCAATCGACGGAATGCCCAGAATCGTGCCCTCCATCGCCCCGGCGATGGTGCCGGAATAGGAGACGTCCTCGGCGATATTCTGGCCGCAGTTGACGCCGGAAATGAGCAGATCGGGCGGATGATCGAGCATCAGCTTGCGCAGGCCCATGATGACGCAATCGGTCGGCGTTCCCTTGACGGCGAAATGACGCGGCGAGATCTCCCGCAACCGCAGCGGATCATTGAGCGACAGCGAATGCGAAACGCCGGACTGCTCGAATTCCGGCGCGATGACGAAAATATCGTCGGTGAATGCGCGCGCGATCGCCTCCGCGATTGCGAGGCCGCGGGCGTGAACGCCGTCGTCATTGGTGATGAGAATGCGCATGCTTACAGCGGTTCGCCTCGAGTGGACGGGCGCCTGAGGAAGCCCGAGTTTCTTTGGACGATTCGACGCCGAACGTCCACAATGACCCTATATCGGCTCGCCTCATTCTCTGGAGGAATTTTGATGCGCTCACGACTTGCGCTTTTGCTCGCGGCGGCGATGAGCGCCGCTCCCGGCGGCGCCGCCGCTTTTGAGGCCTATGTGGCGGCGGTGATGCCGCTACGCGTGAGCCCGAGCTCGGATGCGAGGCCCGTTACGACCATGGCGGCGAATATTCCCTTCAATGTCCAGGGCTGCGGCCGCTGGTGCCAGGTGCAATATGGCGGGACCATGGGCTATGTCCCGGCGCCGCTTGTCATCCCCGGCGCGCCGCCGACCGCGCCCGGCTCTGGCCTATTGGGGTTTCTGGCGGCCCCCGTGGTGCTGCCCGTCGCGGCGCCGGACCTGCTCAGCGACGGCTATGCGCCGCGCGTCGATTACGGCTATGGCTGGACGCCGTTTTTTGGGACGTCGCCCGAGCCCTACTGCGAAGAGCCCGCGAGGCGCGGGCGCTGCGTCCACCGACGGCGTTCAGCTCGGGATGCGCGTGAGCCCGCCCATGTACGGCCGAAGGACGCGCGGAACGTCGACTGAGCCGTCGGCCTGCTGATAGTTCTCCAGCACCGCGACCATGGCGCGGCCGACCGCGACGCCGGAGCCGTTGAGCGTATGGACGAAACGCGGCCCCTTGCTATCGCTTGGCCGGTAGCGGGCGTTCATGCGCCGCGCCTGGAAATCGCCGCAGACCGAGCATGAGGAAATCTCGCGATACTTCCCCTGCCCCGGCAGCCAGACTTCGAGGTCATAGGTTTTTTGGCTCGCGAAGCCCATGTCGCCGGTGCAGAGTACGACCTTGCGATAGGGCAATTCGAGAAGCTGCAACACCTTCTCGGCGCAGCCCGTCATGCGCTCATGTTCTTCGAGCGATTGCTCCGGCGTCGTGATCGACACGAGTTCGACCTTGTAGAACTGATGCTGGCGGATCATGCCGCGCGTGTCCTTGCCCGCGGCGCCCGCTTCGGCGCGGAAGCAAGAGGTGCCGGCGGTCATGCGCATGGGCAATTGCGCTTCATCGAGGATGGATTCGCGCACGAGATTGGTCAGCGGCACTTCCGCGGTGGGGATGAGCCAGAAGCCAGAGGCGAATTTCTTCTTGTAATGGACCAGTTCACCGTAGCTTTCGTCAATCATACGATCTAACGCCTGCAACAGCATCGCGTTAGCGTCCAAAGAAGTTGCGAGCGTTGAATCTTCGGTACGCGTGCTTAGTCGACCGGCGATATCAACAGAGACTTCGACGGCCTTCCGAATCAGAGAAAGCGACTGGTCGAGATTCGTCACGAATTGCTGATGTTTTCTTTCGGCATCCGGATCACATATTTCGGATGTCGCCAGGAACTGATCCTCGCGAAACTTCGGCAATTGCGCCGTGCCGAACATTGCGTCGTCGCGCACCAGCAGCGGCGGGCTGACTTCCATATAGCCATGCTCATTCGTATGCAGATCGAGCATGAATTGCGCGAGCGCCCGCTCCAGTCGCGCCAATCCGCCCTTGTTGACGACGAAACGCGCGCCGGAAATTTTCGCCGCCGTTTCGAAATCCATCAGCCCAAGGCCTTCGCCGATTTCGAAATGCTCTTTCGGCGTAAAGTCGAATACGCGCGGCTCGCCCCAGCGCGCGACTTCGACATTACTATTTTCATCTTTCCCGTACGGAACTTCTTTCAACGGCCAGTTCGGAAGTTTTGCGAGTTCCTCGTCCAGCGCCTTGATTGCCTCTCGCTCAGCCCGTTCCAGCTCGGGCCAGTTCTCCTTGATTTGCGCGACTTCGGCCTTGAGCGCGTTTGCGCGGGCGGCGTCTCCCGCCTTCATCGCCACGCCGATTTCTTTTGACGCCGCATTGCGCCGTTCCTGCGCGGTCTGCAATTTCAGAATGGCTTCGCGGCGAACCGAATCCTTTTCGAAGAGTTTGTTTGCGATCGGCTTTAGATGACGGCTTGCTAGGCGCTCTTCAAAAAAGCCAACGTTCTCGCGAATCCATTTGATGTCGTACATGGGCGCCTGGACAGTGATCGAGTGACAACAGACCGTCATGGCCGGGCTTGTCCCGGCCATCCACGCCGAGCGGCTTCGGTCAAATGACAGAGTATGCGCAACGGCGCCGCGTGGATGCCCGCGACAAGCGCGGGCATGACGCGGGGAGCCTCATTGCGCCACCTTCTCCCGCAGGCGGAAGAAGGGGTCAAGCGGCGAGATGTCGCCTATGATCCGCCGCTCGCCGCCGCTTGGGCGGCGGCCCTCTTCTTCTCGACCATGCGCACGGCGTAGATCGACGCTTCGTAGAGCAGCACGCCCGGCACCGCGAGCGCGAGCTGCGAAAAGACATCCGGCGGCGTCAAAACCGCCGCGACGATGAAGACGAGCACGACGGCGTAGCGCCGCTTCTCTTTCAGAAAATCCGACGTCACGATGCCGACCTGACCGAGCAGCGTCAAAACCACCGGCAATTGAAACACGATGCCGAAGGCGAGCACGAGCGTCATGATCAGCGAAAGATATTCGGAGACGCGCGGCAGCAGTTCGATCTGCGCCTTGCCCGGCTCATTCGCCTGCTGCATGCCCATGAAGAAACGCAGCAGATTGGGCATCACCAGAAAATAGACGACAAGCGCGCCGAAGGCGAAGAAGATCGGCGTCGCGAAAAGATAGGGCCGGAACGCCCTGCGCTCATGCTTGTAGAGCCCGGGCGCGACGAATGCATAGATCTGCGACAGCACGATCGGACAGGACAAAAACGCCGCCATAAACAGCGCGACCTTGATCTGGGTGAAGAAATATTCCTGCGGCGCCGTGTAGATCAGCCGCGCCTCAGGGCCTGCCACCTGCGTGTAGGGAATGAGAAGCAGATTGTAGATATCCTTGGCGAAGAAGAAGGAGAGCACGAACATCGCGAGAAAGGCGAGCAGCGCCTTGATCAGGCGCTCGCGCAATTCCATCAGATGTTCGATCAACGGCGCCTTGCTGGCCTCGATTTCGGCTTCGTCGGCCTCGTTCATGTGGCGGCCTTCTTCGACGAATCGACCTGCTCGCCGACAGGAAGACCGGAATCCTCATCCTGAGGAGCGGCCGAAGGCCGCGTCTCGAAGGATGTGATTGGCGATCCCTCATCCTTCGAGACGCCACCTTGATCTCGGGCCTGCCCGAGATCAACATTTGATGCGCAAGTCGGGTGAACCCGACTTGAGGGCTTCTCCTCAGAATGAGGCGGTTGCACAGGCGACGGCTTCTCGCCCTCGATTGCATTCGTAATCTGCTTGCGCGCTTCGGCCATCGGATCGAAGGCGACGTCGAGCTTCACGCTCTCCTTTACGGCGTCCCTCATCTCGCTGACCTCTTTGCGCAGATCATCGAGTTCGGCCTCGCGCATCGCCTCCATGAATTGTCCCTGAAACTCCGCGGCCATTCGGCGCATTTTTCCGGTGAACTGCCCAAGCGAACGCAAAACGCGCGGCAAATCCTTCGAGGGAATCGCAATAAGCGCGACAATGGCGATGACGATGAGCTTGCCGGGTTCGAGATCGAACATATCGTTACCTGCTCTCACCCCCACCCTCCCCCGCTCTGCGGGAGAGGGAGCAGGAGCCGCTTCTTATCCGCGCGGTACGCTGCTCGTAAGGGTCCCCTCTCCCGTCCGAAGTCGCCTGTTGCCGACTTCGGGGTCGATGCGCAAACCGGGAACACCCGGTTTGCGTAGCGGGGGAAGGACAGGGAGGGCGCGCTAAACCTTCTTGCTGTCCGCCTTGTCGCTCTCCAGAGCGCGACGCTCGCTCGCCTGTCCTTCAAGCGACTTCTTGGCGTCGTCAGCCGCGACATCGTCTTCGGACATGCCCTTCTTGAAGGCCTTGATGCCCTTGGCCACGTCGCCCATCACATCCGAAATCTTGAACTTGCCGCCGAAGAGAATGAAGACGACCGCGCCGACAATGATCCAGTGCCAGATCGACAGACCGCCCATGGCGCGCATCCTTCCTAACGAGAAAACCGGGACGACCGGCGTTTGCCCGGAAACTATGCGCCCCTCGCCATAAAAACAAGGACGCGGCGCGCAGAAGCGCGCGGCGAACCTTCTTGAGGGACGGGGAAATTCGTATCACTTGACCGGGCCGCTCGGCGGCGCCGTCAAAGCTCCTCGTCGTCGGCGGCCTCGGGCGTCTCCGGCGCCTCGGGCTCGTCCGGGAACTCCATGTCGAGCAGCTCCGGCGCCTCGTCCTCAAGCGGCTCCTCATCGTCGCGCAAGGCGGCGTCATCCGAGGGTTGCGGCACGCCGAAGCCCTTCGGCAGCCGGCCGTCGAAGAGCCCAGCGCCCTTGAGTTCGTCGAGCCCCGGCAGATCGCCGATCTGCTCAAGCCCGAAATGCATCAGGAAGGCGTCGGTCGTGCCATAGGTGATCGGCCTGCCCGGCGCCTTGCGGCGGCCGCGTAGCCTGATCCAGCCGGTGTCGAGCAGCACGTCGAGCGTGCCCTTGGAAATGGCGACGCCGCGAATCTCTTCAATCTCGGCGCGGGTCGTCGGCTGGTGATAGGCGATGATCGCGAGCGTCTCCAGCGCGGCGCGGGAAAGCTTCTTCTCCTCGACCTGCTCGCGTGCGAGAATCCAGTTGAGGTCGGCGGCGGTGCGGAAAAACCACTTCTTGCCGACGCGGGTGAGATTGACGCCGCGGCCCGCATAATGGGCGCGCAGCCGCTCAAGAACGCGCTCGAGATCGGCGCCCTCCTCGATGCGGCGCGTCATTTCCGCTTCATCAAGCGGCTCGGCGGAGGCGAAAAGCAGCGCCTCGATGATGCGCTCCGCTTCGCGCAGCCGAGCCTCGTGACGCGCAAGCTCGTCGTCGCTGTTCACGTCAAAAAGTTCGATCTTCTCCGCAGCCTGCGCCACCGGGCGCCTCCTATAGTTCCGGGGCTATGACGCGCCCGTAGTCTCTTCCGCTTCCTCAGACGCCCTCCGCCGCACCCAAAGCGGCGCGAAGTGCCGGTCCTGACGTATGTCGAATCGCCCCTCCCGCACCATTTCAAGCGAAGCGGTGAAGGCCGAGGCGCGCACCGTCCGCGCCGTCTGCATGTCGACACAGTAATGCAGCAAAAAATCGTCGAGCACGGTCCATTCCGTCGCGACGCCGACCAGCCGTTCGAGGGCTTCGCGCGCCTCGGCCAAAGACCACACCGCGCGCTGCCGCATCACCACCCGCGACGTCGCGGTCTTCTGACGCTGCCGGGCGTAAGCCGAGAGAAGATCGTAGAGGCTCGCCTGAAATTTGGGATGCGAGATCGTCTCAACGCCTTCAGGGCCGCCGCGCAGAAACATATCGCGCCCCAGCCGCGCGCGCTCCGTAAGCTTGTCAGCGGCGCGCCGAATGAGCTCCAGCCTGCGCAGGCGATCGGCCAGCGCGGCGGCGAGATCGGAGGCGGACGGCTCGTCGCCTTTCGGCGGATCCGGCAGCAGCAGCCGCGACTTCAGGAAGGCGAGCCAGGCCGCCATCACCAGATAGTCGGCCGCGAGTTCGAGGCGCACGCGGCGCGCCGCCTCTATGAAGGCGAGATATTGCTCGGCGAGCGCGAGAATGGATATGCGGGCGAGATCGACCTTCTGCCGGCGCGCAAGCTCGAGCAGCAAATCGAGCGGCCCTTCGAATCCGTCGACGTCGACGAGGAAGGCCTCTTCGGCGTCGCCGCGGGGCTCGTCCAGCTCGAAGGTCAGTTCCTGGGCCATTCTTGCTTTGCGCCTGTTTCCTCTACGAATCGGCGTGGCCGAGCGTTTCGGCGCGAGATTGGCCCCGATGGCCCGCTATCGCAAGCGCAGCCGGCGCTTTGGGAGCGCCGGTCCACAGGAGAGCGGGAAAGCCTCCCATAGAGGACGCGACGGCAATCTGCTATGGTCCGCGGATGAAACGTGACCACGCGGTGGACCGATTGCGGAAACGCCAAGCCGATTTGCAGAAGCTTGGCGTCAAGAGTTTGTATATGTTTGGTTCGACCGCTCAGGACCGTGCGGGAGAGCGTTCCGATGTCGATCTGTTTTTCGACTATGAAAGAGGCCGTTTCGGCCTCTTCGAATTGATGGACGTGAAGGAATTTGCGGCTCGAATTCTCGGCGGCCGCGTTGACATCATGACGCGCGACAGCCTGCATAAGCGCCTAAGGCCGCAGATTGAGGCGACAGCGCTTCGCGTCTTCTGATGGTCCCGCGCTCGGCAGCTCTCCATCTGTTGGACATCATCGAAGCGATTGAGCCGCGTGCAAACCGTAATGGCGGACCTATCGCTCGACGCCTACGAGACGGATTGGCAAAGGCAGTGGGTCGTGGAGCGCGGCATTGAGATCATTTCGGAGGCCAGCCGTCGCCTCTCTGATGAGATCAAAACTCGGCATCCCGAAATTCCTTGGAAAAAAGTGGCCGGCATCGGCAATGTGCTGCGTCACGATTATGAGAGCGTCGCCGCCCCGATCATATGGAAATTGGCGCGGATTGATCTTAGCCTGCTGGAACAAGCCTGTCGTGATGAATTGCGCGCGTTACGTGATAGCGGTCTCAGCGACTGAAGCCATCGGGCATTTTCACGCCACGGCTCGCATCGCCGCGTCGAGCTCGCGCGTCGCCTCCCCGACATCGAAGGGTTCGACGGGCCGCCGCACGCGTTCGAGCGCCTTTTCGGCGCGCGCGAGCGCCGCGCCTGCAAGGGGCGGCGCGCCTTCGGCGACCGGCCGCGCTTCCGCAAGGTCGCCGTTGCAGTGCAAAACGATATCGCATCCGGCGCCGATCGCGTTTTCGGCGCGCTGGCGAAAGCTCCCGGAAAGCGCCTTCATCGAAAGATCGTCGGTCATGAGGAGACCGTCAAAGCCAATATGGCCGCGGACGATGTCGCCGATCACCGCCTTCGACAGCGTTCCAGGCGCCGTTGGATCGATCGCGGTGTATACGACATGCGCGCTCATCGCCATCGGCAGATCGGCGTTCGCCTTGAACGGCGCGAAATCCATAAGCTCCAGGTCCTCGCGGCTCGCCTTGACCACCGGCAGCTCCAAATGGCTGTCGGCGCGGGCGCGTCCGTGACCGGGAATGTGCTTCATCACCGGCGCGACGCCGCCCGCCATCAAGCCTTCGGCGGCCGCGCGGCCGATCGCGGCGACGCGCGCCGGATCGCGGCTATAGGCGCGATCGCCGATGATGCTGTGGGAATCCTCCGCCGGCGCATCGAGCACCGGCAGGCAGTCGACATCGACGCCGACTGACCGCAGATCATGGGAGATGAGCCGGGCGCCGAGCCAAGCGAGTCGCTCGGCTTGCCCGGCGTTGGCGGCCGCCAGCTCAAAGCGCGCCGCGGCCGGATAGGCGCGCCAGTGCGGCGGACCCAGACGCTGCACGCGGCCGCCCTCCTGATCGACCAGAACAGGCGCATGACGGCCGAGAGCGTCCCGAATGTCGGCGGTCAGCCGCGTGATCTGCTCGGACGCGTCGACATTGCGGCGAAAGAGGATCACGCCCCAGGGCGCGGCGTCGCGCAGGAACGCGCGCTCCTCGGCCTCGAGCGTGAAGCCCTTTAATCCACAGATGAAGGCGCGCATGTCGTCCCGTCAGTTGCCCGCGACGAAGCAGGAGCCGCCGGTCGCCTTCACCTTGCTGCAGATCGCGTTCGCGGACTCCTTGCTGACCGCCCCGACGCGCACGCGGTAGACGGTCTTGTCATTCACGGTCGCCATTTTGAACGTCGGCTTCAGGCCGCCAAGCTGTGAACGATATTTGCTGACGACGGTCTTGAGCAGTTCGCGAGCGTCGGCCTCGCTGTCCGCTGCGCCGAACTGCACCGCGAAGCCGCCTTTGCTCGGAGGCGCCGCTTGATCGGAATCCGCGTCCGGCGCGGCGTCTCTCGGAGACTCTTCCACTGCGGCGACTTTCGGCGCCGCCGGCTTCGGCTTGGCGATTCGCGGGGGCGTCGTCGTTGGCTTCGCCTGCGTCGGCGGCGTCGCGGTCGCCGCGCCGATGGCGCCGGGGACGGCTGGATGCGCCGCCG
>NZ_JAMRYX010000071.1 GCF_024448135.1 Methylocystis suflitae
CCGCGCCGATGACGGCGCAGAACGGAGCCTCGGCGTCGCTAATGGAAAAGCCTCCCTTGGGCGGCGTTTTTCGATGCGCACAATGGCGGAGGTTCACGCCTCCGCTCGCGCCACGCCTGCGTTTCGGTGGCTCTCATATCATGTGCGCGCTGGCGCGCGGAAAAAAAGCTGAATGACGGTCAAGGCTCTGCCTCAAATTGACGCATCCGCCGAGCGCTTCGAATTTCTCGTTGCGCCGCAGCACGCCGGCGCCCGGCTCGACCGCTTTCTCGCGGAACAGCCGGAGATCGTCGCCGCGCATCTGTCGCGCAGCCGCATCAAGGGGCTGATCGAGGACAGCCGCGCGACCCTTGCCGGCGAGACGGCGCGCGATCCGGCGAAGAAGCTTGGCGCCGGAGATCACGTGACGCTCGACGTGCCGCCGCCGGCGCCGGCCGAGCCGCAGGGCGAAGATATCGCGCTTAACGTCGTCTATGAGGACGCGCATCTCCTCGTTATCGACAAGCCGGCCGGCCTCGTCGTGCATCCGGCGAGCGCGCATGAGAGCGGCACGCTGGTCAATGCGCTGATCGCTCATTGCGGCGACAGCCTTTCCGGCGTCGGCGGCGTGAAGAAGCCCGGCATCGTGCATCGCATCGACAAGAATACGAGCGGCCTTTTGGTCGTCGCCAAGACCGACGCCGCGCATCATGGCCTCTCGCGCCTCTTCGCCGATCACGGCCGCAAACTGTCGCTGACGCGCGAATATTTCGCCTTCGTTTGGGGCGTTCCCGACCGCGCGCAGGGAACGGTCGACGCGCCGCTCGGCCGCCATTCGACGCAGCGCGAAAAAATGGCGGTGGTGTCGGAAACCCGCGGCCGCGAGGCGATCACGCATTGGGAAAAGGTCGAGGATTATGGCGTCGCGTCGCTCTTGCGCTGCCAGCTGGAAACCGGCCGCACCCATCAGATCCGCGTGCATATGGCCCATATCGGCCATCCGCTGATTGGCGATCAAACCTATGGCGCGGGATTTAAAACCAAGGTCGCGAAACTGACGCCCGCCGCGCGCGAGATCGTCGAGCGTTTGGACCGCCAGGCGCTGCACGCCGCGACGCTGGGGTTTGAGCATCCGGTGACGAAAGAGGAGATGATGTTTGAAAGCGAACTGCCGGATGATTTGGCGCGGTTGAGAGAGGCGCTGAGCGCAGAATGAGGCGCCCGTAACGAGCCCTGTTTGAATGGCGCTCCTTAAGCCCTCATGCTGAGGAGGCTGCGAAGCAGCCGTCTCGAAGCACGAGGGCGAGCAAGAGGGCGCCGCATGAGGAGGACGCAACCTCGTCCTTCGAGACGCTCCCTTCGGTCGCTCCTCAGGATGAGGTTGCTTCGTGAGCGCCATGCTCTTCACGGAGACCTTTTTTCTTGGAATATGCCTCAATACAATTGAGCGGGGTCCTCGGAGTTTCACCCCTTACGAGACGTGGCTTTCGTCGCGTCGAAGCAATCGCGCAATCAGACATTGCTTGCTCGCATTGCCCGCCCGCATTACCCTTCCCCGCGTTGCTGATGTTTTTGGAGTTGGCGTCATGCGCGCACGCGCTTTTCGAATCCTGCTTTGCTCGTCATTGTCGCTCGTCGCCTCAGGCGCGACGGCGGATACGCCTGCATCGGGAACCTTCGTCGCCCGTCAGTCCTGTCCCGCGCTGCAATCGATCAGAACCGGCGCCAATCCGGGAAACGTCAGCGTCGAGCCGAATGGGCATTATTCCATTTTCGCCAAGAACAAGCCGAACGCGACGCATTATCTCATCGATGTCCCCGACGCTCATCCGGGTCGCCGCTGGGTCGCGGTCGGATGCGGCGAGGCGACGCTGGCCGAGGGCGGCGGCCCGGGAATCGGCGGCGAAGATGCCTCCGGCGAGCAAGAGCATGACGGCGGCGCGGCGGCGCAAAAGCCGGATTACATCCTCGCCGTGAGCTGGCAGCCGGCCTTTTGCGAAGGCAAGCCCGACAAAACGGAATGCGAAACGCAAAGACCAGACCGGTTCGACGCGACGCATTTCACGCTGCATGGACTCTGGCCCAAAAAACAATATTGCAACGTCGATCGCCACATCGTCGCCGCCGATAAGGACAACCGGTGGAACGGCCTGCCCGAGCCCGAACTCTCCGACGCGACAAGGCACGCGCTATCAGAAGTCATGCCGGGAACGATGTCGCTGCTCGAACGGCACGAGTGGATCAAACATGGCACCTGCTTTCCCGGGAGTGAGGCGGAAATCTATTTTGCGCGCTCGCTCGCGCTGACGTCGCAGCTGAACAGCTCCAAGGTTCGGGAGCTTTTCGCGGCGCATATCGGCCAGGAGATCACGCGCGATCAGCTCAAGGCGGCGTTCAACGAGACCTTCGGCGACGGCGCCGCCGATCGGGTGCGCGTCGCGTGCAAGAGAGACGGCGGCCGTAATCTCATCGTCGAGATGACCATCGGATTGAGCGGCGACATCAAACCCGACAGCAAGCTCGCCGATCTTGTGGCGGCTGCGCCGGCGACGGATCCCGGCTGCCCAAGCGGCGTCGTCGATCCGGTGGGGCTGCAGTAGGCGGAGCGCCAATCCCCTCGCCCCTCATCGCACTTCTCCCCGCAAGCGGGGGAGAAGAGGCGTCAGGCGATTCGCGAAAAAATCGCGCGCGCGACGTGCAGAAGGCGCTGCGCCGCTATCCCCTCTCCCCGCTCGCGGGGAGAGGTAAGGTGAGGGGCTTGGGCGATTGGCGAACCTCGCTCACTCCACCAGCGCGGCCTTGCCCTTCGCCTTCTTGCGGTCGTTGGGGTCGAGAAACACCTTGCGCAGGCGGATCGATTTCGGCGTCACTTCGACGCGCTCGTCGTCCTCGATATAGGCCAGCGCCTTTTCCAGCGTCATCTGGATCGGCGGCGTCAGACGCACCGCCTCGTCCTTCGACTGCGTGCGGATATTGGTGAGCTGCTTGCCCTTCAAGACATTGATCTCGAGATCATTGTCGCGCGTATGCTCGCCGACGATCATGCCCTTGTAGACCTTCCAGCCGGGCTCGATCATCATCGGGCCGCGATCTTCGAGCTTCCACATCGCATAGGCGACGGCCTCGCCGGAATCATTGCTGATCAGCACGCCGTTGCGGCGGCCCTGAATCTCGCCCCTGAAGGGCGCATATTCATGGAACAGGCGGTTCATGATCGCCGTGCCGCGCGTGTCGGTGAGAAGCTCGCCCTGATAGCCGATGAGGCCGCGCGTCGGCGCATGGAAGACGAGCCGCAGGCGATTGCCGCCTGACGGGCGCATCTCGATCATCTCGGCCTTGCGCTCATTCATCTTCTGAACGACGACGCCGCTATGCTCCTCGTCGACGTCGATGACGACCTCTTCGATCGGCTCGAGGATCTCGCCGTTCTCATCCTTCTTATAGACGACCTTCGGACGCGAGACGCCAAGCTCGAAACCCTCGCGGCGCATGGTCTCGATCAGAATGCCGAGCTGCAATTCGCCGCGACCCGAGACGATATAGGCGTCGCCCGCCGGCGCGTCCTCGACGCGCAGCGCCACATTGCCTTCGGCCTCCTTGAAGAGACGCGCGCGGATCATGCGGCTCGTGACCTTGTCGCCTTCCGTGCCCGCGAGCGGGCTGTCATTGACGAGGAAGGTCATGGAGAGCGTCGGCGGATCGATCGGCTGCGCCTGCAAGGGTTCGTTCACGTCGAGCGCGCAGAGCGTGTCGGCGACGTTGAATTTTTCGAGGCCGGCGATGGCGACGATATCGCCGGCTTCCGCCTCCTCGATCGGCTGGCGCTCGATGCCACGGAAGGCGAGAATTTTTGACACGCGCCCCTGTTCGACGATCTTGCCGGTGCGGTCGAGCACCTTCACCGCCTGATTGGGCTTTATGCTGCCGGCGAAGACGCGGCCGGTGATGATGCGGCCGAGATAGGGATTGGCCTCCAGCAGTGTGCCGAGCATACGGAAGCCGCCGTCCTCGACGGTGGGCGCCGGCACATGCTTAACCACGAGATCGAAGAGCGGCGCCATGCCGTCCTGCGGACCGGTCGGCTCCTCGGCCATCCAGCCCTGCTTGGCCGAGCCGTAGATGATCGGGAAGTCGAGCTGCTCGTCGGTGGCGTCGAGCGCGGCGAAAAGGTCGAAGACCTCGTTGACGACTTCCGAGACGCGGGCGTCGGGCTTGTCCACTTTGTTGACGCAGACAATCGGCTTCAGGCCGATCTTGAGCGCCTTGCCGACGACGAATTTCGTCTGCGGCATCGGGCCTTCGGCGGCGTCGACGAGCACGATGGCGCCATCGACCATCGACAGGATGCGCTCCACCTCGCCGCCGAAATCGGCGTGGCCGGGCGTGTCGACGATGTTGATGCGCACGTCCTTCCAGGTGATGGAAGTGGCCTTCGCCATGATGGTGATGCCGCGCTCTTTTTCGAGATCGTTCGAATCCATCACGCGCTCGGCGACGCGCTGATTTTCGCGAAAGGCGCCCGACTGCTGGAGCAGGCGGTCGACGAGCGTGGTCTTGCCATGGTCGACGTGGGCGATGATGGCGATGTTGCGCAGCTGCATGTTCAAAGGCCGGCCAGGTAAAACAGCCGCCTCTGCGGCCGCCCGAGAGCGGCCGGTAACTTGAGACGCTGGCTGTTGTTGCGATGCAGCGTCTCATACCTCAAGGCGGGGGAATTTGGAAGCGGAGCCGGCCTGGCCCCTCTCAGGGCCAGACGCCTCCCCGAACCGCGGGCTACTGGGCCGGGCACTGCTCCCGGCAGCGCCGCCAGGCGGGGATGCATTGCGACCCCAGGCCGCCATCGGCGAGACAGGCGTCGCGCTCCGCGTTGCATTCCCGCAGGCACTGCTCGCGCGGCGTCGGCTCCGGCGGCGGCGGGGGCGGCGGCTGCTGCGCCGTGAAGGTGGTGAGCGGTCCAAGCTCCTGCTCGATCATGCTCATCGGGCTGAAAACAAAGGAGCTGCCGTCGTCCGGTCCGCCCCACAGAATGCCGTGCAGGCTCGCCTGGCTGGCGGTCGGCAGGATGGAGAAGACGGGCGAGCCGCTGTCGCCATTGTCCGTCAGCTTGTTCGTCCCGCTCACCCGCGCGACGCGGCTCTGGCACAGCAGCCTGATGTCGGTGTCCGCGACATTGACGTCGATGCAGGTCGCGCGCACGTCGCCGAAGGCCCAACCCGTCGTGCGGCCGACTTTGTTGAGCCTCATGCCGACGACCGAGTCCGGCGTCTCGCTCATGATCCGGAAGACGCCCGGGAAGCTGTTGATCGTCAGCGAGCCGACATTATTCGTCGTTCGCGCGATTTCGAAACGGCCGCGGTCGATTCGGTAGTCGGCGTAGGCGCTGTCGCTGAAGCGGCATTTCCTGCCCGAGGGGCACAGGCCGCCGGTGAAATATGGTGGGTCGCTATCCTCGTCGCCGATCTTATTGCCGGAAAGCAGCGGATCGTTCGGTTGATGGAAATCGTCGTCATTGCTGACGCCGCGATTCTTGGTGCAATGAGAATTGGTCACGAAGCCGTCGCGGCCGTTGCGCACGACGTTGAACCCGAGCGTGCAGATCTTGAAGGCGAAGACGCCGGTGTCGATTTCGATCTGGACGCCGCCGGGAACCGGCCGGCTTTTGTCGCGCAACGAGGCGTGGAAACGGATCGGCTGCGTTTCTTCGATGATCAGCGCTTCAAACGGAACGCCGAGCGATTTCGCCAGCGCTTCGAATCTCTGGCGCGACGGATCGCCGACCACGCCGATGGTCACGCGATTGCGGCGTTCGTCGAGATCGACGAAGACGATTTCCTGGCCGTCAAGCGCCGGGCTGAAGCTCTTCTTCCATTTGGCGAGTTCGACGACGTCGTAGTCGCCTTTGATGATGTTCGGTTCTTGAGCGCGGCCTTTGGCGGCGGCGTTTTGCGTCAGGAACTCCGCGCCGAGCACGCTGGCGATGGCCGACGTGACCTGCGACCGCGCGGCTTTCATCGAGTCCGCGCTGCGCAGTTCGGCGGCGTTTTTCATATAGACCTGCAGCGCGCCCTTCTCGTCGAAATACATGCCGCCAAAGCCGGGGGCGAGTTCTCCGATCTTGACGAGCTTATCGTCGAAAGTTGTCACCGGCGCAGAAGGCGCAGCCGGCGTTCCCTTCTGTTGCGCCATGGCGGCGGTCGTGATCGTCAGGGCGATCGCCACGATAGATTTCAGCAATAATTTAAGGCCCATCGCGCCCTCCATGAAATCATGCGCGGCGGGCGAGCGCGCATCGCCCGCCTTCGCCGCCAAATGGCGCCAATATGGACGTCGTTGGCAGCGTAGGACGTGCGCGCCAGCGTTGCGTCGTTTATTCGAATGAGAAACTAGAGCGGCGTGCCGCGCTCGACCACTGGCGTCCACAGCACCTGCTCGATGCGCTCAGCTCCCGTCGCGAGCATCACCAGCCGATCGAAGCCGAGCGCGACGCCGCAGGCCGGCGGCATCTCAGCCAGAGCGGCGAGAAAATCCTCGTCGATCGGATAGGTCTCGCCGTAGATGCGACGCTTCTCCTGCATCTGCGCCTCGAAGCGCCGGCGCTGCTCCGCCGCGTCGGTCAATTCGGCGAAGCCATTGGCGAGTTCGACGCCGCAGACATAGAGTTCAAAACGATCGGCGAAGCGCGGATCGTCGGCGTTGGCGCGGGCGAGCGCCGCCTCGCTCAACGGATAATCCGTCAAAATGGTCGGCCGCTCGCGACCGAGCATAGGCTCGATCTTTTCGGACATGATCTTACTGAACAGATCCGACCAGCCGTCGTCTTCGACGACCCTTATGCCGTCGCGCGCGGCGGCGCGCGCGAGCCCGTCGCGGTCGTCGAGCTGAGATTCCAAATCAATGCTGGCGTGGATCGCAAAGGCGTCGCAGACGCTGATGATCTGCGGCTCCTCGAATGGATCGCAAACGCGCCCCATCCAGGCGAAATCGGTCGCGCCCGCCGCCCGCGCCGCGCTCGCCAGCAGTCCGGCGCAATCCTCCATCAGCCGCAGGGTCGGCGCATCGGCGCGATACCACTCCAGCATGGTGAATTCCGGATGGTGCAAGGCGGAGCGCTCGCGATTGCGGAAGACGCGCGCAAGGGTGAAAATCCGCTCCTCGCCCGCCGCGAGCAGCTTCTTGCAGGAAAACTCCGGCGAGGTATGGAGATAAAGCCGGCTCCGGTCGCCATCCGAGCCTATCAGCTCCGTCGCGAAGGCCGAAAGATGCGTTTCATTGCCGCCGGATAGCTGAAGCGCCGCCGTTTCGACCTCGGCGAAGCCTTCCGCCGCGAAGAAGCGTCGGGTGGCGGCGGCGATCGCCGCCCGCGACTTGAGAAAGGGCTTGCGGTCGGCATAAACATGCCGAGCCCACCAAGGCGACGCGCGCGTCATGAGGTCTCCCCGAGGCGGGGCCCGGATTGCCGGCGCGCCCGAAATATGGTCTGACCGCCGTTCATAAACTAGGCCGGCAATAAGGGATACGGACGTGAAAGTCATCGCCAGTTCGATTCGCAAAGGCAATATCATCGAGAGGGAGGATGGGCAGCTTTACGTCGTCCTGACCGCCGAAAGTTTTTTCCCCGGCAAGGGCACGCCGACGACGCAGATCGACATGCGCCGCCTCTCGGACGGCGTCAAAACGACGGACCGCTACAAGACGACCGAACAGGTCGAGCGCGCCTTCGTCGAGGATCAGGATTTCAGCTATCTCTACAATGACGGCGACGGCTATCACTTCATGAATCAGGCGAGCTATGAGCAGATCATCGTGCCCGGCGATGTGATCGGCGATCAGGCGCAGTGGCTGCAGGAGGGCATGGTCTGCATCCTGTCGATGTTCAACGGCGTGGCCGTTGGCATTCAGTTGCCGCCGCGCGTGACGCTGGAGATCGTCGAGACAGAGCCGGCGATGAAAGGCCAGACCGCATCCTCGTCTTATAAGCCGGCGAAGCTCGCAAATGGCGCGCGCGTCATGGTCCCGCCGCATATTCAGCCGGGCACGCGCGTCGTGATCCAGACCGAGGACGGCGCCTATGTCGAGCGCGCCAAGGACTGAGGGGCGATAACCCTCTCCCATCGGGAGAGGGTCGGTCCGAAGGACCGGGGTGAGGGGTTGCTGCGCCTTCAAATTTATCCAACCGGATGAGACAGCGACGCGCTTCATTCAATGGGCGCATCCCCTCACCCGGTCGCCTCCGGCGACCACCCTCTCCCTCTGGGAGAGGGTTGCGCGCCCCTACTCCAAAAATTCGCGCAGCTTCTTTTCGACGCCGGCTTTATCCTTCAGCTCGCATTCCCAGACCGTGAGCGCGCGCCAGCCCTGCGCCGCGAGCTTTTCACGATGCGCCGCGTCACGGGCGACATTCCTGGCGATCTTGGCGCGCCAATAGTCGGCGTTGGCCTTAGGGCTGCGCGCGCCGCGCGGGCACTCATGCCCGTGCCAGAAGCAGCCATGGACGAAGATCGCGCGCTTGCGGCCGATGTAGGCGATGTCCGGATTGCCGGGAACGTCCTTGCGATGCAGCCGATAGAACGGCGCGAAACGCCTCAACATCGTCCGCACGGCGATTTCGGGAGCGGTGTCGCGCCCCTTCACCGCGCGCATGATGGCGGAGCGCTTGGCAGCAATTTCAGCCAACGCCTAGAAGCCACTTTAATGCGTCAACAAGCCAACGAAAATACGCTGCAGCCGACTCGGCAAGTGCTAAAAACTCTGTTGCGTGAGTCTTAATAAAAGTGATTGCTAACAGCAATAAAGCTCCTGCTTCTGGAACAACGTAATCGGTCAGAATTTTTGCAATAACATTCGACCAAAGATTCTGCGATGTGACCACCGCGAGAAAAGAGCTTCGCTCGGGCGCTTGGCCCTTCCCCGCAAAAGCATTAATTTCGCTTATAGTGTCTGCGCTTGCACCTTCAAGCAGCCCTTCTTGTTTTGCTTGCAGGACTAAGTGCGTCGAATGCTCACGGAAAGTGGCTATATCTACTTGCGCGCCCCTATACTCCGCCCCTGCCTGCAGGTACGCCTTCCCCTCTGGGGTAAGAGCGACGAGCGTTCCATGCGCAATTCGGAATGCTCGCAGTGATGCGCTTCGTTCAGGATTGAAAGGCGGGTCTTCGCTATCTGGCGCATCTACTGCGTCAATTTGAGCCTCGATTTCCAGACCCAAAAAATACACCCTTGTAATATCAAGTTCAGCATTCTCTCTTTCGATCTCATTTAGATATTTTGAGATCAGCGGCTTGAGTTTCTGATAGCAGTTATGCGCGGTACTAAAGCTGTCCTGAAGCCCCAGAACCATGCGACGCAGCTCTCGCGTCAACTTTCCGACTGCAGCATAATCAGCGCCGTCGCCAGCAGTTCTACCAGCCTCAATCGCAAACTTGTTGTCTCGTATTTCGAAACGGGGGCCGCCGTGGTTAGGATCGTTGGTGGGGAGCGTTCTGTAGATTCGCCCCTTTTCGTCCAGCAAACTGGCAATGCGTGCTGCGAAGGCGTGTTCAATAAATTGCAATGCCCCATTAGGTGATCCTTGAGGACCCAACCTTGCATTGAGGAAATCAATCAGTTGCTGAGCGCTACGAACACTACCCCTATTCGTTCGGCCCGCTTCTCCAAGCAAAGACAAAGGGATATCGGCTCCGCAGTTACGCAGGATCTTTTGAACACTCTGACCGTTTAATCCGCTAATTTGCCCGCCATTTTCTGTCAGCAACGGCTGAAGAGAAAAAGGATAACTCGCAGCTCTCAATCTATTTGAAACGAAAACCAATACGCATAATCGCCCAACGGAGTTGGCCCGATTTATGTTAACAAACTCATCAATTTCATGTGCCTCAATGCTCATGCGGCCAGCTTCTTTCGTTTTGAACGCTTAGGCTGCGCATGCTTCATACATAATCGTTCGAGCAGGTTTGAGCTAAGATACCTGACAACAGGAACCGCGACTCCATCACCAAGTAAGTGTAAAGAATCTGTGTAACTGGATGGTAATATATAACTTTCATCCACTCCCATCAGACGAGCTGCCTCCCTCGCAGAAACAAGTCTGCTTCTCACGACCCGTGCATCCACAGAAAGCAGGATTTGCCTGCTCGATCCTCCCGCAGGCGTTCTCAAACATCCCGCAGTTCCGTCAAACCGAATCTCAGTCCTCTGAACAGATTGTCCCTGAATATCTTTACGCATTCGCTTGAAAGCTGTTCCCGTTACTGGCTTCCCCAATTTTATCGCCTCAGCCAATCTTATGCGGTGAAGTGGGCCGAGACGAGACAACAAAGCTTGCGTTTGCTCCGGCGAATGCCAAGAAGTGCTAGTTCCCATCTCTTGAACCACATCGGCAAGAGTAGTGTTCCGCAATGGCGGGGCGGGCAAGTTCCACCAGAGCCAGCGGTCTCTCAGACGAATAGGGAAACGCTCATAAGCGGCAAGCAGCGAATTTGTGTGGAAAGGCATCTTTGCGTACTCCTCCGTCAATGACGAAGGAATGAGCGCGTTTTCGTGTATTGCAACGATGAACAGCCGCGGGCGCGATTGCGGAACGAACAGCGCCGCGTCGATAATGAGCGCGCCAAACCTGTAGCGCTCCTTCGCCAGCGCCTCGCAGATTCTTTCAAAATCCTTGCCGCCATGCGAGGTGAGCGCGCCGCAGACATTTTCGAGCACGATGATCGAAGGCGCACGTCCCTCTTGGCGCAGCGCCTTCATCAGCGCCCAGAACGGCCAGAACGTGCCGGACCTTTCGCCCTTCAGTCCCGCGCCGGCGCCGGCGAGCGATAGGTCCTGACAGGGGAAGGACGCCCAGACGAGATCGGCGCGGCCCGGCAATTGCGCCGTGGAGATCTCGCGCACGTCGCCGACATGCAGCTCCTCGCCACCCCAATTGGCGCGGTAGCTCTCGGCTTTCTTGCGATCGAAGTCATTGGCGAAAAGGCACCGCCAGCCGTCGCCGAGCCCGGCGCGGGCCATGCCGCCGCCGGCGAAAAATTCATAATAGGCAGGCCGATCGTCCATGCGCGATTCGCTCCAAGTGCAGCGTACCCGCTTGGCGCCGCCGCCGCGACTGAAAAGAAGCGCGTAACCCCTCTCCCTAAGGGAGAGGGTTTCACACCCTTTTTTAGGGCCTCGCGCTACGTCGCGACGACCATCACATGCACGGTCGGCTTCTTGCCCCAGACGGACCCGACCGCGCCGCGCACCGCCCGTTCGATCGCCGTTGAAACGGCGTTGGCGTCGCGGCGTCGCGGACGCGACAGCGCCTCGAAGGCGGCGAAGAGCGCCTCGTCGATGACTTCCCCCATGTCCTCGCCGAATTTGCCGCGCTTCGGCACCCCAGCGAAGACGACGTCCGGATCGCCGACAAGCTCGCCCTTGCGGTCAACCGCGAGCGCGATGGAAATAACGCCGGTGACAGCGAGGCGCGCGCGGTCGCGCACGGCGCCGTCGTCGTCAGTGATGACGACGTCGCCATCCTTCATCAGACGGCCGTGCGGGGCCTTGCCGATAATGCCCGGCGCGCCCGGGGCCAGTCGCACGATATCGCCGTTACGCGCCGAGACGACTTGCGACACGCCATGCGACTTGGCGAAGGCCGCGTGCGCAGTGAGATGATGCGCCTCGCCATGCGCCGGCACGGCGATCTGCGGCCGGACCCATTCGTACATTTGCGTGACTTCGCCGCGCCGCGGATGGCCTGAACAATGCACGAGGTGGTCGTGGTCGGTGATGACCTCGACGCCAATGTCGCAGAGGGCGTTGATGACGCGAAAGACGTCGCGCGCATTTCCGGGAATGACCCGCGAAGAAAAGATCACCCGATCGCCCGCGACAAGCTTGATCGCCGGGTGTTCGTTCGCCGCCGCCCGCGCCATGGCGGCGCGAGTTTCGCCTTGGCTTCCGGTCGCGATGACGACGGTTTTGTCGCGCGGCAAGGTCGGCAGCAATTCGGGCGCGTGAAATCCGGGCAGCCCGTCGAGATAGCCGCAATCTCGCGCGACCTGGATGGCGCGATCCATCGCTCTTCCGGCGACGACGACGGTGCGCCCGCAGGCCTGCGCCGCTTCGCCGATGCCGCGCAGCCGCGCAATATTGGACGCGAAGGTCGTGACCAGCACCCGGCCCGGCGCTTCGGCGATCAGCGTGCGCAAAGTGCGCGCGACGTCGGCTTCCGAAAAACTGTCGCCCTCGCGCAGGATGTTGGTCGAGTCGCAGATGAGCGCGGTGACGCCCTCGTCGCCGAGCGCGCGGAGCCGCGCCTCGTCGATGCGCGTTCCAACGCCGGGCTGCGGATCGATCTTCCAGTCGCCGGTGTGGAGCAGCAGCCCGAGCGGCGTGCGGATGGCGAGCGCATTCGCTTCCGGAATCGAATGCGCGACGGCGACATATTCGACTTCGAACGGATCGAGATCGAGCTTTGCCCCGGCATGCGTCAGGGAGATGTCGATCTTCGGCGCGCCAGGTTCGTTCAGCCTTCGCACTTCGAGGAGGCCCGCCGCAAAGGGGGTGGCGAAGACTCGGCATTTGAGTCGCGGCCATAAGGTCGCGAGCCCGCCGATATGATCCTCATGCGCATGGGTGATGCAAATGCCGACAAGATCGCGCGCGATCTTCTCGACGAAGGCGATGTCGGCGAAGACGAGATCGACGCCGGGCGCCTCCGGCCCGGGAAAGCCCAGGCCGCAGTCGACCATCAGCCATTTGCGCGCTTTCGGCGGCCCATAGCCGTAAAGCGCCATGTTCATGCCGATTTCGCCCAAGCCGCCGAGCGGCAGGAACACGAGGTCGGCGTCCGGCGTCGTCATGCGACGCCTCCCGCCGTGGTCTGCCGGGGCCCAAGCGACACATCGCCCGCCTCGATGACGCGCTCGCCCTCGCGCGTCGCTAATACAAGCCGGCCGATCGCGTCGATGGTCTCGAAGCGTCCCTCGACTGTCCCGCGGGGAAGCTCGACTCGGATGTGAGACCCGAGATAGGCGGCGTCCGTCAGCCAAGCGTCTCGGATGTGGGCGAAGCCCTCGCCGCCGCGCCAGAGATCGAGCGTTTCGACGAACGCGTCGGAAAGATGAGCGAAGAGCGTGGCGGCGTCCGGCGCCTTCGGCCCAATCGACGCAAGCGCGCGCGCTTCAAAGGGCAGATCGCGCGGCGCCTCGGCGCAGTTGACGCCGAGGCCGATAATGACGACGGAGCCGCGCGGCGCGCGCGCATCGCCCGTCGGCACGCCGACATTCTCAAGCAAAATCCCGCCGAGCTTGGCGCCCTCGAGCAGAAGATCATTCGGCCATTTCAGCGCGAAGCTGCCGGCGCCGCCTGTCGCGGCGCGCAAGCCGCGCATCGCCGCGACCCCCGCCACGAAGCCGAGCTGCGGCGCGACGGCGGCTTCGCCGAAATTGCCCAGAACAAGGCTTGCATGAAGATTGCTCGGCGGCGAAATCCATTCGCGTCCCAGACGGCCATGGCCGCGCGTCTGCCGTGCGGCGACCACCCACAACGGTCCGCGCTCGCCGGCCTCGATCAGACGTCGGGCTTCGTCATTAGTCGAATCGACGCTCTCCAGCGCGAGGAGACGCACGCCGCTGGCGCGCGCCAATGATCCCAACTCCACGCGCGAATTACCTCCCTAGAAAAGCGATTTGGCCGCCGCCGCCGCCGCATCCATGACCGGCGTGGGATAGACCCAAAAGCCAAGCAGCGCCAGCGTGGAAACGCCAAGCACCGCGCGCAGCGCCATCGGCGCGCGGTCGAAGGCCGGCGCCGGTTCATCAAAATACATGACCTTGACGACCCGCAGATAGTAATAGGCCGCGACCGCGCTCGCCAGGACGCCGATGACCGCGAGGCCAAAGAGGCCAGCGTCGACCGCGGCGAGGAGCACGTAATATTTGGCGAAAAAGCCCGCGAGCGGCGGAACGCCGGCAAGCGAGAACATCAGCATCGCCAGGAAGAAGGCCATCCAGCTGTTAGTGCGCGACAGGCCGGCGAGGTCGGAGATATTCTCGACATATCTGCCTTCGACGCGCATCGCGAGAATGGCGGCGAAGGCGCCGAGAGTCATGATCAGATAGATCGTGAGGTAGATCGCGACGCCGCGCACGCCCGCCTCGTCGCCAGCCGCGAGTCCGATCAGCGCAAAGCCCATATGGCCGATCGAGGAATAGGCCATCAGCCGCTTGATGTTCTCCTGTCCGATCGCCGCGAAAGAGCCGAGCAGCATGGAAGCGATGGCAATGAAGATGATGATCTGGCGCCATTGGTCTTTCACGCCCGGAAAAGCGGTGATGACAATGCGCACGGTGATCGCCACCGCCGCCATTTTGGCGGCCGAAGCGAAGAAGGCAGTGACCGGCGTCGGCGCGCCCTGATAAACGTCGGGCGTCCACATATGGAAGGGCGCCGCCGACATTTTAAAGGCGAGCGCCGCCAGGACGAAGACCAGCCCGAAGATCACGCCAATCGGCGGGGAGGTCGAGACGGCCGCCGCGATCTCGGCGAAAGACACCGTTCCGGCGAAGCCATAGAGCAGCGACGCGCCGTAAAGCATCATGCCGGAAGAGAGCGCGCCGAGGACGAAATATTTCAGCCCGGCCTCCGACGACCGCCCGTCCTCGCGCGCAAAGGCGGCCATGACATAGAGCGCCAGCGACATTAGTTCGAGGCCGAGATAGAGCGCGATGAGGTTATCGGCCGAAATCAGCAGCATCATGCCCAGCGTCGAGAGAATGATGAGCACCGGATATTCGAATTTCTCGAGCCCGTTGCGTTGCAGCCAGTCGACGGACAGCAGAATCGACACGATCGCGCCGATGAGCGTCAGCGCTTTCATGAAGCGTGAAAACCCGTCGTCGATATAGGCGCCGTCGAATATGCTCGTGTCGGGCGTGCTCGACAGCGCAATCGCGACCAAGGCGAGGCCCAGAATGCCGACGGCCATTTCGTCGACAAGGCCAAAACCGCGCTCGCCTCGGAAGGCGCCGATGAGGATCAGCGCCATCACGCCGACGGCGAGAATGGTCTCGGGAAGAAAGTGATGCGCGAGTTGAACGAAAAAGGGCATCGTCAGCGATCCGTCATTGGCCAGCGGCCGCGAGCTTAACCGCGTCGATGAGCGCCGTATGGGTCTGGATGAGATTGTCGACCGACGCCTGCGTCGCGTTCAGAATGGCCTGCGGTTGTACGCCGTAGTAAATCGTGAGCAGAACGAGAGGCGTGAAGATCGCAATCTCGCGCGGCGTCAGATCGGTGATGTTCTTGAGGCTGGCCTTGTCCAAGACCCCGAAGATCACGCGGCGGTAGAGATAGAGCGCATAGGCCGCAGAAAAGATGACTCCGCTCGTTGCGATCAGCGCCACCCAACTGTTGGCCTGGAACGCGCCGGTCAGCGACAGGAATTCGCCGATGAAGCCCGTCGTTCCCGGCAGCCCGACATTGGCCATAGTGAACAGCATGAACACGAAGGCGTAGATCGGCATGCGGTTGACGAGGCCGCCATAGGCCGCAATCTCGCGCGTATGCATGCGGTCGTAGATCACGCCGACGCAAAGGAACAGCGCGCCGGAGACTAAGCCGTGCGAGATCATCTGGAAGATCGCGCCCTGCATGCCTTGAGCATTGAGCGTGAAGAGGCCCATCGTGACGAAGCCCATATGCGCGACGGACGAATAGGCGATGAGCTTCTTGATGTCTTCCTGAACGAGCGCGACGAGCGACGTGTAGACGATCGCGATCACTGACAAAGCGTAGATGAGCGGCGCGAAATTGGTCGAAGCGTCCGGAAACATCGGCAGCGAGAAGCGGATGAAACCGTAGCCGCCCATCTTCAGGAGAATCGCCGCAAGGATCACGGAGCCGGCCGTCGGCGCCTCGACATGCGCATCAGGCAGCCAAGTGTGCACCGGCCACATCGGCATCTTCACCGCGAAGGAGGCGAAGAAGGCGAGCCACAGCCAGGTCTGCATCTCCTTGGGGAAGTCGGTATGCAGCAGCACGGTGATGTCGGTCGTGCCGGCCTTGCCATACATGGCGAGGATCGCGACCAGCATGAGGAGCGAGCCGACGAGCGTGTAGAGAAAGAATTTGAAGCTCGCGTAGACGCGCCGCTTGCCGCCCCAGATTCCGATGATGAGAAACATCGGGATGAGGCCGCCCTCGAAGAAGAGATAGAACAGCACGAGGTCGAGCGCGCAGAAGACGCCGATCATCAGCGTCTCCAGCACGAGAAAGGCGATCATATATTCCTTCACGCGCTTCTGGATCGAGTCCCAGGAAGCGAGAATGGCGAAGGGCATCAAGAAGGTCGTCAGCAGGACGAAGGGCATCGAAAAGCCGTCGACGCCCATCTTGTAGACAAGGCCCGAGCCGAGCCAGTTTTTCTCCTCGACGAACTGGAACGCCGCGCTTGTCGTGTCGAAGCCGGACCAGATGACAAGCGACAGTGCGAAGGTCGCGAGCGTGGTCGCCAGCGTCGCCCAGCGGATGTTGCGCAGGCTCGCCTCGTCGTCGCCCTTCTGGGTGAGGAGGAAGGCGACGCCGACAAGCGGCAGGAAGGTGACGCCGGAGAGAATGCCGAAACCGAACATCAGCGCAGCCCTCCGGCGACGAAGTATGTGACGACCGCCGCGACGCCGATGAGCATGGCGAAGGCGTAGTGATAGACGTAGCCGGTCTGCAAGCGCACGGCGAGCCGCGCGCCGTCCGCGACCCGCGCGGCGACGCCATCAGGCCCGAGGCCGTCGATGATCGCGCCATCGCCGCCCTTCCAGAACATTCTGCCGAGAGCGAAGGCCGGCCGAACGAATAGGAAGTCGTAGAGTTCGTCGAAATACCACTTGTTGAGCAGGAACTGGTAAAGCCGCGGGAAGGTTCTCGCCAGCGCCTGAGCGGTTCCCGGCTTCAGCACATAGACATAGAGCGACACGAGGAAGCCCAGAACCATCATCGCGGTCGGCGCATAGCCGGCCCAGGCGGGAATGGCGTGCATCTCGTGCAGGATCTCATTGTGCTCGCCGGTAAAGATCGCGCCCTTCCAGAATTCGGCATAGGCGTGACCGGCGAAATCGGGCTCGAACACATAGCCGGCCGCAAGCGCGCCGACGGCGAGCACCGCCAGCGGGATCAGCATCACCAGCGGCGATTCATGCGGCGCATGATGGCCATGATCGTCATGCCCGTGATCGTCGTGCGCGTGATCGTCGTGGCCGGGAGCATGCTCGTCCGCGCTCGCCGGTTCGTCATGCGAATGATTGACCGCGACGGGATGCGCTGGGCGCTGGCCGAAGAAGGTCATGAACACCAGACGCCAGGAATAGTAGGACGTCAGCCCCGCGGCGACGACGGTCGCAACGAAGCCGATCATCGCCGTTGTGTGGTGCTCGCCGGCGGCGAACGCCGCTTCGATGATTCCATCCTTGGAGAAATAGCCCGACGTAAAGGGAAAGCCGGTCAGCGCCAGCGTGCCGATCGTCATCATGGCGAAGGTGAAGGGTATGTCCTTGCGCAGCCCGCCCATGTTGCGCATGTCCTGCTCGTGATGCATCGCGTGGATGACCGAGCCCGCGCCGAGAAACAGCAGCGCCTTGAAGAAGGCATGCGTGAAGAGATGAAAGATGCCGAGCGAATAGGCCCCGACGCCTTCCGCGACGAACATATAGCCGAGCTGCGAACAGGTCGAATAGGCGATCACGCGCTTGATGTCGTTTTGAACGAGACCGACCGTCGCGGCAAAAAATGCGGTCACCGCGCCGATGATGGTCACAAATTCGAGCGCCGCAGGCGCATGTTCGAAGATCGGCGACAGCCGCGCGACCATGAACACGCCGGCAGTCACCATGGTCGCCGCATGGATGAGCGCGGAGACCGGCGTCGGACCTTCCATCGCGTCCGGCAACCATGTGTGCAGGAAGAACTGCGCCGACTTGCCCATCGCGCCGATGAAGAGCAGGAAAGCGGCCATCGTCAGCGCGTCGACATCCATCCCGAACACGTGGATCGTTTTGCCGGCGAGTCCCGGGACGGCGGCGAAGACCTCCTCAAAGCCAAGCGACTTCGTGAGTTGGAAGACGAGGAAAATCCCGAGCGCGAAGCCAAAGTCGCCGACGCGGTTGACGACGAAGGCCTTGATCGCGGCGGCGTTCGCCGAGGGCTTTTGATACCAGAAGCCGATGAGCAGATAGGAGGCGAGCCCGACGCCCTCCCAGCCAAAGAACATCTGCACGAGATTGTCGGCGGTCACCAGCATCAGCATGGCGAAGGTAAAGAGCGACAGATAGGCGAAGAAGCGCGGGCGATCCGGATCCTCGTGCATGTAGCCGACTGAGTAGAGATGCACGAGGCTCGACACCGTGTTGACGACGACGAGCATCACCGCCGTCAGCGTGTCGACGCGCAGCGCCCAGTCGATCTTGAGGTCGCCCACGGTCATCCAATTGCCGATGATTGGCGCGTAGCCATGATTGTGGCCGAGCGCGACGTCGAAGAAAACGATCCACGACAGCACGGCGCAGATCATCAAGAAGCTCGTCGTGACGAACTCCGAGGCGCGCGCCCCGATCCAGGGTCCGAGCGCGCCTGCGATCAGAAAGCCGACAAGCGGAAGAAAGACGATGGCGTAAATCATCGCTGGGGTCAGCCCTTCAAGGAATTGATGTCTTCGACGGCGATGGTGCCGCGATTGCGATAGAAGGCGACGAGAATCGCAAGGCCGATCGCCGCTTCCGCCGCCGCCACGGTGAGCACAAAGAGCGCGAACACCTGGCCGGTCAAATCGGCGAGCGACTGCGAGAAGGCGACGAAGTTCAGATTGACCGCAAGCAGTATCAGCTCAACCGACATGAGAATGACGATAATGTTCTTGCGGTTGAGGATGATGCCGGCGACGCCGAGCGTGAACAGGACCGCCGCGACGACGAGGTAATGCGTAAGGCCGATGGTCAGCATGGATGTCCTCGTTAGACGCCGGTCCGAAACGGAACTTTCTTGATCTCGATCACATTTTCGCGCGTGCGCGCATTCTGCTCGTCGATCTTCTGCCGCTTGATGTTGGGCTTGTGATGGAGCGTCAGCACGATGGCGCCGATCATGGCGGTGAGCAGCACAAGCGCGGACGCCTGAAAGAAGATCACATATTTCGTATAGAGGATTTGGCCGAGCGCCGCGGTGTTGCTCATTTGCGGAATGATCGGATTGGCGGCGGCGTCAGCGGCGGAAGGCGCCGAACTCCAGCCGAGCGCGACAAAACCGAGTTCCGCAAGGACGACGACGCCAACCCCGACGCCTACGGGGAGATATTTAGCGAAGCCCTGCTTCAGTTCGGCGAAGTCGACGTCGAGCATCATGACGACGAACAGGAACAATACCGCGACCGCGCCGACATAGACGACGATCAGGATCATCGCCAGGAACTCCGCGCCGGCGAGCAGAAACAGCCCCGCGCCATTGCAGAACGCGAGGATGAGAAAGAGCACCGAGTGCACAGGGTTGCGCGCGAAGATCACGACGCCGGCCGAGGCGATCATGATTGTCGCGAATAGGTAGAAAAATACGGCCTGCACGTTCTTCGTCCTTACTGCGCCGATGCGGCGTGTTCGTTCGCGGAGTGCCCCCACCCCAACCCTCCCCCGCTACGCGGGAGAGGGAGCAGATACGGCGTGGCCCCAGCGCTACGCCAATGCTGCTCGCATGCGTCCCCTCTCCCGCGAAGCGGGGGAGGGACAGGGAGGGGGTGCGACCGCAACGTCATATCTTCGTGTTACCTGTACTGCGCGTCCATCGCGATGTTGCGCGCGATCTCGCGCTCCCATCGGTCGCCGTTCTCGAGCAGACGCTGCTTGTTGTAGTAAAGCTCCTCGCGCGTCTCGACCGAGAATTCCGAATTGGGCCCCTCGACAATGGCGTCGACCGGGCAGGCCTCCTGGCAGTAGCCGCAATAGATGCATTTGACCATGTCGATGTCGTAGCGCGTCGTGCGGCGGGTGCCGTCATTGCGGCGCGGTCCGGCTTCGATGGTGATCGCCTGCGCAGGACAGATGGCCTCGCACAGTTTGCAGGCGATGCAGCGCTCCTCGCCATTGGGGTAGCGGCGCAGCGCATGCTCGCCGCGGTAGCGCGGCGACTGCGGATTCTTTTCGTGCGGATAGTTGATCGTCGCCTTCGGCTTGAAGAAATAGCGCATCGACAGCAGGAATGCGCCGACGAATTCGGTGAGGAAGAGCGACTTGGCGGCTTGATCGAGTTTCATGACGGCCTCAACTGCCTGCCGGTCCCGCCGGCCAGAACTGCAGCACGGCGGCGACGATGACGACCATGGCGAGGGAGATCGGCAGGAAGACTTTCCAGCCCAGACGCATCAGCTGATCGTAGCGATAGCGCGGCACGAAAGCCTTCACCATGGCGAAGAAGAAGAA
Organism: Methylocystis suflitae; assembly: GCF_024448135.1. Classification (GTDB taxonomy): domain Bacteria; phylum Pseudomonadota; class Alphaproteobacteria; order Rhizobiales; family Beijerinckiaceae; genus Methylocystis; species Methylocystis suflitae. The sequence goes on from NZ_JAMRYX010000071.1 coordinate 20,409, forward strand.
AAAGAAGCTCACCTTCAGCGTGAACCAGATCACGCCCGGCACATAGGTGAAGGGCGCGACTTTGATCGGCGGCAGCCAGCCGCCGAAGAACAGGATCGTCAGCAGCGCGCACATGGTGACGATCGCCACATATTCGGCGAGCATGAACAGAACGTAGGGCGTCGCCGAATATTCGATCATGAAGCCGGCGACGAGCTCCGACTCCGCCTCAACAAGATCGAACGGCGGACGATTGGTCTCGGCGAGCGCCGAGACGAAGAAGATGACGAACATCGGGAACAGGCGCAGCCAATACCAGCCGGCCATGCCGTAGGACGTATCCTGCGCGTGAACGATATCGGTCAGATTGAGCGAGCCGGCGCAGAGCAGCACCGTGATGATGACGAAGCCGATCGAGACCTCGTAGGAGACCATCTGCGCCGCCGAGCGGAGCGCCGACAGGAACGGATATTTCGAATTCGACGCCCAGCCGCCCATGATGACGCCATAGACGCCAAGCGAGGACAGCGCGAAAATATAAAGGATCCCGACATTGATGTCGCCGACCGCCCAGCCGTCGGCGACCGGAATGACGGCCCAGGCGGCGATCGAGAGCGTCGCCATAATGAAGGGCGCGAACAGGAAAACGCCCTTATTGGCGACGTCCGGAATCACCGGCTCCTTGAGCGCGAACTTGAGAAAGTCCGCGAAGCTCTGCAGAAGCCCCCAGGGTCCGACGACATTCGGTCCGCGGCGCAATTGCACCGCCGCCCAGATTTTGCGGTCCGCGAGGATCACATAGGCCACGTAGATCAGCAACGCGACCGCGAGCAAAACGCTCTTCACGAGCGCGAGAAGAAGCGGATACGCGATGAAGAAATCCGAAATGGCGCTCGCCCAACCGTCGCTCACGTCCAAAGCTCCTATTCCGCCGCTTGAGCAAGCCGGCCCTGCGCCAGCGCCGAACATTCCGCCATGATCGCCGACGCGCGGGCGATCGGATTTGTGAAGTAGAAGTTTTGGATCGCCGGCGCGAAGGAATCCTTCATCGCCACGGCCGGATGATTTGCGAGAGCGACGACCTGCGCGGATTCGCCCGGCGCAATTTCATCCAGTTCCGCGAAGTGCGGGTGAGACTCGATGAGCAGCCGACGCAACGCCGCCAGAGAGTCGAAGGGCAGCGGATTGCCGAGCGCCCCCGAGAGCGCGCGCAACACCGCCCAATCCTCTCGCGCTTCTCCGGGCGGGAAGACGACGCGGAAGGCGCGCTGCACGCGGCCTTCGGTATTGACGTAAAGCCCGGATTTTTCCGTATAGGCGGCGCCAGGCAGGATCACGTCGGCGCGATGCGCGCCGCGATCGCCATGGGTGCCGAGGTAAACCACGAAGGCGCCGGGTTCGATCGCGATTTCATCGGCCCCGAGGTTGAAGATGAGATCGAGCGCGCCGGCCTTCGCCATCGCGCGAGCATCCAAGCCGCCGGCGCCGGGCGTGAAGCCGAGATCGAGCGCGCCGACGCGCGCGGCCGCCGTATGCAGGACCGAGAAGCCGTTCCAGCCGTCGCCGAGACCGCCGAGCCTTTGCGCGGCCTGAGCGGCGAGAGTGAGCGCCGCCTCGCCGTCATCGCGCGCCAATGCGCCCTGCCCGACGATGACGAGCAGCTTCTCAACCGGCTTTGCGGAGCGGATGAACTGCAGAAGCGATTCGGGGCCAGCGCCGAGATAGTCGTAGTCGTAGGTGAGATCGGCGCGCTCGCCGACAAGCGAGATCTTGAAGTCGCCTCTGAGCCAGCGCTTGCGGAGTCGCGCGTTGAGAACAGGCGCTTCCTTGCGCGGATTGGCGCCGATGATGAGCGCGGCGCCCGCCTGCTCGATCCCCGCGACCGTCGCATTGAAGAGATAAGAGGCTCTGCCGAATTTCGGATCGAGTTTGGCGCCGTCCTGGCGGCAATCGAGGTTAGGCGTTCCAAGCTGCTCGGCGAGGAGCTTCAGTGCGAAGGTCTCTTCGACCGCGGCGAGATCGCCGACGAGCGCGCCGATGCGCGATGCGGACGTCGCCTTGGTTTTGGCGGCGACGGCGGCGAGCGCCTCCTGCCAGGAGGCCGGGCGCAGCCGACCGTTCTCGCGGATATAGGGGCGATCAAGACGCTGCGTCTTCAGACCGTCGACGATCTGGCGCGTCTTGTCGGAAATCCACTCTTCATTCACGAGGTCGTTGATGCGCGGCAGAATGCGCATGACTTCACGGCCGCGCGAGTCGACGCGGATCGCCGAGCCAAGCGCGTCCATGACGTCGATTGTCTCGGTCTTCTGATATTCCCAGGGACGGCCACGGAAGCTTTGCGGCTTGGGCAGCAGCGCGCCGACCGGACAAAGATCCGCGACATTGCCCTGCAGCTCGGAAGTCATCGCGCTTTCGAGATAGGTGGTGATCTCCATATCTTCGCCGCGGCCGATCGCGCCCATGTCTCCCGTGCCGGCGACCTCCGCCGTAAAGCGGACGCAGCGCGTGCAATGGATGCAGCGGTTCATCTCGGTCTTGACCAGGACGCCGATATATTTGTCTTCGACCGCGCGCTTGTTTTCATGAAAACGCGAGCTGTCGACGCCAAAGACCAGCGCCTGATCCTGCAGATCGCATTCGCCGCCCTGATCGCATATCGGGCAATCCAGCGGATGATTGATCAGCAAGAACTCCATCACCCCTTCGCGCGCCTTCTTCACCATCGGCGACTTGGTGAGAACTTCCGGCGGCGCGCCGTTCGGACCGGGGCGCAAATCCTTTACCGACATGGCGCAGGAGGCCTGCGGCTTCGGCGGCCCGCCCTTCACCTCGACGAGGCACATGCGGCAATTGCCGGCGATCGACAGGCGTTCGTGATAGCAAAAGCGCGGAATCTCGGCGCCGGCCTGCTCGCAGGCCTGCAGCAGCGTGAACTCTCCCGGCACGTCCACTTCGACGCCATCGACGAGAATCTTGGTCACTTCGCTCTCTCCGAAGTCTCGATGGGTTCGATCATCACTCGGCCGCCACGCGGATCGGATCGGGATGTGGGTTCGCGGCATATTGATCGATGCGCTTCTCGATCACGTCGCGGAAATGCGTGATGAGCCCCTGGATCGGCCAGGCCGCGGCGTCGCCGAGCGCGCAGATCGTATGGCCTTCGATCTGTTTCGAGACATCGAACAGCATGTCGATTTCTTTTTTATGCGCGCGGCCTTCGACCATGCGCTGCACGACCCGCCACATCCAGCCCGTGCCCTCGCGGCACGGCGTGCACTGGCCACAGCTCTCGTGCTTGTAAAAGTAAGAGAGGCGCGCGATGGCGCGGATGATGTCGGTCGATTTGTCCATGACGATCACCGCCGCCGTGCCGAGGCCGGACTTCAACGCCACCAGGCTGTCGAAATCCATCGGACAGTCGACGATCTCATGCGACGGCACGCAGCGCACCGATGAACCGCCGGGGATGACCGCGAGCAGATTGTCCCAGCCGCCGCGCACGCCGCCGCAATGGGTCTCGATCAGTTCGCGGAACGAGATCGACATCGCTTCTTCGACATTGCATGGCCGATTGACGTGGCCGGAAATCGAAAAGAGCTTGGTGCCCGTGTTGTTGGGCTTGCCGATGCCGGCGAACCAGGCGGCGCCGCGGCGCAGGATGGTCGGCGCGACGGCGATCGACTCGACGTTATTGACCGTCGTCGGGCAGCCATAAAGACCGACATTGGCCGGGAACGGCGGCTTTAAGCGCGGCATGCCCTTCTTGCCTTCGAGGCTTTCGAGCAGCGCGGTCTCCTCGCCGCAAATATAAGCGCCCGCGCCGTGATGGACGTAAAGATCGAACGGATAGCCGTGGACGTTGTTCTTGCCGATCAGCCGCGCTTCATAGGCTTCGTCAACGGCTTTCTGGAGCGCGATGCGCTCGGCGATGAATTCGCCGCGAATGTAAATGTAACAGGCATGCGCGCCCATGGCGAAGCTCGCGATGAGCGCGCCTTCGACCAGCGTATGCGGATCGTTGCGCATGATCTCGCGATCCTTGCACGTGCCGGGCTCCGACTCGTCGGCGTTGATGACGAGATAATGCGGCCGCTTGGGATCGATTTCCTTGGGCATGAAGGACCATTTCAGGCCCGTCGAAAACCCGGCGCCGCCGCGCCCGCGCAGACCTGACGCCTTGATCTCATTGATGATCGCGTCGCGGCCCTTGTCGAGCAGCGCCTTGGTGTTGTCCCACTGCCCGCGCTTTCGCGCGCCGGCGAGCGATCTGTCGCCCAGGCCATAAAGATTGGTGAAGATACGATCTGCGTCGGAAAGCATGGTTTTTCCTCTTCCCTCCGCTACTTCGCGCCGTCGCCGTAAAGCGAGGTCAGGCTCGTCAACTTGCCCGCCGGCTCCGAAGAGACGCGCCCGATTTGCGAGCCGATCTTCACCGGTCGACCCGCGGCGAGATTATCGAGAAGCTTCTCGAAATTCTCGGCGGTAAGATCCTCGTAATAGTCGTCGTTGATCTGCACCATCGGCGCGTTGCAGCACGCGCCGAGGCACTCGACCTCGAGCCAGGAAAACAGCCCATCGTCGGTCACGCGCCGCTGAGGACCGACCCGGCGATGCAGCACGTCAATGATCTCATCCGAGCCGGCCAGCATGCACGGCGTCGTGCCGCAAAGCTGGATAAAATATTTGCCGACGGGCTCCAGATTGAACATCGAATAGAAGGTCGCGATTTCGAGCACGCGGATCTTCGCCATGCCGAGCGCGTCCGCGACTTTTTCGATCGCCGCCTGCGATAACCAATTGTCATGCTGCTTTTGCGCCTGCCACAGCGCCGGCACGACCATCGAGGCCTGGCGGCCGTCGGGATATTTGGCGATCTGCTTCTCGAGCCACGCCTTGTTTTCGGGCGTGAACTCGAAGCTCTCTGTCTGTTTTTCGGCGAGACGACGGACGGACATTAGCGATCGACCTCCCCGAACACGATGTCGAGCGAACCCAGAATCGCCGAGACGTCAGCGAGCATGTGGTTCTTGCAAAGAAAATCCATGGCGGACAAATGCGCGAAGCCGGGCGCGCGAATCTTGCAGCGATACGGCTTGTCGCCGCCATCGGACACGAGATAGACGCCAAATTCGCCCTTAGGCGCCTCGACCGCGGCGTAGACCTCGCCCTGCGGCACATGGAAGCCCTCGGTGAAGAGCTTGAAGTGATGGATCAAGGCTTCCATCGAGCGCTTCATCTCGCCGCGCGAGGGTGGCGTGATCTTATGATTGGGCGCCATCACCGGGCCGCGGTTTTCGGCGCGCATCAGCTTTTCGACGCATTGTTTCATGATCGAGGTCGACTGCCGCATCTCCTCCATGCGGATCACGGCGCGGTCGTAACAATCGCCATGCTTGCCGACCGGGATGTCGAACTCCATCTCCTCGTAGCATTCGTAAGGCTGCGCCTTGCGCAGATCCCAGGCGGCGCCCGAGCCGCGCACCATCACCCCCGAGAAGCCCCATTTCCAGGCGTCTTCCAGAGAGATGACGCCGATGTCGACGTTGCGCTGCTTGAAGATACGGTTGCCGATGAAGAGTTCATCGAGATCTTCGACGACCTTGAGGAACGGATCGCAAAACGCGCCAATATCCTCGACGAGCTGGTCGGGCAGGTCGCGCGCGACGCCGCCGGGACGGAAATAATTGGCGTGCATGCGCGCGCCCGAGGCGCGCTCATAGAACACCATCAGCTTTTCGCGCTCTTCATAGCCCCAGAGCGGGGGCGTGAGCGCGCCGACGTCCATCGCCTGCGAGGTGACGTTGAGCAAATGCGAGAGCAGCCGGCCGATTTCGGCGTAAAGCACGCGGATGAGCTGGCCGCGACGCGGAACTTCGACGCCAAGCAGGCGCTCGATGGCGAGACAGAACGCATGCTCCTGATTCATCGGCGCGCAATAATCGAGCCGATCGAAATAGGGCACGTTCTGCAGATAGGTGCGCGACTCCATCAGCTTTTCGGTGCCGCGATGCAGAAACCCGACATGCGGGTCGACACGTTCGACGACCTCGCCGTCCAACTCCAGAATCAGGCGCAGCACGCCATGCGCCGCCGGATGCTGCGGGCCGAAGTTGATGTTGAAGTTGCGCAGGCCTTGGGAGGCGGGAGCGGGTTGGTCTGGCGCGGGGGTTTGATCGTTCATCTCGACGCGCTCACTTGCTCGCCTTCTCGTCGCCGGGAAGGTCGTAGTGCACGCCCTCCCACGGCGAGAGGAAATCGAAGTTGCGGTATTCCTGGCTGAGTCGCACCGGCTCATAAACGACGCGCTTCTGCTCGTCGTCGTAGCGCACCTCGACGAAGCCCGTCATCGGGAAGTCCTTGCGCAGCGGATGACCGTCGAAGCCGTAGTCGGTCATGATGCGGCGCAGATCAGGATGGCCGGAAAAGATCACGCCGAAGAGATCGTAGGTCTCGCGCTCGAACCAGTCCGCGCCAGGATAGAGCGTGACGAGCGAGGCGACAGGCGTTTCTTCCGACGCCGGCGTCTTGATGCGGATACGGCGGTTGTATTTGGGCGAGAGCAGATGCGCGACGACCTCAAAGCGCTCGGCCCGCTGCGGGTAATCCGCCGCCGTCACGTCGATGAAGCACACGAAAAGGCAGTCGGGGCTGTCGCGCAGATGGGCGGCGACCTCGAGCCAGCGGTCGCGCACGACGGTCAGCGTAAGTTCGCCATAAGCGACCTTCGCCTCCGTCACCGCGCCGGGCAAGGCCCTGCTGATTTTTGCGCCGAGAGCTTCCAACTCAGCCGACATTCTAAATTCCTTGGCCTGCCGCTATTCCCTCGTCCTTCGAGACGGCGGCTGCGCCACCTCCTCAGGATGAGGGAATTGCTTGACCCGACTTCATCCTGCGGAGCCCGCGCAAGCAGGCGTCTCGAAGGATGAGGGCGGACAACTCCTCAATTTCGCGTCGTTAGCGCTCGATCGTGCCCGTGCGCCGGATTTTCTTCTGCAACAGCAGCATGCCGTAGACGAGCGCCTCCGCCGAAGGCGGGCATCCCGGCACGTAGATGTCGACCGGAATGATGCGATCGCAGCCGCGCACCACCGAATAGGAATAGTGGTAGTAGCCGCCGCCATTGGCGCAGGAGCCCATCGAGATCACGTAACGCGGCTCCGGCATCTGGTCGTACACCTTGCGCATCGCCGGCGCCATTTTGTTCGTCAGCGTGCCGGCGATGATGATGCAGTCGGACTGACGCGGGCTCGCGCGCGGCGCAAAACCGAAGCGCTCCAGATCATAGCGCGGCATCGCCGCCTGGATCATCTCGACGGCGCAGCAGGCGAGACCAAAGGTCATCCACATCAGCGAGCCGGTGCGCGCCCAATTGATGACGTCGTCCGTGGCGGTGACGAAAAACCCCTTGTCGGCGAGTTCGTCGTTGAGATGCAGAAAGAACGGGTCGTCCGAGCCGACGGGCTTGCCGGTGCGCGGATCGATCAGCCCTTTGGCCTGCGGCGCGATCAGCGTCTGCCGCGCGCCTTCCTTCTCGATCAGTCCCATTCCAGAGCTCCCTTGCGCCACTCGTAGACGAAGCCGACGGTGAGCACGCCAAGGAAGGCCATCATCGACCAGAAGCCGAAGGCGCCCGCTTCCTTGAAGGCCACCGCCCAGGGAAAGAGAAAGGCCACTTCAAGATCGAAGACGATGAAAAGCAGAGAGACGAGATAGAAGCGCACGTCGAATTTCATGCGCGCGTCATTGAAGGGATTGAAGCCGCATTCATAGGCGGAGAGCTTTTCGGGGTCCGGCGCCTTGAAAGCGAGCAGGAAGGGCGCAACGAGCAATGCGCCGGCAATCACGGCCGAAAGGGCGATGAAGATCACCAGCGGCAGATATTGTTCGAGCAGCGGCATGAGTCTGGTCCGACTTCGGCGGGGCGAGGGCCGGTCGCGGGAGCGTTTCCTTGGCGTTATTCCTTAGAACGACTCCAGGCCGCGCGTTCCGTAACAAAGGCCATTGTGCAAAGCAAGAGAGGAAGCGCGCCGTCGGCAAATTGGCCGCAGCCTTTTGGCGAGGCGCCTCTATATTGCGCGTCAGTCAGTCAGGAGTGGAATGGCGCGCGACAGTCGTCGCGGCCTCGAATTCCTGAAAGCGTGCTGACCGCCTGGCCATCGCTTCGGCGTCTTCGCCCCAGGCGCGCATCTGCCAGTCTTCATCGACATTGGCCGCCTCCCAGGCCTTGCGTGCGTCTATTTCGTGTCGGGCGGCTGCAAGCGCAAGGACCGCGGATCCTGATAGCGTCGTCATGACGTGCAGCGCGGCGAGCCTGAGCGGCGCGCCGGCGCCCTCCCCCACATAATCGCGCACGGCGCGTGCAAACGCCTCGAGCGCCTCCTGCGGCTGTTCGATGAACATCACGCCTTCGGCGAGGGCGAACTTGGCGCCCAGCTTTTCGCGCGCGAAGGCGACGAGCGGGTCCCAGGCCGAGGATTGCGCGGCGGCCAGGCCCTCCGGCGCGCCGGCGCGGTAGCAGATGAGGTCGGAGGCGGCATATTTAACGATCTCGGCTTCCACCTCGGCCATCTGCGCCGCCACGCCGTCGAGCGCAGTGTTCATAAGCTTCGTCAGCGGCATCGTCGCCGGATCGATCGTTTCGCCCTGCTTCGCCCATTCGGCGGCGATCGCTTCCGCCAGCGGCTGCGAGGGCGCGACCAGCGCACGCCTGGCCGGCGTGTTGACCGGCCGACCGTCGAGGAAAATCCCGAATCCGCCCTCGGCGGGGCGCGCGACGGCCTCCTTGTAGAAACGCTTGGGTAAGGGACGCGCCGGTTCGCGCGCGGCCTTCACGGGGTCGCGCTCCTCCGGGAGGACGAAAAAATCGGCGTCGATGCCCGTCGGCTCCTTTGACATTTATCAATCCCTACGAAAGCGCTCAATGGAAACGCCGCGAACCCGTCATGGCCGGGCTTGTCCCGGCGCCTCATGCGTCCGGCGCGTCCTCGATCGGGTCATGACGCTTCACGTCGAAGCCGAAAAGGTCCCAGCTCCGTTGCATATGATCGGGCAGCGGCGCGGTGACGTCCAGAATTCCGCCCCTCGGATGCGGTAGGACGAGCCGGCGGGCGAGGAGGTGGAGCTTGCGTTCCAGCCCCTCCGGCACCGCGCGTAGCGGATCACGACGCCGGACCTCGTCCTCCGGGCGATGGCCATATTTGGGGTCGCCGAAGATCGGGTGGCCGATCGCCTCGGCATGGGCGCGTAACTGATGCGTGCGTCCGGTGAGCGGCTTCATCGACAGCCAGGCGCAACGCGGCGCGACCTTGTCGACGATCGCGTAATAGGTCAGCGAATGCTGCGCGTCGGCCTCGCCATGTTTCGCGACGCGCATTTTCTCGAGGTCTCTTGCGCCGCCTCTGGATTTTTCCATGCCGGCGCCTTTCGCCAGATAAAGCGAAATCCGGCCCTGAGCGGGCTTCGGCACGCCTTCGACAAGCGCCCAATAGATCTTCTTGGCCTGCCGGGAACGGAAAATCTCGCCAAGGTCGGCGGCCATCCGCCGGTTCTTGGCGACGAGCAGCACGCCAGAGGTGTCGCGGTCGAGACGATGCACGAGCACGGGCCGCGTGTCGCCCTTGGCGAGCGATTCCAGCATCCCGTCAATATGCCGCGTCTGGCCAGAGCCTCCCTGCGTCGCCAGCCCATAGGGCTTGTTGAGGACGAGCAAATCCTTGTCCTCGAACAGCGTCATGTCGGCCAGCGCCAACGCGTCCTTGGGGTCGGCGCGTTTCACCGCCGGCGCGGCGGGGGCCTCGATCTTCAAAGGCGGCACCCGAATCTTTTGGCCCTCTTCGAGCCGCGTCGATGTTTCGACCCGCTTGCCATCGACCCGCACTTCGCCCTTGCGGCAGATTTTGGCGAGATGGGACAAAGCGAGCCCGGGATAACGTCGCTTGAACCAGCGGTCGAGGCGCATCCCCGCCTCGTCCTCGGTGACGAGGGCGGTGGAGACGCCGCCCGCGGCGGCGGGCGTCTGCGAATTTGGACTGAGGGACATGGCCGCCTTATCCGCCAAAGCCGGCTCTGTGTCGATCACGATACGCCGGCGCCGCACGGCGATCCAGGCGCCACACAAAGCCGCACCCGCGCCGCCACGGCTTGAAGCGCGCCGTTTCACGCGCCTATGATGCCAAACGATTTTAGGCGCGTCGGCGGCGGAGCGCTTCACAAATGAATAATACGACGACGCGCTCGAACGCGGGCGCGCAATTCGAAAAACGGCCCCTGCTCAGGCCTCGCTGGCTGCATCCCGTCTCGACCGCTGCGGTCGTGGGGATATTCGTCGCCTTCTTCGCTTCGGGGATTTACTGGCCGCAAACGATCGTCGATCTGGGCGGCATCGGCGCGGACCTCATTCCGGAAGGCATATCTCTGGAGGCGGGCGACCCCGCGCCTGAAGGAGATTCGCTGGAAGACCCGCTGCCGCTCGAAGAAGCTTCGCTCACCGACGAGGGGATGGACGAACTGATCGACGATGAGCCGCCGCCCCCGCTGATCATGGAGCCCGACGAGATTCAGGCGCCGGAGAGAAAAGAGAAGCCGCAGAAAAAGCAAAAGGTCGAGAAGGCCAAGATTGAGAAGTCCAAGCAAGCCGAGCAAAAACCCCGGGCGCGACGAGTGGCGGCGGCAAACGACGGCCGCCACGCGGACCAGACCGGTCGGCGCTATGGCCTCCCCGGCGGAACAGGCCAAGGCGTGGGCAGAGCGCGCATCGCCGGTCGTTACGGATTGCCTGGAGGTAGCGGCGATGGTTCGGGCGGCGCCGAGGCGACCTGTCTGGCCCAGATCGCGGCGTCAATCCGCGGCCATACGCCCGCTGCGACGAGCCTCGGACCGGGATCGGTCGTGGTCACTTTCTATGTGAACGCCGGCGGCGGTCTTTCGGGCGTTTCTGTTTCGGGCGGAAGCGCCGCGCATGCGGCGATGGCGCGGCGCATCGTCGCCTCGTCGCGCGGACCGGCGAGCTGCGGCCCGGTATACGCCCGGCAGGGCATCACGTTTCAATAGGATTTGACGTCTCAAGGGTTTGACGTCGCGAGGCCGCGGGAGGGCTCCGAAATGGAATTTGCTCCAATGTCGCCGTTCGGCATGTTTCTTTATGCCGGACCTGTGAGCAAACTAGTCATGGCGCTACTTCTCGCCGCGGCGGTCTGGACCTGGGTGCTCATCATCGACGGCGTTTTTGTTCTGCGGCGTCTTTCCCAAGCGCTGGACCGCGTGCGCGCCGGCGGCGACATTGGCGTCCTCTGGCCGATCGCCGAGGCCGCGCGCGAAGCCTCGCAGGCTGAATTGCCCAACGAAACCATTCATCAAAAGCGCGAACGAATCTTGCAGCAGATGAACCGCGCCGCGCGCGAATTCATGCTCGACGCCGAAGGCGGGCTCCCGGTTCTCGCCATCGTCGCCTCGGCGGGACCCTTCGTCGGCCTGTTCGGCACGGTTTGGGGCATCATGTCGAGCTTCTCGGGCATCGCGCAGACTCAAGACACGAGTCTTGCGGTCGTCGCCCCTGGCATCGCGGATGCGCTCGCCGCGACGGCCTATGGGCTCGCCGCCGCCATTCCGGCCGCGATCGGCTATAACCGCATGGGCATGGCGTTCGGCGGTCTCAAAGAGAGAATGAGCCGCTACATTCTGACATATGCGACGTCGATCGCTTAGAGCAGGTTCCGAAAAAGCTGACAGAATTTTTTCAATGAGATCCGGCTCTAACAATTCGATGTTGAGCGATTCCTTATCGTTCACATGATTCCATGTGACCGGGAAGCGCTCTAGCGGCGGAGACGCGCGCGCCATCTTGGCCGGCGAGACGTCCTCCTCTAGAGTCGCATCGTTTCTGATTTAACGAGGGCAAGGATGAGCGATCGGTCGACCGAGCAGGCGGCGCTCGAAAGAGCCAATCTTGACGCCCGAATCGCCTTCGTGGCCGCGAGCTTTCTCCTGGCTTACGCCTTTGCGGCGCTTCTCGACCGCGTCGGCGCGCCGGAGCGCTTTGTCGGCGCGGCGCCGCCCTATTTCACCATCCTCGGCCTCGCCACGCTCGGCTTTCTTCTGCATTCGATGCGCGCGTCGGTCTATTACACCGCCGGCCGCGGACTGCCCGCCGCCTACGCCGGCTTCGCCAACGCCGCGATCGTGATCGCCCTGGTGCTGCCCTTCGGCGCACGGCTTGCGGGAGGCAGCTGGGCTGTAGGCGCCGTCGCCGGCGTCTTCATCGGTCTCGCCGCCGCGGGGCTTTATGTCGGCCCGCTGCTGCGCAAAACCGGCGTTTTTTCGATTTCCGAGCTTCTGTGCGCACGTTTTACAAGCGCCGCGACGCGCGTCGGCTTCATCGGCGCGGTGGCGCTATCGTCGACGCTGCTTGCCGCCGCCGGCGGCCTGATCGCGGTGAACGCGCTTGTCGAGCTCACCGGCGCCAATCGGGGCTTCGCGGCGTTTCTGATCGCCGCGGCGAGCCTCATCATCGCCGGCCCGGGCGGACTTTCCGGCGTCATGTGGGGGGCGGCGGCGGCCGCTGGCGTGGCGACGCTGGGCTTTGGCTGGCCCATCGCCGCGCTCAGTCTCCATGACGCGCTGCCGAGCGGGCTGATTTTTGGCGGCGCCGCCTCCACGGAGGCCGCGAAACTGCTGGAGAGCTGGGGGGTGACGCCGGCGCCCATGGGCCTTCCGGTCGAATTCGCCGCGACGCTCGCCGTGGCGCTGGGGATCGCGACGCTCGCGCCCGTGCTCGCGGCCTCGGTGGCGACCGGGGACCGACGAAGCGCACGGCGCGCCGGGGTCGCCGCCCTTTTTTGGACCGTCGTCATCGCATTGCTGGCGGCGGCGGCGATTGCCGCTTCGGCGCTGTCGCTCGCCCGCGTCACGGCGGAACAGCCGCCGGAACGTCTGCCGCAAGCAATCTATCAGGCGAGCGAGCGCGGCCTTATCAGCATCTGCGGCTATTACGTGCGCGGGCCGTCAGAGGCTCAGCGCGCCTGCGCGGCGAAGGGCTACGCGCCCGGCGCGCCGCTCGCGGCGGCGGAGATTCGCCCGATCGACGGCGACGTCCTGCTCGGCGCGCTGCCGCAGACGGCGGAGCTCGGCGCGGCGTCTTCGGGGCTCATCGCCTCGGCGCTTATCGCCATCGGCCTGGCGCTCGCCACGGCGGGCCTGCAAGCCTGCGCGACAGCCTTCGGCCATGACGCGCTCTACCGGCTGCGCGGCGAGATCGACCTGACGAGCCGACGTCTCGCCGTCAATCGCGTCACGCTCGTGGTCGTATCGACTCTGGCTTACGTGACGGCCGTCACCGGCGTCTTCACGCCAGGCGCGCTCGTCGCGGCGGCGCTCGCCGTATCGGCGGCCTGCCTCGCGCCGTCGCTTGTCTTGGCGTTTTGGTCGCGCGCGGGCGATCGCGAAGCGCTCGTCGCGCTCTGCGGCGGCGCGGCGGGCCTATTCAGCGCCTTGGCCGCGGCGGGATCGCACAATCGCATCGAAATCTATGCGCTCTGCGCGCTCGCTGGCGTAACGCTTGGCGGCGCGCTTGGACTATTGTCGGGACTGACCTCAAAAAGCGACAAGCCCGCGGCGCGCGCCTTCATCACCCGCATGTTGCGCGGCGACGCCCAGATGCTCCAGCCCGACAAAGGCGCCTAAGGCTTTGTGCTGAAGAAATCCTCGCCTGGCGTGATCTTGCCGAGGACGATCGGCCTGTCCTTGCCGCAGGCGAAGTCGCGGGCGTGTTTGTCGGCGATCTCGCGCGCCAGCGCATTGGCGCTTGGGTTGGCGAGCGCATCGACGTAGCCGACGTGGCAGACGGCGCCCGGCGGCAGGCGCGTGACGACCAGTGCGCGGCCTCGCACCTCACGGTTTTCCATGTCGGCGGCGCGTTTCACGTTCCAGCGCATGATCGTGGCGAAGGGCCTGCCATTGGCGAGCCGCCATTCGACGACGCCCTTATAGAAGTCGTTGAAGGGCGCAAGCGTCTCTCCCGCCGCCGGCTCGTCCTTGGCCTTGGATCCGAAGCTGACATACATGCGCTGATCGCCCGCCCCGAGCCACATGGGCATGCCCGCATAGCCCTTGCAGCGCCAGTCGCCATAGTCCTCGACCGCCTTTCCAGGCCGGTGCGCGCAGTCGCGGCGCACGTCGAGCTTTGTGTAAGCGGAGGAGATGTCCTGCGCGGCGGCGGACGCGAAGCCGCTCGCGACGACAATCGGCAAACAATAGCAAACGGTGCGGTTCATCAAGGCTCTCGTCAAGCGGCGCGGATGCGACCCCGGCGTCCATCGGCGTGATCGTGAGCTCCCTGAACCGCGCGCGCTTTGCGCGCGCACACACGGCCTAGGGAAGGGGCTTTCGGGGGACAAGATGCATGACGCGCGCAAGCCGACGCTCGGTGAGAAAGGCCAAACTGAACAGCTGCAGGACTGCCGCTTTCTGCAAGGCGACGACCGGGATCAGGAGGGAATACGCCTCTGCGGGAGGCCATGCCAAGCATCAACCCATTCAAGCATCGACACATTGAAGTGACGCTGCGCAATTATCGGAAAAACGGCGAGTTTCTTCAATAAGCTCAATATTACGCCGCCGCTCGACAGCAGCGGAGCGGCGATCTCCTATTTTGGCGTCCAGTATGACTGACCGAGCTTGTCAGCGCGGAAGCGGAAATCAACAGGCTGAGGCAGCGACTTGAAGGCTGGAGAAGGCGTAAGCCCCTATCCATCTCCAGCATTTCTGCTATAACCGCCCCCGCACGCCCCGGTCCGCCGGGGCGGCTCCGTTTTCGCGCGACCCTGCTGGACGACATCCCGGCCTTGGCCGCGGAGCGCGGATCACCCCCGAAAACAAGGACAATCCGATGTCGATCACGGCGGAGCGCAAGCAGTCGCTCATCAAGGAATATTCCACCAAGGCGAACGACACGGGCTCGCCCGAGGTGCAGGTGGCGATTCTCACCGAACGAATCACCAATCTGACCGAACACTTCAAGACGCATGCGAAAGACAATCACTCGCGTCGCGGGCTCCTGAAGCTCGTTTCCCAGCGCCGCCAGCTCCTCGACTATGTGAAGGTGCGGGACGAACCGCGCTACAAGAGCCTGATCGAGCGGCTCGGCATCCGCCGCTAACCCAGCTGAGCGAAAGCGGCGCTTTCGATGCGCCGCTTTCAACCGACATGGGCGTCCAGAGGGCGCTCGCCACGACCAACGCGTAAAGTCATGGCAGGATCGCCGGACGCTGCGTCGACGCTTTACGAAACACCGCTGCCGCAGCTTCTCGCCGTCTTGCTCATGACGAACCGCAGGTTCATCAGAGAAAGACCAGCATGTTCCAGATTCACCGCGAAGAACTCGATTGGGCCGGGCGCAAGCTCGTGCTCGAGACCGGCAAGGTCGCCCGACAGGCCGACGGCGCCGTGATGGCGAGTTGGGGCGAGACGACCGTGCTCGCGACAGTGGTTTCCGCCAAGGCGCCAAAGCCGGGGCAGGACTTTTTTCCGCTTACCGTAAACTATCAGGAAAAGGCCTTCGCGGCAGGCCGCATTCCGGGCGGCTATTTCAAACGCGAGGGCCGTCCGTCCGAGCGCGAGACGTTGATCTCCCGCCTGATCGACCGTCCGATCCGTCCCCTCTTTCCCGATGGATATCGCAACGACACGCAGTTGATCCTGACCGTGCTGTCGCATGACCTCGAAAACGATCCCGACATTCTCGCCATGGTGGCGGCGTCAGCGGCGCTGACGCTGTCCGGCATCCCTTTCATGGGACCGGTGGGCGGCGCGCGCGTCGGCTGCATCAACGGTCAGCTCAAACTTAATCCGACGATCGAGGAGATGAAGCTTTCCGAGCTCGATCTCATCGTCGCCGGCACGCAGGACGCCGTGTTGATGGTCGAGTCGGAAGCCAAGGAGCTCTCCGAGGAGACCATGCTGGAAGCGGTCATGCTGGGGCATCGCGGCTTCCAGCCGGTGATCGACGCCATCATCCGCCTTGCCGAGCGCGCCGCCAAGGATCCGCGCGACCTCGTCATCGCCGACACGACAGAGGTCGCGAACGCCGTCGCAAAGATCGCCGAAGCTGAACTGCGCGAAGCCTACAAGCACACCGTCAAGCAGGAGCGCTACGCCGCCGTTGACGCGGTGAAGGCGAAGGTGATGGCCGCGCTCTTTCCGGAAGGCGGCGATGCGAAATTCACCAAGGAGCACGTCGGCGAAGCCTTTAAGGCGTTGCAGGCCAAGGTCGTGCGCTGGAACGTTCTCGACACCGGCGTGCGCATCGACGGTCGTGACGTGAAGACCGTGCGCCCGATCGTTTCCGAAGTCGGCGTGCTGCCGCGCGCGCATGGCTCGGCGCTTTTCACCCGCGGCGAGACGCAGGCGCTCGTCGTGGCGACGCTGGGAACGGGCGAAGACGAGCAATATGTCGATTCGCTCGAGGGCACCTACAAGGAGCGCTTCCTGCTCCATTACAACTTCCCCCCCTACAGCGTCGGCGAGACCGGCCGCATGGGTTCGCCCGGCCGTCGCGAAATCGGCCATGGCAAGCTCGCTTGGCGCGCGCTCAGGCCGATGCTGCCGGCCGCGGCCGAATTCCCCTACACGCTGCGCGTCGTCTCCGAGATCACCGAGTCGAATGGCTCGTCCTCGATGGCGACGGTCTGCGGCACGTCCTTGGCGTTGATGGACGCCGGCGTGCCGATTAAGGCGCCGACGGCCGGCATCGCCATGGGCCTCATCCTCGAAGGCGAACGTTTCGCCGTGCTCTCGGATATTCTGGGCGACGAGGATCATCTCGGCGACATGGACTTCAAGGTTGCGGGCACGTCCAATGGCGTGACGTCGCTACAGATGGACATCAAGATCGCCGGCATCACCGAGGAAATCATGAAGGTCGCGCTCGCTCAGGCGAAGGACGGCCGCCTGCATATTCTCGGCGAAATGGCGAAGGCGATCACGGCTTCGCGCGCCGAACTCGGTGAATTCGCGCCGCGCATCGAGACGATGAAGATCCCGACCGACAAGATCCGCGACGTGATCGGCTCGGGCGGCAAGGTCATCCGCGAGATCGTCGAGAAGACCGGCGCCAAGATCAACATCGAGGACGACGGCACGGTGAAGGTCGCCTCCTCGGACGGCAATTCGATCAAGGCGGCGATCAACTGGATCAAGTCCATCGCCTCTGATCCCGAGGTCGGCATGATCTACGAGGGCACGGTGGTGAAGACCGCGGACTTTGGCGCCTTCGTCAACTTCTTCGGCGCCAAGGACGGGCTCGTTCACATTTCGCAGCTTTCCAAGCAGCGCGTGAACAAGACGACCGACGTCGTGAAGGAAGGCGACCGCGTGAAGGTCAAACTCCTCGGCTTCGACGACCGCGGCAAGGTCCGCCTCTCGATGCGCGTCGTCGATCAGGAGACTGGCGAAGACCTAGAGGCCAAGGAAAAGGCCGAACGCGAATCCGCCGCGGCGAACGGCGGAGAATAGAACATTTCATCGGGCGGCTTCTCGGAGCCGCCCGTTTTTTAGGGCGCGAAAACGGCCGCGCGAATTCACGAATATTATCGGCGCGCCGCCGCGCCAGCAGCGTGATTTAAGCGCGCTCGCGCTCCCCGCCTCCTTGCCAAGCCCGCGTCGCGCCCTGTCTATAGGCTGAGCATCGACAGAGGGCGGACATGAACGAGGAGCTTGAAGCGGCGGCGCTCGTCGAACAGGATCAGAACCTTTCAATAGACATTTTTGTTCTCGCCAGGCTGGCCGTCACGCTTGCGTTTATTTCCGCCGCGATTCTGATTTCTGCGCCCTTTCTGCCGGCGCTCACCTGGGCGCTTGTGCTCGCGGTTGTGTTCATTGGGCCGCATCGCCTGCTGGAGCGCTTCCTGCCGCCCTCCGTCGCGGCCGGCGTCTCCATGCTGATCGTCGGCCTCGTCGTCGTTGCACCGCTGCTGCTTATGATCGAACGCCTGGTCAGCGAGGCCGCCGCAGGCGTCGACTACGTTCAGAAAACGGTGCAGCAAGGCGACTGGCAAACGATGCTCGACGCGCATCCGTGGCTCGGCCGCTTCCAAAGCTGGATTGCACGCAGGTTCGATCTGCAAGCGACGTTCTCGCAGCTGGGCGCCTTTGTCACCAATATCGCCGCGAACTTTCTGCGCGCGTCTACCGGTCAGATCATCACCACTCTTCTCGCCTTCTACCTCCTCTTCTTTTTCCTGCGCGACCGGGCCGTGGCGCTGCAGACGCTCGCGCGATTGTCGCCCTTCTCCAATCTCGAAACCGGCAGGATCATCGTGCGCGTGCGCGATACGATCCATGCGATCCTCTTTGGCACGCTGGCAGTGGCGGCGCTGCAAGGCGTGCTGGGCGGATTCATGTTCTGGGCGCTGGATTTCAATTCGCCGGTGCTGTGGGGGTTGATCATGGGGCTGCTCTCGATCGTGCCGGTGCTCGGCTCTTTCGTCATCTGGATCCCGGCGACGATTTACCTCTTGATCGAGGACCGTTGGGTCGAGGCCATAATTCTCGCTCTATGGGGCGGCGTGGTGATCGCCAGCATCGACAATCTGGTCCGGCCGCTGCTCATCGGCGACAGCATGCGGCTACATACCGTGCCCGCGTTCATCGCCATGCTCGGCGGCCTTCAATTGTTCGGCGCGTCGGGCATCGTCCTCGGCCCCATCGTCATGGCGCTCAGCCCGTTGTTGCTGGAATTCTGGCGCCGCCGCGTCGGACCCGATCAGCCGGCTTAGCCTCAGCGCCGCCGGATCTACAGCGCGCGTTGAAGCGCGTTCGCGAGCGCCGATTCATCGGCTTCGAGCACGCTGGCGTTCTGCGTATAGATCAGAAAGCAGCGCAGCCGCTTGCCCGGAAAGAGCGAGGCGACAGCGGCGCGATAGAGCGCGAGCTGGCGCACATGCGCGTCTTCGAGCTTGGCGCGCGGCCGTCCTGTTTTAAATTCGGCGATGAGCGCTTCGGTCACGGTTTCGGCAAGTCGGTCAATGCGGCCGGAAACGACGGCGCCGTTCTCGAGCGTCGCGACGATGTCGACCTCTGGAGTCGAGTCTGGGCCAAAGAGCGGCGCAAGACGCGGGTCTGCGAGGATCGCAAGCGCCGACTGCGCCAACGCCTCTCGCCTCGCTTCGTCCAGAAAGCCGCCGCGCGCCATAAGGAAGCGTCGCGCCGCGCTTTGACGGCGGTCTGGCGCGCAGGCCGGCAGATGCTGCAACAGCGCATGGACCAGACGGCCGTTCAGCAGACGTTCCGCTTCGCCTCGGCGCGCAGCCACGCCGTCCGCGCCATTGGCGATGAGGTCCGCGCCGGCGAGCGCGCTCGAGGGACGCAGCGGCGGCGACGGCGCGACCTCGGGCCGCGCCTTGGTCATGGCGAAGGCCGGAACGGCCACAGCGGCGGCCGGCGGCGCTCTTCTCGAAAGATCGAAGCGCGGCGGAACCGCGCCGCGGCGCAGAATCGTCGCTGTCGCATCGAGGGGGTCGGGCAAAGTCTCGCAGCTTGATTCGAGCGCGTCGCGTACGGCGTCGTACCAGCAGCCGTCGGCGCGACCGTTGACGCCATGAGCGCCGCAAATATACAGCCGCTCCTCGGCGCGGGTCAGCGCGACATAGAGCAGGCGCTGGCTTTCCTCGCGCTCGCCGCGCCGATGCTCCTCGCGCGCCTGCTGGAGGGCGACCGGGTCGCTGTCCTTGCCGATCGACCAGAGGAGCGCCGCTTCGTCATCCTCGCCAAACGCGTAAAGCTTCGGATCGTGCTTGCCTGCAGGCGCGCCGCAGGTGTCGGGCAGAAAAACGATCTTCGCCTCGAGGCCCTTCGCCGCATGAGCGGTCATCACCCGCACGGCCCCGCCGGCCGATTCCATATCGCGCTTGATCGAAAGATCGAGCGACTCGGCCATCTCCAGAAAGGCCGTGAGAGACGGCGGCTGTTCGCGCTCGAAACTCGCGGCGAGCTTTAAGAATTCGTCGATCGCGTCCTCGGCTTCGCCGCCCAGTCTCGCCATGAGTAGCGCGCGTCCGCCCCCGGGGCCGAGAACGCTGCTGAAAAAGTCGAACGGCGCCAGAGCCGCAGCATCGCGTCGCAAGCGTCGCAGCCGCGCCGCGGCCTCCCGGCAGCGCGCGTCTTCGGACTGCTCGATCGCTTCAATCAGTGACGCGCGACGGCCCGGCGCGAGCGCGATGAGATCGTCGTCGTCGAAGCCGAAGAACGGCGACTTCAGGACGCACGCCAACGTCAGATCGTCTTGCGGCAACAGCGCGGCGCGTCCAAGCGCGATGAGATCGTGGACGGCGATGTGGTCGGCGAGATTCAGCCGATCGGCGCCGGCCACGGGAACATGTTCGTTTTTCAACGCGCGAATGATCGCCTCGAAGAGCGGACCGCGCTTGCGCACGAGAATCAATAGATCGCCGGCCTCGACAGGACGCAGCGCGCCGCCGTCCTCGACGCATTCGCCGTTTTCGGGCGCGAGCAGCGCCTTGATCTTGCGCGCCAGTCTTTCCGCGAGACGCTCACTGGGATCGCTTGCGTCGACATAGTCGAGCGGCAGGCGCCAATCGCTTGGGTCCTGCGCCTTATCTGCGCCGATCGGCTCCCAGATTTCGATGAGCGCCGCGACGTCGGATTTCCACGCCTCGTGCCTTGGCGCCGGCTCCTGCGGATCGCAGCACAGGCCGAGGCGATTCGCTTCGATCGCGAAAATATCGTCGACCGCTTGCAGCACGCCGGGCGAAGAACGGAAGGATTGCGTGAGCGTCACCGCTTCGAAACGGCGTTTGACGCATTCGAATCTTCGGCCAAACTCGCGCCGCATCTCGTCGAATTTTTCCGGCGCCGCGCCCTGAAAGGAAAAGATCGATTGCTTCTCGTCGCCGACCGCAAAAAAACTGCGCGGCGGGCCGCCCTTGGCTTCGCGCGCGCTGTCGCCTGTGCAAAATTCATCAGCGATCGCCGCCAATATGTCCCACTGCGCCGAACTCGTATCCTGCGCCTCATCGAGCAGGATGTGGTCAATCTGCGCGTCGAGCTTATAGAGCACCCAGGAGGGGCTCGAACGATGCAGCAGGCGGCGCGCGCCCTCGATCAAATCGTCATAGTCGAGTAGTCCCCGACGTCTCTTGGCATGCTCATATTCGCTTAAGATGGCGTCCCCGAGAACATGCAGCGCCAGCGAGCGTTCAGCCGCGGCCGCCGCCTTGCGCTTTTCGACGAGCGCAATGAGCCTGTCGCGCTCGGCCTCCATGCGCGCGAGGAGCTGCGGTTCGCGCTTGGCGAGACCGCTCGTGACAATTCTTGTCTTGCCGGTCCCGCGCGGTTCGCCGTCTGTTTTGAAGAAGACCGCGAGATAGCTTTCGATACAGTCCGGATGCGGCGCAAGCACAAAAGCAGAGTCAAGCGAGTCGGCGAGTTTGCCGTCGTTGGTCGAACCGCCGCGCAGCATTTTGGCGAGCGCCGGCCACGCGGACGGCGGCTCGCCGTCCTCGATGATCGCCGCTTCGATTCGCGCCAGCGTTTCATCTGTCGTCAAACCAAGCGCGGCAAAGACACGCGCCTCATAGTCGTCCTGCTCGCGCATATGCGCGATTTCTTGACGGTGATGCAGCAATTCCTCGCAAAGCGCGTCAAATCCCGCGGCCGAAGTCTCGCGGGCGACAAGCTCCAGCGCTTTTCGCAGCGATCCATTGTCTCGCGTGGCGGCCTCAAGCGCGCGCCGGCGCGCCGAATCCATCAGCTCGGCGCGCTCCAGATCGTCGACGACGCGGAAGGATGCCGGCACATTGGCTTCGAAGGGAAAGATATGCAGCAGCTTCTCGCAAAAGGCGTGGATGGTCTGAATCTTGAGGCCGCCGGGCGTCTCGACGGCGCGCGCAAAAAGCCGCCGGGCGAAGTCAAGATCGATGCGCGACTCGACTGTTGCGCCCATCCGAGCGATTTCATTGGCCAGCGCCGCATCGTCGAGCGTCGCCCAGCGCGCGAGCGCCTCGAAAACGCGCGAACCCATATTGGCGGCGGCCGCCTTCGTATAAGTGAGGCAGAGAATCTGCGACGGCCGCGCGCCGGCAAGCAGCAGCCGCAAAACGCGCTGCGCGAGCACATGGGTTTTCCCGGAGCCGGCATGCGCCGACACCCAGGCGGACGTGAACGGATCTGACGCCGTTTGCTGGCGCCGGATCGTTAGCGCGCCAACGGGACGCTCGCTCATGCCGTCTCTCCCCCGCCGCGCATCCATTCCTTGACGCGCGCCAGATGGTCATAGTCGCCGATATCGCTCATAAAAGCCGGATGCGGCCGCGACGCGTAGGGCGTCGATTCACTGGAAAACTGCGACAGCAGCTCTTCGAGCTGCGCGCGATGCGCCGCGACGACATCGGCGAAGCGCGCGTCTTTCCATTCGAGCCATTGAGTCTCGCCGCCCTTTCGCAATCCGATATAGGCGGCGCCGGAAACCGGCCGCGGGCCGATCTTTTCGAAAGCGCCGGCCTCGATCATCGCCGCCTCCAACGTCAGCTGCGGCGACCAGCCGGCCTTGACCTGCTTTTTGGACGGCGGCGCGCCGGTCTTGTAGTCGAAGACATAGGCTTGGCCCTCGCGATCCAGCTCTATGCGGTCGGCGATCGCGGTCAGGCGAAAGGTCGTTCCGTCAGTGAGCGCAAGCGCGATCTCGCCGCGCGTTTCGACATGGATGTCGCAGTCCAAAGCGCGACGCTCCTGTTCGAAGCTGAACGCATGATCGAGCCCCGCTTCGATGCGCGGCCATTGGAAACTCACGAAAGCGGGATCGGCCATGAAGCCATCGAGTTTCTCGCGCGCGAGATCGCGGAGAATGTCGCGGGCGCCAGAGGGAAGCGCGCCGCGCGAATGTCGTGCGACGAAGGCCGCAAGCGCTTCATGTATCGCGACGCCGATTTCTCGCGCGCCGGCTTCCGCGCCGATCGGCGGCAGCGGCGTGAGTTTGAGAATATATTCGGCGAAGATCGCGTAAGGGTCACGGCGCAGGCGCTCGACGCGGGTGACGCTCAAGCGGTGTGGGCGCAGCGCCGCCGGTGGGCGCGGCTGCGGCCGTTCGATCGCAATCGTCGTTTCCGGACGATCGAGCACAGCGGCGATCGCGAGCATCGCGTCGCCGCGTTTCCTGCAGTCGTCGAACACATCGCCGGCAAGCGCCGAGAGGCGCGCGATGAAGCGGGAAGGAACGGTCGGCGCGCCATTACGCTTGATCGCACGGCTCAGCACGACGCGCTCCGCGCCCAAAGCCATGATGAAGTCATGCGCGCTTTGGCCGATGCGTCGCTCCGGCGCCATCAGGCCGAGTTGGGCGCGCATCGAGCGATTGAGAAAAGCGCCGGTGTCCGTCTGCGGCGGCCATACGCCTTCGTCCAGTCCGGCAAGCAGGATGAGATCGGCCTCGATGAGCCGCGCCTCCAAAGGGCCGAGGATCTTCAAGCGTGGATGGGCGCGTCTTGGGCCGCGCAGCATCGTCTCGGCGGCGACGCGGTCGAAGAGCGCCGCGTAGTTTAGCGCGTCAAAGCCTGCCGGCGCCTCAGCGTGCGCGAGCCGATCGAGGAGTTCGAACAGCGCCGACGCGCCTTCTTCATCGCTTTCGTCCGCGCCGGCGATCACGGCTTCAAGCGCGCGACTGTGCGCGCGCGCGCGGTCCGATAGCGACGCCGTTGGCGTCAGCGCGGCGAAGGGCGAGAAAGCGGCGTCAATACGCGCAAGCGCGTCTTCGCTCGCGCGCCAGTCGTCATCGCTGATGCGGCGCGCCGCCGGATGCGCATGCGGCGCGCGCGCCACTTCGCGCGCCGGGGGGACCCGCGCCGCCCAGCCGCCGTCAGGCTGCGCGAATGTCCGCAGCACCCCGATCTCGATAAGCGGCGCGAGCGATGCGACATGCGCGCGCGAAAGTCCGAGCGCAGTCAGCGGATGGGCGAGCAGCGCGGCGACGTTCACGGCGCCGGCGCGATCCGATCCGATCGCTGCGACGAGCCGCGCCAGCGCGCCTATGGATGTTCGTGCGAGCGGCATGCCGCCCGAATCGTCGATCTCAATGTCGAAGCGTCGCAACTCGGCGGCGACGCGCCGCGCGACGAGCCGGTCCGGCGTAACGAGCGCCACCGTTTTGCCGGGCGTCTCCAGCGCCTCGCGCATGAAGAGCGCGAGCGTCAAAGCTTCGAGCCGCTCATCCGGCGCTTCCAGCGCGATGACGCCGTCGAGCGCCTGTGCGAAGCCGCCGCTCTGCGCAGCCTGATAGTCGCGCCACGCCGACGTCGCGTCAGCAGGCGCCATCGCTTGCGAGACAAAGGCGCGGCGCGCCGCGAGCGTCGGGGTCAAGCGCGCGAGTTCGCGCGGTTCGTCGCGCGCCGCGCCCATCGCCGCGAGCAAGCGTTTCAACATCATCTGCGGATGGGTAAAGGTCGGCTCTCGACTTTGATCCGTCCAACCCACGCTCGCCCAGACCTCCGCGCTCATGATCTGATCGAGGCCCGGCAGGACCACGGCGCCATTTTCGAGTCCGGCGATGGCGGCGAGCAGCCGCGTGGTCGTCGGCTGCGCGCCGGTGGAGCCGAGCGCGATCACCGGCGCGGTCGGCGGCGTGCGGGTAAGCTCGGCGATCTGCGCTTCAACGAGGCGTTTCTGATAGGCGCTGGCGTCGATCCGTCCGCGGTCGGCGAGAATTTGCGGCCATTCGCGCAAGGCGATCTGCAGAAATTTCGTCGTGATCGCCCAGAAATCGCTGTAGGCGTCGTCGCTCAAAGCATCGAACCTGTCGACCGAAACATCTTCGATGTGCAATTCGTCGATGAGGGCGCCGAGTTCGGCGGCCAGCGCATAGGCGGCCGACGGCGTCGATGCGACGAGAAGCGGTTCGCTCTCATGCAGTTTAGGCGCGCCGCTTGTATCGACCGAGATGAGCGCGCGCCCAATCGCTTCCGCCCATTGCAAAATGAGCTGCGACAGCAGCAGGCGTCGTTCCAGTTCTTCGATCGGCGCGGCGAGGGACGCATCAGCCTCGACGTCAAAGTCTCCGGCAAACAGAGCGGCGTTCTCGCGCTCCTCCAGAGCGCCGAGCGGCAGGATGCGCGGCAGCAATGTCGCGCGCCGATCCAGCGCCTGCGCGAATTCGGCGGCGAGCGCCCGCGCCGCGCGCTGCGTCGGCACATAGATCGTGGCGCGCGCCATCGTCAGCGGCGGCGTGTCGCTCGAGAGCGCGGGAACGATCTCGCCGTCGAGCAAGGCGTAAACAAAGGTCTTCAGAAACGGCGCGCCCGGCGCAATGGTGAAAAGATTGCGCCGGCGCGGAAGCATTTTATTCAGCCCCTGCGCGCGGCGATCGCACGCTCGGCGTCTGCAATCGCCGCGGCCGTGCCGACGTGAAGCCAAAGACCGCTGGAGACGACGCCGTAGAGTCGCCCCTTGCGCGCGGCCTCGAAGAAGAAGGGCGCGAGCTTGAAGACATCATCCGCGACGCCGGCGAAGAGCTGCGGCTTCATGAGGCCCACGCCGGTATACACATAAGGTTTCTGGCCATCATACCGAATAATGCGCCCTTCAGCGTCCAGATCGAAATCGCCGCCCCAGTCGACTCCGACGCTTCCCGATGTCGGCGCGAGCAGCAGCGCCGCGTCCATCATGTCGGGGTCAAAGGCTTCCGCAAGCGCTTGGACATTTGAGCGCGCCGCGTCGATCCAGAACGCGTCGGTGTTGCAAACGAAAAACGGATCGTCTCCGATCAGGGGAAGCGCTTTCTTGATCCCGCCGCCTTGATCCAGCAGCAGCGCACGCTCATCAGAAATCACGATGCGCGGACGGGCGCGCGTCGCGAGGTGCGACTCGATCTGATCGGCGAGATGATGGACGTTGACGATGGCCAGTTCGACGCCAGCGTTTTCGAATTCATCGAGCGCGCGGTCGATCAGCGTGCGGCCGGCGACGGAAACGAGCGGCTTCGGCGTCTTCTCGGTGATCGGCCGCATGCGCGCGCCAAGGCCGGCGGCGAACACCATGGCGACGCTCGGCGCAGACGCGAGAACTCTATCAGGCCTCGCGAAACAGGCCGGGGATGTTGGCTTCATACCACGCCCTGACATCGGCCAGCGCCGGATGGCGGAGGCTCTTTTTGAGATAGGATTCAACGCGCGGAAGATGCGCGAGATATTGCGGCTTGCCGTCGCGCTGATCCAGCCGCGCGAAAATCCCCAGGATCTTTGTCGCGCGCTGCGCCGCCAGGATCGCATAAGCTTTAGCGAAAGCGGCCATGTCGAATGCGGAGTCGGCGTCGCGCCGCAGTTTGGCGTAATGGGCGAGGAGCTTCAACTCCAAATCGTCGGGCACGTCGACGCGGGCGTCCTGCCCTAGCGAAGCGACGTCATAGGCGGGGTGGCCGAGCACACAGTCCTGGAAATCGAGGATGCCGATCCGCGCCAGACCGTTCCGCTGCGCGAGCCACAAAAGATTGGGAGAGTGATAGTCTCTCAGAGTCCATGTCGGCGCGGCGCTCGCGACATCGACAAGCGCCTGGCGCCAAAGATTGAGAAAGATGGCCTTGGCGCCGGACGAGACCGACGCCTTCTGGCGCGTCAGATACCAGTCGACGAGCAATTCCACTTCGATCAGCAAGGCGTCGAGGTCATAGGGCGGGATGTGGTATTCGCCGCCGCCATCGACCGCGATCTTATCCGGCAGGCGCTGCGCGTGAAGATAGGCGAGCACGCCCGCCGCTTCGAGATAGCGCTCGACGATCGGGCCGCTCCCGTCGACGGCGCCCTCGCCGCCAAGATCCTCAATGATGAGCAGGCCGGCGTCGACATCTTTGGCGTAGACTTCCGGAGCCGAGAGCCCCAGGCCGCGCAGCCCCTGAGACATCGCGACAAAAGGAGCGACGTTTTCGGCGAGGCGCGCGATCGCGCTATAGGATTTGCCGAAACGGATCGGCGGTCCGTCGGGCCGCGCCGGCGAGATCATCAGAATCGCGCGCTGTCCATTTTGCTTTGCGAGCCGCTCATAGGCGCGCGTCGAAGCGTCGCCCTGGAGAAAACGCCGCTCGGCGCCGGCCCATCCCGCCTGTCGCAGAAGTTCGCGCAGCGCCTTAAAGGACGCGAGGCGCGACACGAAGCCGCCATAGCCGGAAATGGTGAGCCGACGCGCCTCGCGATTATCGCCATCGACGAAACTCAATCGCACTTCGAGACGATCGGGCGAGAGCGCTTCGCGCGCACGTTCGGCCCATTCGACGAGCACGATCGCGTCGTCGGTCGCCTCCTCCCAGCCCAATCCCTCAAGCTCCCCAGTGTTCTCCAGCCGATAGAAGTCGGCGTGAACGACGCGCTTGCCTGCGCCCTCGTAGACTTGCATCAGCGTGAAGGTCGGGCTTGGCGCCTCAAGCCGCGGGTCCTCGACCAAAGCGCGAATCATCGCGCGCGCGAATGTGGTCTTGCCCGCGCCGAGATCGCCGGAAAGCATCACGGCGTCGCCGGTGCGAACGAGCGTCGAAAGCTCTTGCGCCAGTTCAATCGTCTCGGCTTCGCTGGCGACGTCGAGGCGCCAGACAGCTTTCGGCGCTGACTCCTCGCTCATTCGGCGCCTCCAGCGCTCGCCGCGAGAAGACGCGCCTCTTCATGCGCGGCATGCGCCGGAAAAATGCAGGTTACGGTCGTGCCTTCGCCAGGGGCGGAATCAATCAAGACCCTGCCGCCATGAAGCTCCATCAAGGCGCGCACGATGGAAAGGCCGAGCCCGACGCCGCGGTGGCGGGAGCCGGCAGTGTGCGACTCGAAGCGATCGAAGATGCGTTCGAGAATTTCCGGCGAAATGCCGCGGCCGCGATCGGTGACTTTGAAGACGATTTCGGCCTCGCGCCGCAACACGGCAAGCGTCACTGTCTGCCCCGGACGCGAAAATCCGATGGCGTTCGAAAGAAGATTGAACAGGATCTGGCGCACGCGTTTGGCGTCGCCGCGGAACGTTCCGACATCGTCCAGGGCGACGATCTGCACGTCGATCGAATTTTCGGCGAGCCGATCCTGCACGCCTTCGATCGCCGCGCGCATCGTCGCCTCGACGTCGACCTCGGAAATTTCAAGCTCCAGCGCGTCTTCGTCGATGGTCGCCAGATCGAGAATATCGTCGACGATGGCGAGCAGCGCCGCCGAGGATTTGTTGACATATCCGAGATATTCGCGCTGGCGCGGATTGAGCGGGCCGGTCGAGTCCTCTCCGAGGAGATGCACGAAGCCGTTGATGTTGTTGAGCGGCGAGCGCAGCTCATAACTGACGTGATGGATGAAGTCATTGCGCAATTTTTCGGCGGCGAGCAGCGCCTTGTTACGGTCCGTCAATGCGCGCTCGACATTCACGTCGGCGGAAACGTCGACGAAGGTAAGGAGCGCCGCGCCGTCGAGCAGTGATTGCGCCGTGCAGTCCAAGACGACGCCGTCGCTGCGTTCGATGCGCCGCGTGAAGCCTTCGCGCAGCTCATTGAGACCGGTGACGAAGCCTTGCAGCGCCGCCCATGTCTCCTCCGTGGCGTGCAGCGCGCGGCATCTCGCCGCGAGCGCGTCGAAGCGCGGCCGTTGCGTGAGCTCCGCTGGATCAAGCCGCCACAGATGGGCGAAGGCGGGATTGCTGAACTTCAAACGGCCGTCGGAACCGAACACCGCCACGCCCTCGTGCAGCGTCTCGAGCGTTTCGCTCTGCATGCGTGCAAGCGCGTTGAAGCGCGTCTGGAGATCGTAAGCCTTGGTGGCGTCGTCATAAAGATAGGTGACGCCGCCTTTGGGATTGGGATGCGCGACGACGTCGATGATGCGGCCATCCGGCAAATGCCACGTGTGACGTATGGGCTCCGGCGAGCGATAGACTTCAAACAATCGCTCTTTCCACGCCCTGTAATCCGACTCGACGGGCACGCGCTGCTCGGCGCGCAGTCGGTCGAGAATCTGCCCGTCGGTCGGCCGTTGTTCGAGGAACCTCGGGTCGAGCTGCCACAGCTTGGCGTAAGCGTCGTTGCTGTAAATCAGGCGCCGCGTGCGATCAAAGCTCGCGACCGCCGTCGGCAGCTGATCGAGCGTGCGCACATGCGATTGCATCTGCTGTTCAAGATCAGCGCGCACCGTCTCGACCTCATGACGATCGATCGCGATGGCGGCGGCGGCGCCTGCAGCGGAGGCTTGTGTGACGTCGAGCCGATGGCGCTCGCCCGCGACGACGGCGTTGACGCGCTCGCGCCAGACGCTGTTTTTGGCGCGCGCTTGCTCGGCGGCGCTACGCGCCGACTGGTCGAGCAACTCCAGTTTGCGGGCGAGGGCGTCCTCGGGGTTCTTCGCTTCGACCGCCTGCGCATAAGCGTCGTTGACGAAGACGAGTTCGCCCGCCTCATTGCGTATCCAAAATGGCGCGGGCAGCGCCTGGAGCATCGCGCGCAGACCGGAGAGTTCAGATTGCGCCGACGCGTAGCGCTCGCGAAGGCCAATCAGCTCCAACCGGTCGCCGGAGACTTCACGGATGCGCAACACGACGCTGCCGCCAACCGCTCGGCCGTCGGCGTCAAAATACCGACCGGCGACGCCGGCAAGCGCCAGGCGGAAGCTTTCGCCGCTCTTGCGCAGACGGTCGACGGCGCTTTCGAGCGCCTGAGCGTCTTTGGGCGCAAGCCAGGCGGCAAAGCTCAATATGCGGCGCGGCGCGGCGACAGCCCCGGTCATGATCAGAGATGAAGAATGGATTTCGGGCTCGGCGTCGGGCGCCGTCCAGGCGACGAAGATCTGCGGCTCGGATGCGAGGAAGGTTTTCGCCCGCCCCAGTTGGGCGCGAGCGTCGTCGAATTCGAGTCGCAAGGCGGCTTCGCGGCGACGCCAGGCGGCGCGCTCGCGCACATGCGTCGCGACGAGGGCCGCGGCGAAAATCGCCAGTCCGCCGCTAAAGGCGAAGCTGACGATCTGCGGATCAATGGCCAGATCCTCGAGGAAGCCTGCCGCGCGCGCCGGCGTCGCCTCGAGCCATAAAAGCAAAGACCCGAGGGAAGCGCCGGCAAAGGGAGGAGCGCCAGAGTGGTTAATCGCGCGGCGCCGTCTCGTCATTGCGAGGACGACTCCGCTTGCAAGCGATCGAATTGGCGCGTCATGAAAGCCGGTCTCCACGGTCAATTGCGGGTGCTCATCACAACAACGCCGTAAACGGTTCTTGCAGAACGCGGACGCAGCCTGCCGAGCGCAGGACGCGGATGGGCTCCGACCGCAGGAAGACGGAGGGGTCCGTCCGTCGCCTGTCGCGCGCACACGAATCAACCCCAATCTAAAGCGCAATTGCCCAAAACGGAATCTTTGAAGCGCGAATGTGCAAGGCGTTCGGGCGAACGTCGATCTCCGCGTATGACGCGAAATGCCTCTCCCTTGCGGAGAGGTCGGCGATCGAAGACCAACGGGTGGGGCCGCATCACACGCCCTTGAGCAAATTTTGACCCGTCCAACTCCCTTACGCGGGCTCCCTTTCCGTCAAGGGGGAAGGACGCGCAACGCTTTGCCTTCAACCGGTCGCCCTGCTCGCAGGCCTCTTAAAAGACGGCCTCGCTCCAGGCAAGGAGCGAGGCCGCAAATCGGAAAAAACCTGAACCGCGTCAGTAGCGGTAATGGTCCGGCTTGAACGGGCCGTTCTTCGGCAGGTTCAGATATTTGGCCTGCTCATCGGTCATCTGCGTCAGCTTCACGCCGATCTTGTCGAGATGCAGCGAGGCGACCTTCTCGTCGAGATGCTTGGGCAGCGTGTAGACCCCGACAGGATACTGGCCCTGCTTGGTCCACAGCTCGATCTGCGCCAGCGTCTGATTGGTGAAGGACGCCGACATCACGAAGGAGGGATGACCCGTCGCGCAGCCGAGATTCACGAGGCGCCCTTCCGCGAGCAGCAGGATGCGCTTGCCGTCCGCGAACTCGATCTCGTCGACCTGCGGCTTCACATTGTGCCACTTCAGGTTCTTCAGGCCGGCGACTTGAATCTCCGAGTCGAAATGGCCGATGTTGCAGACGATGGCGCGGTCCTTCATGGCGCGCATATGGTCGACGGTGATGACGTCGACATTGCCGGTCGCCGTGCAGAAGATGTCGCCGCGCGGCGCGGCGTCTTCCATGGTCGTGACTTCATAGCCTTCCATCGCCGCCTGCAGCGCGCAGATCGGATCGATTTCGGTGACGAGCACGCGGCAACCGGCGTTGCGCAGCGACGCGGCCGAGCCTTTGCCCACGTCGCCATAGCCGGCGATGACGGCGACCTTGCCGGCCATCATCACGTCGGTGGCGCGGCGCACGCCGTCGACGAGCGACTCGCGGCAGCCATAGAGATTGTCGAATTTCGACTTCGTGACCGAGTCGTTGACGTTGATCGCCGGCCAGAGGAGCTTGCCCTCCTTGTGCATCACATAGAGGCGATGCACGCCCGTCGTCGTCTCTTCGGTGACGCCTTTGATCGCCTCGGCGTTGCGCTTGTAGAAGCCCGGATTGGCCTTCAGGCGCTTCTTGATCGAGGCGTAGAGAACTTCTTCTTCTTCATTGGAGGCGGTTTCGAGGAAGGCGACGTCGCCCTGCTCGGCGCGCAGGCCAAGGTGGATCAGCAGCGTCGCGTCGCCGCCGTCGTCGAGAATCATGTTCGGGCAGCCGCCGTCGCCCCATTCGAAGATCTTGTGGGTGTAGTCCCAATAGTCCTCGAGGCTCTCGCCCTTCTTGGCGAAGACCGGCGTGCCGGTCGCGGCGATGGCGGCGGCGGCGTGGTCCTGCGTCGAATAGATGTTGCAGGAGGCCCAGCGCACGTCGGCGCCGAGCGCCTTCAAGGTCTCGATCAGCACGGCCGTCTGGATGGTCATATGGAGGGAGCCCGCGACGCGCGCGCCTTTTAGCGGCTGCGACGGGCCATATTCGCTGCGGGTCGCCATCAGGCCCGGCATTTCCGTCTCGGCGATGGCGATTTCCTTGCGGCCCCAGTCGGCCAGCGAAAGGTCGGTGACGGCGAAATCGTTAAAGTGATGTGCGGTCATGCGAAATCCTTCTGTTTTCCTGCGCGGCTTAGTCTCGGATGTCATTCCCAACGCGCGAAGCGCGATCGGGAATCCAGAGCAAGGCGAGCATTTCTGCGTCGGCTCTGGATTCCCGGTCGGGCCTGCGGCCTGCCGGGAATGACACGCCAAGGAGCGGCTCAACCGAATTCGCGCCGCAGGCTCAGGCCAACGGCTCGGCGCCAGCCTATAGCAGGGGCGGCCGAGAAAGGCAATAAAGATATAAAGATTTCTTTATGTCTATATGCGACAGGGGCCGAGCCACCGCAACAAACCGAAACAAGCGCGCCAGAATCTCGACACAGCGGTGAGGGACCCTTGGCAGGGAACTCAGCGCTGGCCCGGAGCCGCGAATAAAGGGGGCCCTAGCTTGAATGAAACCGCATCAAACGCGGTCGAAAGGCGACGGATTCTCGTCGTCGAGGACGACGAGGAGATCAGATCGCTCTTATCGAAATATCTCAGCGACTGCGGATTTAAGGTGATGCTTGCCGGAGACGGCAAACAGATGGACGAGCTCCTCGCGAGTTCGCAGGTCGATCTCATCGTGCTCGACGTCAACCTTCCCGATGAGGATGGATTTTCGATTTGCATGCGCTTGCGGAACACGGGAAGCCCCCCAGTGATCATGCTGACCGCGCGTGGCGAAGACACGGACCGGATACTCGGCATTGAGCTCGGCGCCGACGATTATCTGGTCAAGCCCTTCGTTCCGCGCGAACTGCTCGCACGCATCGGCGCCGTCCTTCGGCGGACGGCTCCGGACATCGAGCCCAGCCAGCAAATTAATGCCTATTGCTTCTCCGGCTTTGTTTTGAACTCCTCCACGCGTCGCCTGTTGGGCCCGACCGGCGTAAGGGTGATTCTGACGAGCGCGGAATTCGACCTGTTGCTGACGCTCTGCCGCAATCCCGGAAAAATATTCGCGCGCGACGAGCTGAAGGCGGCGTCAACGACTGAGCGGAGCGTGGACATCCTGATCAGCCGGCTTCGTCAAAAGATCGAGAATGACCCGCGAGACCCGACGCTCATTCAGACGATCCGCTCGATGGGCTACACGTTCACGGCGAAAGTCAGCGCTCATTGAAAACATCTGCGCTCCGAAACATCAATGTGCAGTTGGGACTTCTCCTCCTCCTATGCGTCGGCCTGTTCCATGCGGCGGTGACGACGATCTTTTTTCTGACCCAACCCGCTCCGGGCGACCCTCGAGACCTAAGCGCCGCTCTCAGCGTGGCGGCTTTGACAGCCTTAGACGCCGCCTCCGCAGCGGAACGGCCAGCCATCGCCACGGCATTTAATGCAAACCTTCCAGGGTTTCACGTCGCGCTCTTAGGGCCAGGAGTCGCCGCCCGCAACGGAGGCCAGCCAGTTTATTTCCAAGATCGCCTTCCCACCGGAGTCGAGATCGAAGCCCACGACGGCGACAAGCGATTTAGCGGGTCGTTGCACGACGGTCAGAAATTCGAACTCGACGCTCCGACCCGGCGTCCCGGTTTCCCACGGTTCGCGGTCGTCACCCTCGGCTTCGTCGCGATCAGTCTGTTCATCTTCTCCTTATGGGCCGCGCTGTCGCTTACGCGCCCCCTGACGAACTTCGCCAACGCTGCCGAATCCTTCGGCCTCGACAGCGTCCCGGCGCAGCTCGCCGAGACAGGACCCGAAGAAGTCCGCAAGGCGACGCGGGCCTTCAACCGCATGCAGCATCGCATCGCCCTGATGGCCTCCCAACGAACGAGGATGTTGACGTCCGTTAGCCATGACCTTCGAACGCCGATTACGCGAATGCGCCTTCGCGCCGAATACATCGAAAGTGGCGACACGAAACTGAAACTGCTGCGTGACCTCGACCAGATGGAGGCGATGGTCCGCAGCTGCCTGGACTACTTGCGCGGCGGTTTCCAGCAGGAAGTCGTCGCGCTGGATCTGGCGAGCCTGTTGCAGGCGGTTGTCGATCAGTTCGGCGATATGGGCGCCGACGCGCGTTACGACGGAGTCGATCACTTAAGCGTTCTCGGCAGTCCAGACGATCTGGAGCGTGCGTTCTCTAACCTCATAGACAATGCCGTAAAATACGGGGAAAGCCCCGAGGTCCGGCTGTGGGAAAGCGATGAAGCAGCCGTTGTCGAGGTCGTCGACAGGGGTCCGGGCATCCCGCCGGAAAAGAGGGAATCGATGCTGGAACCCTTCGAGCGAGGAGACGTCAACGCGTCCGCGAACGAGGGATTTGGCCTGGGCTTGGCGATCGCGCGCGCGATCGTAGAAGCTCACGGCGGACGCCTCACGTTGGATGAGCGGACCGGCGGCGGCCTGATCGCGAGGGTGTCGCTGGCCAAGCTGAACTCGAAACAAAACGAAACAAATTGAGCAAATAAATGTCTCCGGGGAATCCGACCTTGAGGACCCAAAGGGGTCATCGGTATGTCGGTATATCAACTACCTCCGGGCCGCGCCGCGCTATCGGGAAAAACCGTCGCAGTCGTGCATCCTGCGTGGCATTCCTGCGGAACGCATCAGGTCATCGCCAGCCAAATAAAGGCCTATAAGAAACTCGGAGCGCGCGTGCTCTCCGTCGCGCTTATGGACGATGTCACGCCCTCGATCGGCCACGGCGGGCGCTGGAAGAACTACAGGTTGCATAGTCGGGACCTCGCTGCCGACGAGAGATATGAATCGTCCGCCACGATCGCGGACCTCTTCAAGACAACGCTCCTGAAGGACGGTTGGTGGCCCTTGATCCATGGCGACCACGCAACTTGGCTCGTGGAGCTCGTGAAGCGCGCGCCTCTGCCCGAAGCGCTCGATACGGGCGCCATTGACCTGATCCACGCCAATCATTTCTTCGTCATGCCCTTCGTCGAAAGAATGCGCGAAAGCCGCCGCATTCCCGTCGTGCTAGACACTCACGACATTCAGGCTCGGCAGTACGAGCTACGGAATCGCGCTGCGTTTAGCATCCCGCCGCATGTTCGCTACAACAGCATGCTCGCGATCGAACTCGCATGGGTCGAGCGCGCCGACCTATGCATTCACTTGAATTCGGAAGAGTATGCGACGTTCGGCCAGCTGCTGCCTCAGTCTCGTCACGAACTGATCTATCCGTCGATAGCCCCCGTGGCTCCCGGCCCCAATGGCGATCGGGCTATTTTTGTCGCTGGCGACAACGCCGCCAACTACATCAGCGTCCGATGGTTTCTTAAATATATTGTGCCGCATGCGCCTGAAATGTCGATTTCGATTTTTGGCGACATCGCCGATGGCGTGAAAAGGCGTGACAGGCGGTTGTATGAAGAACATCGCAATCTTTTCCGCGGCAGGATAGCCGATATAGACTCCGCCTACGCCGACGCGGGCCTCATTCTCCTCCCAACAAGAGAAGGGCACGGCCTTTCAATCAAGACCGTGGAAGCTCTGTCCAGCGGACTGCCCGTCATCGCGACGTCGAAGGCTTTCAGGGGCATGGAGATCGATCCCTCACGGCTTCGCAACGTCTACATTGCGAATGAGGCCAGCGAATTCGCCGCTGCCATGGTCAAGTGTCGCGCCATGAGCGAACGGAGCGAATTGGCGGCGAGCGATACGCGCGCGCTATACGAAGAGAGATACTCATTGGAACATTTTGCGCGTCGGCTCGGGAACGTCGCATGCAAGTTGATGGTGAACGATCTCCGTACGCCGTCGGGCGCTGGATACAGAAAAACAGCGACCGGCGCCTCGACTGATCGCGCTTGGCGCCCTTCGGCAGCCGAGTGATCAAGCCGCGCGACTTGCGGCTAAACTCACAATGACCTTATCCGCCGCTCTGCGAGCCATTGCGCGAAGTTCGCGCGAGCGAGGATCGTCGCCGTGGCGAACTGAACGGCGACCACTGGCGAGACGGCCATAAGCAGCGGATTGGCCGGATCGGCTGCCCCTCCTACCCTTCCCGCTCCCCATGATCTATACCGATGACTACCCAACTCCCGCTCGGTAGCTTCGCCGCCCATGTTCTCAGCGCTCAAAAACTTCATCAACGACCTCACCGGCGAAGCCGAGCAGCCCAAGGCCTTTGGGGCCGCGGACTATCAGCTCGCCGCCGCCGCGCTTCTCGTCCATATCGCCTCGGTCGACGGCCAATTCGACGACAAGGAAAGGGCGCGCATTCATCAGCTCGTCGAGGCGCGCTTCGGCCTTCAAGGCGACGCGGCGGCCGAACTGATCGATTCCGCGCAGGAGAGCGAGCGGGACGCCGTCGACCTTTATCGCTTTACGAGCGTGCTGAAGCGCCGGCTCGATGAGGACGGTCGCCGGCAGATTGTCGGCATGCTCTGGGATATGGCGCATGCCGACGGCGCGGTGCACGAATTCGAGGAGAACGTCGTCTGGCGCGTCGCCGAATTGCTGGGCGTCTCGACGCGCGAACGCGTCGAGCTGCGTCGGGAGTTCCGCGACGCCGCCGCGCCGACGCCAACCGGCCCGTGGTCGCCGAGCGAGGGCGAACTGTGACGCGCCCCGTCGCGGTCATCACCGGCGCGTCTGACGGCATCGGCGCGGCGCTTGCCCGCATCTTCGCCGCCAACGGCCATGAGCTCGCGCTCGTCGCCCGTCGCGGCGAGCGGCTGGAGGCGCTGGCCGACGAAATCGCCGCCAATGGCGCCGTCGTCCGCCCACTCCCCATCGAACTCGATCTCACAACTGAGAGCGCCGCCGAGTCGCTTGCGGAACGCCTGGCGGAAGCAGGCGTCGCGCCGCGCTTCCTGGTGAACAACGCGGGATTTGGCCTTATGGGCCGCGCCATCGAGCTCGACGCCGCCGAGCAGCTCGCGATTGTCGATCTCAATACGCGCGCGCTCACCGCACTGACCTTGCGCTTTCTGCCGTCGATCGTCGCGGCGAAGGGCGGCGTGCTCAACGTCGCCTCCGTCGCGGCCTTCATGCCGGGGCCTGGCTTCGCCGTCTATTACGCCACCAAGGCCTATGTGCGCTCGCTCAGCGAAGCGCTATCGCAGGAACTGAAGCCGCTGGGGGTGAAGGTCGCCTGCCTGTGTCCCGGTCCCGTGCAGACCGGCTTCCAGGCGCGGGCCGGCTTCGATCTCTCGGGCGTGATGGGCGCGATGAAGCCGGCGATGCTGCCGGCGGCGGAAGTGGCCCGCCAGGGCTATGAGGGCTTGATGGCCGGCAAACGCGTCATCGTGCCGGGCCTCGTCAACCGCATGTTCGTCTGGGGCTCGGCGGCGGCGCCGCGCGCGCTGCTGCTGCCGCTGCTCGCGACGGCCCAGAAGCGGCGCTGATGAACCTTCGCCCGGCCGGAGCGATCCCCGACCGCTTGGAAATGATAAAATCCTATCCCCCTATGACTGTTCGAAAACAAAAAAGCGAGCCTCGCGGCCCGCTTTCGTTTCCTCGCATGTCGGAGCGGTTATTCCGCAACGGCTTTCGGCTTCAGCACCTGACGGCCGCGATACATGCCGGACTTGAGATCGACGTGATGCGGCCGGCGGAGCTCGCCGGAATCCTTATCTTCGATATAGGTCGGCGCCTTGAGGGCGTCGGCGGAGCGACGAAAGCCTCGCTTCATCGGCGACGTTTTTCTTTTCGGAACAGCCATTTATTCTCTCTCTAAACGAAGGCCGCGGACGACAGCGCCGCGCGGCGGAAACTGGCGTTGCGCCTATACGCGAAATCTCGCCCCATGGCTACCCCGGCGACGGCTTTGCAAGGGCGATCGTCGCAAATTGACCTGCGGCCTTCCCCTATTGGACGGCGGCCGGCGGGACGGGAGCGCTCGCCGCCTTGTCATAGGCGTTCTTGTCGTCGCCCGACAGCATCGCCGGATCTTCCTCGATGAGTTGCTTCGCGCCCCGATCGTCGCCCCGCCGCGCGGCGACCGGCGCCGCCGCCAGGCCGGTCTGATGCGCGAGCCAGCTTCGCCAGTGATCGGCTGAGCCGTTGAACGTGTTCTGGTCCACCGCGCCGGTGATGCCCGGCACGCGCCCGTCGGAGCGATACTGCCAAAAAGTCCATTTGCGGTCGCCGTAACGCACCTGCGGGTGATATTTCGTCGAGCGGACCCAGATCGGATATTCGGACAGAGCGTCGGAGTGCAGGATCGCCTGATAGAAGTCGACCGAGGAATAGATGATCGGCTTCTTGCCGTAATGGCGCTCCATCTGCGTGAGCATGTCCTTCATGTCGCGCAGCACTTCCTCGCGATAGAGCGTACGCTTGCAGGTTCCCGACGTCGGCGTCGCCTCGACATCGAGCACCGGCGGCAGCGCGTCGGGCTCATTCGGCACGACGCTGGCGAAATTGCCAATCTCTTCATGCGGCCGGCGGCACCAGTAAACGAAGTGATAGGCGCCGCGCGGCACGCCGGCCGCCTTCGCCGCCGCCCAATTGTAGGCAAATTTCGAGTCGACCCGGTCGCCGCCTTCCGTGGCCTTGATGAAGGCGAAGGAGACGCCCGAGTCCCGGACCTGCTCCCAGTCGATATTGCCTTGATATTTCGAGACGTCGATGCCGTGGACGGCGAATTCGGCGCTGCGCGTCGCCGGGAATTTATGGAGATCGGTCTCCGGCACGGCGTAGGCGAGAAAGCTCGGGTCGCGCTTGGGATTGATCAGCGGCGCGCTGGTCTGGAACCGCGGCCGGCGCGAAAAGCTCGGATCATAGGAACTGCCGCAGCCGGCGAGCGTCGCCGCCAATGCAGCGCACACGAGGGCGGAGGAAAGCAGGGAAACACATTTCAACGAGCGCATTTCTCCAAATTATCCCCGCAGGCGGTAACGGAGCGTAAACGCGCCGACGCGCCTCAGCCCAAATGGAACCACAAACTGGCGATTGTAAGGAACGCGCCGTAGCCGACCACGTCGGTGATGGTCGTCACGAATGGCCCCGAAGCGACGGCAGGATCGAACTTCAGCTTGTCGAAGGCGAGCGGCACGACGATGCCCCCCAAGGCGCCCGCGACGAGATTCGTGAACATCGCCATGGCGATGACAGGCCCAAGCCCAACATTATGGAACCAATTGGCGGCGACGATGCCGGTCACGAGGCCAAAGGCCGCCCCATTAACCGCGCCGATGGCCAGCTCCCTGAGAATAATCCGCATGGCGTTGGCGCGGGTCAGCTCGCGGGTGGCGAGCGCCCGCACGGCGACCGTCATGGTCTGGGTCGCGGAATTGCCGCCCTGCCCCGCGACAATCGGCCCCAGGACCGCCAGCGCCACCATCTGCTCCAGCTGCAACTGAAAATGCTTGAGCACGCTGGAGGTGATGAAGGCGGTCAACATATTGACCGATAGCCAGGTGAAGCGGCTCCGCGCGATCCACCAGAAATTATCGGTCAGCTCTTCTTCGGGGTTCACGCCGCCCAGCGCCAGAATCTCGTCCGACGCCTGCTCCTGAATGACGTCGACGATGTCGTCGATGGTGAGAACGCCGACGAGCCGTTCGGATTCATCGACAACCGGCACGGAAACGAGATTGTAGCGCTCGAAGAGCCGCGCCGCCTCGGCGCCGTCCTCGGTCGCCTTCACCCGCCGCCGATCCTCCTGCATGATTTCATCGAGCCGCACGCTTGGCTTGGCCCGCACCAGAGCGTCGAGAAAAACGGTTCCGAGCAGACGGTAGCCAGGATCGACAACGAAGACCTCGAAGAAGTTCTCGGGCAGATTCTCTTCGCCGCACTCTCGAAAAAAATCGAGCACGCGCCCCGCCGTCCAGAAGGGGGGCGCGGCGACAAAAGTCGTCTGCATCAGGCGCCCGGCGGAATCCTCGGGATAGTCCAGCGAGCGGCGCAGGACGATGCGCTCTTGCGCCGGGAGCGCGTCGAGAACCTCCGCCTGCTCTTTCGGCTCCAGACCTTCGAGAATGGCGACGGCGTCGTCGCTTTCGAGGTCGCGCACGCCCTCGATGAGAGTCTCGACCGGGAGTTCCTCGAGGATGTCCTCGCGGGTCGCTTCGCCGACCTCCATCAGGGCCGTAAAGTCGAAGTCCGCGCCCATCAGCTCGACAAGGCGGGGCCGCGCTTCGTGGCTCAACAGCTCCAGCAAGGCGCCAAGGTCCGCCTCATGCAGGTCGCCGACGAGTTCGTGAATCCGCGCCGAGTCGCCCAGCGCGATCGCGCCTTCGACGTCCAGAACGAAATCTCGGCTGAGAGACGCCTCTCCGCCGTCGCGGAAGTCCTCGGCGGGGGTCGCCGTATCTTCATGATCGAGCGGCATAGGCGGTCCCGCGCTATATTATGGTCGCGCTCTTAACCCGGGGGCGCGAGAAATCAAACCGGCAAGCCGTCATGACCGCCATTTTTCTACTGCTGAAAAGCTCTGAAGCGCCCGTCGCCGCTCCCCTCCTGCGGTTCGCGCTCATGCTGCTGGCGGCCTTATCCGCCGCCGGCGTTCTTAACGCGCCGCCCGCCGCCGCCGAGGAACGGACCTGCGGGCCCGAGGCGCTTGGCGTGTCGCGCGTCATCGAAATCGACCGCTCCAGGGGAACGGCGGTCGGCCTGCAAACCTATCCGCGCACGCTCGATTTGCGTGATCATGAGGTGGTGCTGACGTTCGACGACGGACCGGCGTCTCCCACGCCGCAAGTGCTCGACGCGCTCGCCAAGGAATGCGCGCGCGTGACCTTCTTTCTGATCGGCCGGAATGCGGAGAGCCTGCCCGCTCTGGTGAAGCGCGCCGCCGCCGAGGGTCACACCATCGCTCACCATTCCTACAGCCATCCGGACAAGACTTTGAGGCTGATGAGCGAGGACGCCGCCAAGGCCGACATCGACAAAGGGATCTCCGCCGTGAACAGGGCGCTCGGCGGGACGGCCGCGCCCTTCTTCCGCTTTCCCGGCTTCGCCGATACGCCCGCGCTCGTCGCCGACCTCACGGCCCGCGGCTACACGATCTTCGGCTCGGATCTGTGGGCCTCGGACTGGTCGCATATGACGCCCAAGGCCGAACTCGATCTCGTGCTGTCGCGGCTCGAAAAGACCCGCAAAGGCATCGTGCTCTTCCATGATTCGCAGGCGATCACCGCGCAGATGCTACCCGAATTCCTGCGCGAGCTGAAAAAGCGCGGCTATTCGCTCGTCCACATGGTTCCGGGCGACGCGCCGACCCCGATCGTCGCCGCCGGTCCGGATTGGACCTCGACGACGGAGCCGATCATCGCCAAAACGCTTGGGCCAAAGGCCAAGCAGGCGCCGCCGGCGCATGAGCCCGGGCATGAGCATGAGCAGGGCGCGCAAGAGGCCCCGAAATCCGGCGCGCCTTAGGCAGGATCGAAAAAGCTGACTGCGCGACGGCGCCGCATAGATCACGCTGCGTTTGGGCGGAATCGCCCAAATGCAGATAACGTGATCGTCCCAAAGTTTAGAGCGCGTTCTACGCGAAAAACCGGTCCCCACTTTTTCTCGAGCCGCGCTCTAGCCGCCGCGATCGCAGATATACGTGCTCTTCGAACCCCAGCAGGACCCGCTTTTATAGACGTTTCCGAGAGTCTTGCCGCCGAGCGCCGCAGACCAGGTTTTCCCCCTCGCCGGAGTAAGCGTCAGCGTCTGACCGGAATATTGGAAGACCACCACGCCGCCTGTTCGCGAGATCTGACAGACGCCGCTGTTAAGCACGCGTCCCGAGATCCTGACGTAGCATTTGCCGCTTCGCGCCGCGGACGCGGGCGGCTCCTGTTCGGCTGCGACGTTCGCCGTCGCCGACGAATCATCTTGGCCCCCGCGGCGCGCCGCTCTGCGCTTTCCGGCGATGCCGTCGCTGAGAAATTCCGGCTCGAGTTCGAGGTTGGCGAGGGATGACGCGAGAGGGTTCGACGCTTGAGCGCCCGGCGCCGATTCCGCGCCTTCCTGCGTGGGTGCGGCGCGTTCTGGCGTCGCTGTCGGCCCCACCGGTCCGGCGATGATCGAAGGCGGCTGTTCAGGCGACGCCAAATTGGCGGCCGGCGCCCCCGAACGCGATTGGCTCGGCGCCGCGCGCGGCGCGGGAGGCGCTATTTTTTGAGGCGTCATCGAATCTGCGGGATCGCCATTCTGCGGAAGTTCTCCCCAGAACGCGGAGCCGACGACGATCGCGGTGCCGACGACGACAAGCGCCGCAGCGCCAATGTAGAAGAACCGCTCGACCCTTTCGAAGTTGCGATCGGACGCCGTAGCGTAGGGCTGGCGGCGTGAACCCGCCGGCCGCGGCGACGCCGCGCGCCAATCGCCTTCGATATCGTGCCAGGCATAACGGGCGCGCGTCTCGATAGTGTCGGCCTTTGGCGGCGGCCTGCGGTCTCTAAACGACACAGACATGCTTCCCTCTCCGGGCGCCGTCGAAACAAAAGAGCGGCGTCGAACGCCTCGCGGTCTGCGCACGAAGGCGCGCGGCGCGCTCATTTGCGAAGATCGAGCAAGCGGCTTGCACTGACCAAGCGCCAGCGCGACCATATTGCCTCGGGGAATGTGGCTGATGTTTGCCCGCTGCGGCGCCGCAAGGCCGCGCGAGTTTGGGGCGCTTTGTGGCGCTAACCTTGGTGCGGCCGAGAGGACTCGAACCTCCACTGGTTGCCCAACTAGCACCTCAAGCTAGCGCGTCTACCAATTCCGCCACGGCCGCAAGGACGCTCCGCTTAACGCGAAGCGCCGGCGCGCTGCGTCTAACAAATCGGCTCCCAGATGACAAGCGGCTGCTGTCTGTCACAGGGCGCTTCGCACATCCGTATGGGTGAAGTCGTCGCCTTTGTAGAGCAACGGCTCGCGAAAAGCCTTCGCCAGCGCATAGGAAAAGCAATCGCCCATATTCAATCTTGCCCTGTGGCCGCGGCCCTTGCCGAAATCGCGATAGGCGGCGCGGGCGAGCCGCGCCTGTTCCGCCGTCACCGGCTCTATGACGACGCCGGCCTCTTGCAGAAGCTCATCCAACTGGCGGTTCGCCACGGCGTCGCCGGCCGAGTCGATGACCGCGGCGGTCTCGACATAGCTGGCGGCGGAGAGGCGGCGGATCTTTGCGGCTGCGATGGCTTGCGCAAAAGCCAGCGCCTCCGGCTCAGCGCGCAAAATCGCAATCAGAGCGGAGGTGTCGAGAATCACTTCGGCAGGCCGCGCCGATCATAGAGCAGCGCATCGTGATCGAGCGATCGCGTCCTTTGATCGAGACGCGCCGCGCATTCCTTGCCGATGGCGACCAGCCTCTCTGCGAGCGGCGCGTTTTCCTTCGCGCGCAACTGGGCGAGGCGCTCGCGCACCGCGATCGTCACTGCTGCAGTCTTGCTTTCGCCTGACACGCGCGCCAATTCACCGATCAGTCGCTCGGTTTCGGCATTCTTGATGTTGAGGGCCATGCCTGAACCTTTCTACCAGCATGTTATATATATCTACCGCCTGGCCGAAGCGAGATCCGAGTGAGGCGATGAGCGAAGCCGCCTGCCCTCCTGCGCCCGCCGCTGACACGGCGATGCGCGCGCCTATAGGCGCGCCGCCGGTTGAATGGCGCGTCAGCGACGATCTCGTCCCCTATGAGGAAGCTGTGGCCTTTATGGAAGCGCGCGCCGCGGCGATCGCTGCGGGCGAGGCGCGCGAATGCGTCTGGCTGCTGGAACACCCGCCGATCTATACCGGCGGCTCCTCGGCGAAAGAGCAGGATCTGCTCGAGGCGCGCTTTCCCGTCTATCGCACCGGACGCGGCGGGCAATTCACCTATCACGGGCCAAAGCAGCGCGTCGCCTATGTGATGCTCGATCTGACGCGCCGCCGGCGCGACGTGCGCGCCCTGGTCTGCGCGCTTGAATCATGGATCATCGCGACGCTCGCCGATTTCGGCGTCACGGGCGAGCGGCGCGCCGGGCGCGTCGGCGTCTGGGTCGAGCGGCCCGAGAAGTCCAAAGGACGGGACGGCGAAATGGCGGAAGACAAGATCGCCGCCATCGGCGTGCGCCTGCGGCAATGGGTGAGCTTTCACGGCGTCGCGCTCAATGTCGCGCCGGATCTGACGCATTTTTCCGGCATTGCGCCCTGCGGCGTGCGCGACGCGCATCTTGGCGTCACGAGCCTTGCGGATCTCGGCGTCGCGGCGGAGATGCGTGCCGTCGACGCCGCGCTGCGCAGGAATTTCGAGGCGATCTTCGGCGCGACGGACGACGTCTAGGACGCGGCGGGGGCGCACGCCTCGCGCGCCGCAAGCGCGGCGAAGAGCGCATCGTCTTCATTGACGCCGGCGTTGCCCGTCGTCAGCAACTTCTCGCCATAGAAGATCGAATTGGCGCCGGCGACGAGGCAGAGAATTTGCGCTTCGCGCGACAGCGAAGAGCGGCCGGCCGAGAGCCGCACCCGCGCCTTTGGCATCACGATGCGCGTCGTCGCGATCATGCGCACGAGATCGAGCGGGTCAATCTGCGTGCGCCCGGCGAGCGGCGTGCCTTCGACGGCGACCAGCGCATTGATCGGCACGCTTTCCGGATGCGGATCAAACGACGCCAGCGTCTGC
The DNA here is from genome assembly GCF_024448135.1 of Methylocystis suflitae. Classification (GTDB taxonomy): domain Bacteria; phylum Pseudomonadota; class Alphaproteobacteria; order Rhizobiales; family Beijerinckiaceae; genus Methylocystis; species Methylocystis suflitae. The sequence goes on from NZ_JAMRYX010000071.1 coordinate 64,907, forward strand.
AACATGCCGGCGCGATCTTTCACGCTTTCGCCCATGCCGATGATGCCGCCGCAGCACATCTCCAGCCCCGCGCCGCGCACCGCCTTGAGCGTGTCGAGACGGTCCTGATAGCTGCGCGTGGTGATGATCTCGCCGTAGAATTCAGGGCCGGTGTCGAGATTATGGTTGTAGGCGGTGAGCCCCGCGTCGACGAGGCGCTTCGCTTGCGACTCGTTGATCATGCCGAGCGTGACGCAGGCCTCCATGCCGAGCGCGCGCACGCCGCGCACCATGTCGAGCACGGCGTCAAAGCGCTTGCCTTCGGGCGCGGAGCGCCAGGCGGCGCCCATGCAGAAACGATCGGCGCCGGCCTCTCTGGCGGTCTTTGCGGCGCCGAGCACGTCGGCCGTCTCCATCAGATCGACGCGGTCGAGCTTCACTTCGCGGTGATGCGCCGATTGCGGGCAATAGGAGCAGTCTTCCGGACAGCCGCCGGTTTTGATCGACAGCAGCGCCGCCTTCTGCACGTCATTGACGTCGTGAAAGCGCCGATGAACGGCGTTCGCCTGCGCGACGAGATCGAGCAGCGGCTGATCATGGATGGCGACGATCTCTTCGACGCGCCAGTCGTAGCGCAAGGAGAAATCCGCGGGCGCGTTCACGCCGGACCTCCGGCGTCGCGGCTTTGCGAACGATGCTGGGAGCGCGCAGCGAGTTTGCGCTGCGGCGGCGGCGGCGCGTCAGACGTCTCCTCGGCGCGCGTCGCGCTCTTTCGCCCGCCGCGCAGAGCGGCATAAGCGACGAAAAGCGCCATCGCGACGTCGAACGCCGCATTGGCGACCACGAAGGGCGCGGGGGCGAATTGCGAGGCGGCGCCGATATAGTGAAAGTAAATCGCATAGAGCGGATGCAGCGCGAGGCCTGCGACGACCCACCAGGGCGAGCCGATGATCGCCATGCCGGCGAGCGTGCCGAAGACGGCGACGCCGGTCATTTCGAAGCCGACCCAAGGGCCAGGCTCCTCAGCGCGAAAGGCGAAGCCGACATAAAGGAAGCACAGCGCGATCAGCGCATAGGCGGCGATGCGCTGGACGGCCGCGCCCGACCATTTGCAGAATGCGAGAAGGCCCAAGGCAAAGACCAGGCCGACCCCGGCGAAGATTAGAATTTCGGTTGTGTCGAGCATGGCTTTGACCATTAGCGCCGCAAAGTGCGGAGATTAGGCGGATCGCATCGTCGCCGGACGTCTATAAGCGGCCGAGCCGCCTCGAACAAGTGCCGCGGACTCGGGCGCTACGGCGCGCGCATCCGCCTCTTGTCAAACGATCCTGGCTGACGCAGTTTCGGCGTTGAACGTTGCGGTTCGCAATAGTGGCGGCGAGGTTTCTAATGAGAACAGCCATATCCCTTGCGCTTCTCTGCGCGATGAGCGGCGCTACGCCTGCGCTCGCCGTGAACACTTGGGCGGGCAACACGGCCGATGATATGGCCGTCGAGCAGGACGCCTGCGCTTTCGACGCTGACCGCTTCTGCGGCGGCAACACCGTCTTCATTTTCGAGATGGAAAATTGCCTTAAGCGATATATGCCGTATCTGTCGCGACCTTGCCGCAAGCAGCTCACTCCCACCGACTTTCGCAAGTATCACCGCGAAGAGCCGGATCTCTTCGGCTTTTAGGCGCCCCCGACAGCTTTCGGCGCCGCAAATCCGCCAAAGCCCCGGCGCATCGAAAACGCGTCCGAAGCCTGCTATAGCTGCCTGAGAGGCGCCTTGAGGCGCGGAAGGTTTAAAGGTCGCGACATATCATGCAGCTCGAGGCGCAGGCGCAGGAAAATCCCGTTACGACCGCTCCGGCGGCGGGCGCCGATTCCGAAGCCTTGAAGGGCGACGAATCCCTCATCGAGGACATTCGCCTTCTGGGGCGCCTGCTCGGCGACGCGGTTCGCGAACATGAAGGAACCGCGGCCTTCGAACGCATCGAGACGATCCGGCGGCTCTCGGTCGCCGCAAGCCGCAACCTGGACGCCGAAGCCGACAGGAATCTCGACGCGCTGCTGCGCGCTCTGACGGCGGAAGAGGCGCGCACCGTTATTCGCGCCTTCAGCTATTTCTCGCATCTTGCGAATATCGCCGAAGACCTGCATCCGCTGCAGCAACGCGCCCGCGCCCAGGCGAGCGGCGCCTTCACCGGCGCGCCGAGCCTCGCCACGACCTTCGCGCGTCTGCGCAAGGCCGCCGTCGGCGCCGGCAAGATCGCTCAGGCGCTGGCGCGCGGCTGGATTTCGCCGGTGCTGACCGCGCATCCGACGGAAGTGCGCCGCAAGAGCCTGCTCGACGCCGAACACGCGATCTTCAAACTGCTCGCCGCGCGCGAACATATGCGCGGCAAGGCCGAGCGCACGCAAAACGAGATGCAGCTTCGCGCCCGCGTCTCTCAGCTCTGGCAGACCGAGCTGTTGCGTCATTCGCGCTTGACCGTGCGCGACGAAATCGAGAACACGCTAAGCTATTATCGCAGCACCTTCCTGCGCGAGATCCCGCGCCTTTACGCCGACATCGAACAGCGTCTCGACGGACTGCGCGTCCCGCCGTTCCTGCGCATGGGCGCCTGGGTCGGCGGCGACCGTGACGGCAATCCGAATGTGACGGCGGAGTCGCTTTCGACCGCGCTGCGCATGCAGTGCGAAACCGTGCTGCGCTTTTATCTCATCGAAGTGCATGAGCTCGGCGCGGAACTTTCGATTTCGCGGCGTTACGCCGGCTGCACCAAGGCGCTCGAAGCGCTTGCGGCCCGCTCGGGCGACGACAATCCGCATCGCGACGACGAGCCCTATCGCCGCGCGCTCATCGGCGTCTATTCGCGTCTCGCCGGCACGCTGGAGAAGCTGACCGGCGGCCAGGCGGCGCGCCACGCCGTGGCGCCGGGCGAGCCCTACGCCAACTCATGGGCGCTGCTCGCCGATCTCGTCACCATCGATGAATCGTTGCGCGTGCATCACAGCGAAGTCATCGCCACGCAGCGGCTCGAGCCGCTGATCCGCGCCGTCGAAGTCTTCGGCTTTCACCTTGCGACGCTCGATTTGCGGCAGAGCTCCGACCGCCACGAAGAAACCATCGCCGAGCTTCTCAGCGCCGCGCGCGTCGTCGACGATTACGCCGCGCTTCCGGAAGCCGAAAAGCAGCAGTTGCTGCTGAGGCTGCTCAGCGATCCGCGGCCGGTGCGCCTGCCGGGCGCGATATACAGCGACCGCGCCACGAGCGAATTGACGATCATGGAACGCGCGCTCGAGATGCGACGGCTCTATGGCGATGAAGCGATACGCCATTACATCATCAGCCACACTGAAACGGTCAGCGACCTTCTCGAAGTGCTGCTGCTGCAAAAGGAATGCGGCTTGATGCGCGGCACGCTCGATCCGCGCGACGCTCAGCGCGTCATCGCCGATCTCATCATCGTGCCGCTTTTTGAAACGATCGACGATTTGCGCAACGCCGCGCCGATCATGCAGGAATTTTATGCGCTTCCTGGCATCCTCAAGCTCGTCGTCAATTCCGGCGGGCAGCAGGACGTCATGCTCGGCTATTCCGACTCCAACAAGGACGGCGGGATCTTAACGAGCATCTGGGAGCTGTACCGCGCCTCAACGGCGCTCGCGGAGTTTTTCGCCTCGGCGCCGAACGTCGCGCTGCGGCTTTTCCATGGGCGCGGCGGAACCGTCGGACGCGGCGGCGGACCGAGCTACGACGCCATTCTCGCGCAGCCGCCTGGCACGGTGAACGGGCAGATCCGCCTGACCGAGCAGGGCGAAGTCATCGCGGCGAAATACGCCAATCCGCAGATCGGCCACGTCAATCTCGAACTGCTCGTCGCCGCGACGCTGGAAGCGACGCTGCTCTCCGCGCACAAGACTCCGGCGCCAGAGTTCTTGGAAGCTGCTGAAGAATTATCGCAGGCCGGCATGGCCGCTTATCGCGGCCTTGTCTATGGGACCGATGGTTTCGTCGATTTCTTCTTTTCTTCGACGCCGATTTCGGAAATCGCCTCGCTCAACATCGGCTCGCGTCCCGCCTCGCGCAAACCTTCGCGCCGCATTGAAGATTTGCGCGCGATCCCGTGGAGCTTTTCCTGGGCGCAGGCGCGCGTCGCGCTGCCGGGCTGGTACGGCTTTGGTTCGGCGATCGCGCATTTCATCGAGACGGACGAGACAGCGCGGCTCGCGCTCTTGCGCCGGATGAGCGAGGAATGGCCGTTCTTTCGCGCGCTGCTCTCGAATATCGACATGATACTCTCCAAGACCGACATGTCGATCGCGCATCATTATGCCGGACTGGTCGAGGACAAGGCGCTTGCCGCGCGCATTTTCGGCATGATCGAGGCGGAGCATGCGCGCGCGAATGACGCGCTCGAAAAGCTTCTCGGCTCCAAGGAGCGGCTCGCGGACAATCCGACGCTCGCGCGATCGCTCCGGCACCGCTTCCCCTATATCGCGCCGCTCAACTATCTGCAGGTCGAATTGATCCGCCGCCATCGCGCGGGAGAGCGCGGCGAAGACATTCGCGAAGGCATCCTGATGTCGATCAACGGCATTGCGGCGGGCTTGCGCAATACGGGTTAACCCAGTCTCGCAGAGCGCTCCTGCACGTTCGGGAATCCCGCAACGCCGTTAAGCGGACAGGAACCCCTCAATCTGCGCGCAAAATTGCTCCGGCGCTTCGTCCGCGACGAAGTGGCCGCTGTCGTCCACGATCACAGACCTTAAATTCATCGCCTGCGGCCGGAGCGCGTCCGCGAGCCTTTCACCAACGCCGTGTCGTCCTGCGATCGCTAGCACCGGCATGTCGAGCTTGCGGCACTTCAAGGATGCGGCCGCGGCGGCGTCATCTTTGAGCGCCCGGTAATAGTTGAATCCCGCCGTCATGCCGCCCTCCGAAGCGTAATGTCTGGCGAATTCGGCGATCGCGTTTTCCGGAACCGCATCCTTCCTATGAGACCAGGCGCGGATCTGCGCCGCGATATAATCGCGCTCGCGGCCCTTGGTCAGCATTTCCGGAAAATCGGGCGCCATGTGAAATCCGTAGTGCCAAGCGCCGCCGCGCAACGAGTCCATGTTCTCCGTGCCTGGAATCAGACAATCCACCAGAACGAGCTTTTCGACATGCTCAGGGTGAAGATGGGCGAGCATGAAGGCGGTCTTCCCGCCCATATCGTGGCCAATGACATGGGCGCGTCCTCCCGCCGCCTCGTCGATGAGGGCGCGAACGTCGCCCGCGATGGTTTTCTTGTCGTATCCCGCGGCAGTTCGCTCGGACAAGCCTAGGCCGCGCAGATCGGGGGCGATGAGGGCGAACCGCGCGCGAAGGCGCTCCATCGTGCCGCGCCACGCAAACCAGGTCTGCGGCCAACCGTGAAGCAAAACCACATTGGGGCCGGCGCCGACGCGCACATAATGCAGCTTGACGCCATTGACGCGCGCAAAGAGGCTCTCGCCGCCCTCAGGCAGCAGCAGTGCGCCGCCGCCATCCGCCGCGGCTGGCGAACGCGTCTCGCTCGCGGTGGGCGCAGCGGACGCCGTTGCGCCAGCCGCGAGAGTCGACGCTCCAAGAAGAAAGGCGCGGCGTTCCATGCTCATGATTCGTGTTTCCTATGAATAGGGGCAATGGAGAGGATTAAGTCTCGGCAACCTAAAATGCCCGCCATGCGCAACATTTAAAAGTCAGACTTTTTCGTGTGGCGGCTGGCCCGGCGGGCGGCGCGCCAGCCAACCGGATCGTTTCTGCGCTGAAGAGTCGAGGAAACAATTGGCGCCCCAAACATGGTATAGATATTGCGCGTCGTCAGACCGCAAATTAACAAGTTGGCCGCAGGGATTTCGGTTGGGCAGCGCCCAGGAATCTTACGCCGGCCATATCGAAGGGGGTTAAACGTCATGAGCGCAGGCAATCAGTTCAACGACATCAGTCTGGAAGAGTTGAAGTCAGGACTTGCATCAGGGCGGGTCTTGCTTGTCGACGTGCGAGAGGCTGACGAATATGCGGCGGGCCACATCGCCGGCGCGCTGTTCAATCCGCTGTCGAAATTCGATCCGAGCAAGCTGCCGGTCGCAGGCGAGGGCCAGCAAGTGGTCATTTATTGCCGCTCCGGCAAGCGCTCGGTGTCGGCGATGGAGCAGGCGAGGCTCTTGGGCCGTCGCGACGCCAATACGCATTTTGGCGGCGGCATTCTCGCCTGGCTCAACGCCGGCGAACCTGTCGTCCCGGGCATGTAAAAGACGCGCCCAGACAGCGGCGCAGCTTCAACGCAGGCTCGCGAGATAGCGCGACAGAGCGAGCAGTTCGCTTCCGCTGAAGATGTCAAAGGCCGGCATCAGATTGCCGGGCTTGATGTCTTGATTATGCGTGATCCATCGCGCGATGGAGGCTTCGTTCGTCGCGAGGATCGCGGCGCCAATCGAGATCCTGCCGCCCACATGCGTAAGATCGGGTCCGAGCCGGCCGGCCGCAGGCGTTCCGCGGATTGTGTGGCACGCGCCGCAGCCATGCGAAAGAAACAGCGCCTTGCCCTCTCGCGTCTCCTGCGTTGTGGGCTCCCGCGCAGGCTGAAACTCCCGTAATCGCCATTCGTCATATTCATTCTGCGGCATCGCCACGACGTCGAACGCCATCAGCGCATGCGCCCCGCCGCAATATTCCGCGCATTGGCCCCTGCTCACGCCAGCTTTCTCGGCGCTCAGCGTCAGCGCGGTCTTGCGGCCGGGAATCATATCGAGCTTGCCGGCCAATTTCGGCGCCCAGAAACTATGGATGACGTTGTCGCTCGTAAGTTCGATCTCGACCGCGCGACCCAGCGGAATGCGCAACTCATTGGCGCTCTCGACCGCAGAGCCGGCGTCGTCGCGATAGACGACGCGCCACCACCAGCGCTCGCCCGCCACCTCTATTCGAACCGGACTCGCCGCCATCTTTCCCGGCCCCGCGCCGACCATAACCAGTCCGTAGGCGAGGAGCGCGGAGAGCGTAACGACGGGGAAGACCAGCCCGCCGGCAAGCACGACAGTATCGCCGGCCAGGAACGCCCGGCGGCGCGGCGGCGCAAATAGCGCGATCGCCGTCAGAAGAGCAACCACGAGCACGATGGCGCCGCTCCCCGCGACCATGACCCAGAAGAGTTGCGCAACATGTTGCGCCTGCGGTCCGGTCGGCGCGAGCGTCGATTGAACGCCCTCGCATCCCGCCAGCAGCACGCAGGCCGGAGCGGCGCGCGCGATGCGCAAAAATCGCTTTCTATCGCGCACGCGGGCCTCCACGCCGAGGCGGCGGGATGGGCCGTTCCGGCCTTTCCGCGGTTGGCGCCGCGACGCTCGCGAAATAGGCAGCGACGTCTCGCGCCTGCGCGTCGGTCAGACGCGAAGCGATCGTCCCCATGATCGCTCCATATCCCGACTTTTTGCGCAGTCCGCGTTTCCAGATTTCGATCTGGCCCACGATATAGGGCGCGTATTGGCCGTCGAGCTTGGGAAAGGACGGCGCGCGTGTGTCGCCATGGCAAACCAGACAGGGCGGGACGCCCGATTCCGCGACGCCTTTGGTCGCGATTTCTTTGCCGCGCGCAATCTGATCGGCGTTCGGCGCTATCGGCGTCGCGCTCGGCGCCGGGTCCGCCGCGCGCGCATAATATTCACTCAGCGCCGTGATCGCGGCGGCGTCCAGCGCCACGGCGATCGGCTCCATGATGCCGCTCGGCCTCGAACCGCTGGCGAAATCGCGCAGCGCGCGTTCGACATAGGCCTGCGACTGTCCGGCGAGGCGGGGCACGAGCGCGCTTTTGGGCTGCGCATCGCCACGATGGCAGCGCACGCATCGGGTCAGCGCCTCCATCGTCATGCCGTTCCGGGCGATCTCAGCGCCATCATTCGGCCGCGCATCGGGGTCGCCGATGGCGAACAGCCGATATTGGCTCGCGCTCATCTGCGGAAGGGCGCGCAGAAAAGCGACAACGGCCCACACTTCGTCGTCGCGTTGCTGCGCGACCCACGCCGGCATTCCAGTAAACTTCAGGCCATGCTTGACGATCCAGAAGAGCTGCTCTGTCGACCAGTTGGATGCGGCGCGGTTGAGTTCGGGCGGCGCTGGGAGCATGCGATCAACGATCGGGTCGTTGTGCCCCCCCGGCGCGCCATGGCAAGGCGCGCAGCCTCCGTCGAAATGGCCCGCGCCGAGGATCACCAGATTTTTATCCTCGAGCGTCGGCGGCGTGATGGAGGCGCTGTGCGTCTCGACGGAACGCCGCAAACCGAAGTCCAGGAACCAGCGCGTGAGCGCCCAATGAGGCTGGCTGGCTGCGACGTTGTAGAGACCCGACCAAGCGAAGAACAGGACGGCCAAAGCTAGAACGAGGGCGACCCCGACGCCGGCGAGCAGAGATTTTCCGACGAACGCCACCTGGCGTCACCGCCGCGCTGCGCCGGCGCATCGGGCGCCAGCTGCGTTTGACTGTTCGGTTCTCTCCATATCGATCTCCGCACGTGGCGCTAGCCTCGCAGCGTCGTCGACGCAGTAGCGTCCGTAAGAGAGATAGGGTTGCAGCGCGAAGCGATCAGCTCGCAAGCGCGGGCCTCGCCAAATTGCCTCAAGAGCCGTCGCGGCAGCGTTCCCTGGCGAACCCATGGCCACTGTCGAGCTGAAGGAATAAGTTCCAAATCTCGAAGCCTAGCAGCGACTTTCCGGGACATGCGCATGAACGACCAATATCGAACAATCAGCCGGCAATATTCGGCAGCGCGGAAGGATGACCATACGAATTACCTGGAAACGCCAACCGTCCAATCGGTTCTCGGCGATCTTTCAGGCGCGAGCGCCATCGACTACGCATGCGGGACGGGCCATTATTCCCGGCTTCTCAAAAGACTTGGCGCAAAGAATGTGCTCGGCGTGGATCTGTCGCCCGCGATGATTGAAGCCGCGCGGCATGAAGAAAGCCAAAACGCGCTGGGGATCGTTTACGAGGTCGGCGACGCCGCGGCGATGACCGTGTTTGGTTCTTTTGACGTCGCGACCGCCGCCTTTCTGTTCAATTATGCCGAGGACGAGCAGACGCTTGCGCAAATGTTCAGATCTGTAGCGGCGAATGTGATTCCCGACGGCAGATTGGTCGCCGTCGTGCCCAATCCGGACTTCATCAACGGCCGAGATGATACGCTCCCATATGGATTCTTTCTCGAAGAGATCGGTAGCGGCCCGCGGAGCCTACGCATCCGCATGAGTTTTATCGGCGATGAGAAATTCTCGATCCAATTCACGCAATGGAGTCGTCGCGCCTACGAAGACGCGCTGGCGCAGGCAGGGTTTGCTGACGCCGAATGGACGCCCTTCGCCGTGTCTAAGGAAGGAATTGAGCGTTACGGACAAACATTCTGGGACGCCATTCTCGCCAATCCGAAAAGCGTCGTGTTGAGCACAAGGAAAAAGGCTTTGTGAACACGTCCGCGGCGATTACGGTCAAAATCAACAATATTCCGATGTGAGGGCCGATGCTTCTCGTCGATACGGCGGATCAAAACGCGATCCTGGACGCGCTGAAATTTCCGGGCGTGCATGGCTTCACAACCAATCCGGCATTGATCGCCCGCGCCGCCGGCGCGGAAACTTTGTCGTTGGATGAGTACGTCGCCGCGGCGCGCAAGCTCTGCGGAATGTCCGCTGAGATCGGCTCAATTCATCAGCTGATGATCCAGTCGGTTGGAAGCGCAGACGACGCGCTGTGGCAAGCGGCATGTTATATCGACGACCTGAAAGCCGCGCGCGAAAAAAAGCTTTGGATCAAACTTGCGCCGACTGCAACGAGCCTCGCGTGCTGCCGTTCGCTGAAAGACATCGGCTGCGCATCTTTGGCGACAGCGGTATTCACGGCGGCGCAGGCCTATGTCGCGATGGAGGCGGGCGCGGACGGCGTCGCGGTATATCTCGGCAGGCTCATGCGGCATGAAAGAGATTGGGAGAAGCAGCTCGAAAGCGTCGCCGCGATCGTCAAGAGCGCCGAACGGACCTTGCTGCTTGCAAGTTTTCCGGATCGACAAACTGTCGAAGCTGGGCTGCGGTATAGTCACGACATCACGGCGCCGCCGTCCGTTCTCGAAGACTTGCTAACGTCTTCACTGTCGCAGGAAGCGATCAAGGCGTTCGACGCGAAGGTCGTATCGGAGCGCTGAAGCGCTGGCCGGTCCCGGAAATTTTTAAGAAGCAAGAATGCACATGCGCGCAAAGGATCGTGGCGTCTCGCGTCGAAAGCTTCTGATCGGCTGCGCGCTCGGCGCGCTCACGCCCTGCATTGCAAATCGGGCCGGCTTGGCCGAAACCTCCGATCTCGCCGATTTTCTTCGCCTCAGCGCCGAGCTCACTGGACGCACGCGTCTTCAGGTCGATTCGGCTCGGATTTATCTGCAGAGTCTTGGGCTCGATCGCGGCGCATTGAGCAGCATAGACCCTCTACACGATAAAGACTCGGAGCGTCTTGCGCGAAGAATTGTGGCGGATTGGTATTCCGGTCAAACCGTCGACTCTGGACGCATGATTTGCGTCGATTACACGGGCGCGCTGATGTGGGACGCGATGGGATTTGCGCGGCCGGGCGGCATTCCCGGCGAAGCCGCGAGTTGGGCGCTTGCACCGACTAAGGAGTGAGGCGTCCATATGGATATTCATGCCGACATATTGGTCATAGGCTCTGGCGTCGCCGGCGCGTTGGTCGCCTCTCGCGTCGCGCGCAAAGGCGCGAAAGTCATTATTATGGAGGCCGGCCCTCGCGTGGACCGCGCCGCCTCGGTGAGACGATACCAGAGCGCTTCTGCAAAGACTCCCGAGTCGGCCTATGAACAGGCCGCGTTCGCGCCGCATCCCGAAACCGACAAGCCCTATGCGTTCTATGCGCAAAAAGGGCCTCGCCCGTTCAACTCGACCTATTTGCGCCAGGTCGGCGGCACGACGTGGCACTGGCTGGGCTCCGCCATTCGACTGGTTCCCGACGATTTCAAGATGAAATCGCGCTTCGGCCTCGGCGTTGATTGGCCGATCTCATACGCCGATCTCGAGCCATGGTATTGCGCGGCGGAACAGGAACTCGAAGTCGCCGGAGACAATGACGACGATCTTGGCTCGCCGCGCTCCGCGCCCTACCCTTTTCCGCCGATCGCACAGAGCTTCCTCGATCGCGCATGGCGCAGCGCATTGCAGGAGTCCGACTATAAGGTCCGCCCGACTCCGCAGGCGCGCCTCTCGAAGCCGTCCGGCGACCGACCGGCCTGTCACGGCAGCGCCAGCTGCATTCCCATCTGTCCGATCCAAGCGAAATATGACGCGACCATTCACGTCGCGCGCGCCCAATCTCTCGGCGCGCGGCTGCTGACGGAGACCTGCGCCAATTTCATCGAATGCCGCCCGGACGGGCGCGTCGAAGCGGTCAGGTTCATACGATCGGATGGCGCGACCGGACGCGTGTTCGCGCGCGCCGTCTGCATCGCCGGCAACGGCGTCGAGACGCCGCGACTCCTGCTGGCCTCAGCCTCCGAGTCCTTTCCTGGCGGCGTCGCCAATCGCTCGGATCAGCTCGGGCGCAATCTGATGGATCATCCGATTCAGCTCAGCTGGGCCCTTACGCGCCAACCCGTCTGGCCTTACCGCGGACCCGGCGCGACATCGGGGATCGAGAATTATCGCGATCTGAAAGACCGCGGCGCAAATTCGGCTTTGCGATTCGAATTCGGCAATGAAGGGTGGAGCTGGCCGACGGGGGCGCCCGAATCGACCGCGCGCGAACTGGCGCTCGGCGGCCTGCGCGGACAGGCGCTCGACACGGCGCTCAGAGAGCAGACGTCGCGGCACATTCGCGTGGCCGCATTGACGGAGCAATTGCCCTTGGCCAGCAACAGGGTGACGCTGGATAGGACGCACATCGAAAAGACCGGCCTGCCGCGCCCAGCGATCTACTTTCAACTCGACCGCTACACCGAACGCGCGCTCGGCAACGCAAAACATCTGCATGAAGACATGTTTGCAAAAATCGGCGTGGAGGCGTTTTGGCACAAGGACGACGCCCAAGGCGCCGGCCATATCATGGGCACGGCGCGCATGGGCGAAGACGCGGCGACATCGGTGGTCGACAAAAACCTGCGCGCGCACGCGCACCGAAATCTTTTTCTGGTTGGCGCCGCCGTGTTCCCGACCGGCGGAACCGCAAATCCGACGCTCACCATCGCCGCGCTCGCCCTTCGCGCCGCCGACGCCGTTCTTTCTTCCTTGACGGAATAGGCGCGCGCGGGGGCCTGCCTGCTATGAAGCACGCGCCTTGAAGGCGACGCCCATGGAGTCGGCGGCATAAATCGCGTCCATGAGAGTCCCGGCCGTCACCTCAAAGGGTTCATTATGCGCGCTCTCGCCGGCGGCGACGGCGCGCTCGGCGATCGCGCGCGCCGTGTCGCGCGATAGATTTTCGAGCCCGAGTTCGAAAAGCGTGATCGGCAAGCCGACCGAGAGGCAAAATCCCATGGCCTCATCGACCGTCGAACGCGGCCGTCCTTCCAGAACGAGCTGCACCAACGTGCCGAAGGCGACCTTTTCGCCATGCAGCCGATCATGCGTTTCCGGCGCGGCCGTCAGCCCATTGTGGACCGAATGCGCCACCGCAAGGCCGCCCGACTCAAACCCGAGGCCGGAGAGCAGCGTGTTCGCTTCGATGATGCGTTCCAGCGCCGGCGTGATCGACCCTGCCCGCGCCGCGGCGACGGCGGATATCCCGTCGTTGAGGAGCGTTTTGTAACAGAGCTCGGCAATCGCGGCCGCCGCGATTGTGCTCAGGCCCCCAGCGACGTTGTTGCGATGCGCGCGGATCGTGGCGTCCGCTTCGAAAAAAGTGGCGAGCGCATCGCCCATGCCCGAGATCAACAGGCGCACCGGCGCGCGCGCGATGACCGTGCTGTCGACAAGCACGAGATCGGGGTTGCGCCGGTAAAAGAGGCATTTCTCGAACACCCCGTCCTCTGTGTAGACGACCGAAAGCGCGCTGCAGGGCGCGTCGCTCGACGCCGTCGTTGGACAGCAGGCGACGGGAAGCTCAAGTTCCGCGGCGACGGCGCGGGCGGCATCCAATGTCTTGCCGCCGCCGGCGCCGACGATCGACGCGGCCGAGACCCGGCGCGCCGCTTCCTTGCCCCGGGCAATCTCCGCAAAAGAACACTCTCCGCCGAAATCAAGAATCGCATAGTCGAGTCCGGCGGCTTGGAACGTCTCGCGCCATGCGGGCTCCAACGCCCTGCGCGCGGTCGGACTCGCGATGATCAGCGCTTTTCCTGAAATGCCGAGCCTTACCAACTCAGCGGCGAGGACTCTCGTGGCGTCGCGACCCTGAACATATCTCGCGGGAGCGCAGAAAACCTTCAACATGCGGGCCATCCGTCGTCATGCGTGCAAGCGGCGATTTGAGAGCAAATGCGGCCACGACGCAACGCATCGGCTTGGGATCAGCCATCATGCGGGCGAGCGCGGCGGCTAACCCCGGCGCTGCACTCAAGAGGCCGAGTCG